>NZ_JBSICB010000004.1:0-345016 GCF_058245615.1 Chryseobacterium sp. UF-290
CCCCCCCCCCCCCCCCCCCCCCCCCCCCCCCCCCCCCCCCCCCCCCCCCCCCCCCCCCCCCCCCCCCCCCCCCAAAACTCCGAAAAGAGCTCAGACATACCGCTCAATCAGGGCTAAATCGTAAAAGAAGATAAAATTCGTGTATTATTATCTTATTTTGAGACGATTTATCGAAATTTGACCTACTAAAATCTTACAATGAAAAAATCCGGATTAGTCATTTTACTATTTGTTTTGATGGCTCCGCTTGTATGGGGCCAAAAAATTCCTGAAGGAAAAATCGTTACAACCTATATTACGGCCAAAACTTTACAGAATAAAGCCGGAGAAAACCCTAAACGCAGAGTGTCAGTATATCTTCCGCCGGATTATGAAAAATCTTCAAAAAGATATCCTGTTATTTATTTCCTGCATGGTTTTTTCTGGAACGACAGCTTGTTGGTGAGCAGTGATAAGATGAACCACATTATTGACCGTGCTATTAATTTGAAAAAAATAAAACCTGTCATTATGGTGATGCCTGATGAAAGCACGGTTTTCAAAGGAAGCTTTTATGCCAATTCAAAATCTTCGGGAAGCTGGTCAGATTTTACTTCGATTGAGCTGGTAGATTTTATTGATAAAAACTACAGAACCATTGCTGATAAAAACAGCCGTGGAATTACCGGGCATTCGATGGGAGGAAATGGCGCGCTGCGGAATGCTTTTCTGCATCCTGACGTCTTTTCTTCCGTTTATGCGCTTTCTCCGGGAATTCTTGATGCTCAGTTTTTTACACTCAATGAAATTGATTTGTATAAAAATATTGAGAACATTAAAAATATCCCGGACCTTTCAAAACGAGAAAATGCAGGGATCAATATTATTTTCGCGATAGCGAGAGCTTATAACGGAAATGAAAATAAACCTCCTTTTTATGCTGATTTTCCTTATTCTTTTGATGGAGATGATTTGAAAGTTAATGCTTCTGTTGTGCAGGAATTGAAGAAAAACTCCACCTCTGAATTGATTTTTTCACATTTCGAAAATATCAAAAAACTGAAGGCTATAAAATTTGACTGGGGAAGGAATGATGAATTAAAACATATTCCTGTAAGTTGTATGAATCTGAGCAAAAACCTTGAAATGCTAAAAATAAAACACGAAGCCGAAGAATATATCGGAACCCACGGAAGTGAGGTCAGCAAAGAAAATGGAAGAATTGAAAATCAAATGTTACCTTTTTTTAATGAGCATCTGAAGTTTGAGGAATAATAAGAAAACTTCTATTTTTGCCCCATGTTAGAAATTCTTTATCGTGACGAGCATCTTATTGCCATCAATAAACCAAGCGGATTATTGGTTCATAAATCCTTTTATGCGGGAGAAGCAGATACCTATGCCATTCAGGAATTAAGAGACCAGATTGGGCAGTATGTTTATCCTGTACATCGGTTAGACCGAAAAACTTCAGGTGTTTTGTTGTTCACTTTAGATAAAGATACGCTTAGAATAATGAGCGACCGTTTTGCTGCCAGAGAAGTGGAGAAAAAGTATATCGCCATTCTGCGAGGCTGGACGAGAGAAGAAGAAACAATCGATTACGACTTGATTAATGAAAATGAAGTCAGGCAAAATGCAGTGACGTATTATCATCTTTTGCAAAAATCAGAAATCGATTTACCTTTTTTAAAACATCAGACTTCGAGATATTGTTTAGTAGAAGCTATTCCTGAAACAGGAAGGATGCACCAGTTGAGAAAACATTTTAAACATATTCTACATCCGATTTTAGGCTGTCGCAAACATGGCTGCAATAAACAAAATAAATTGTGGCTGGAAGCTTTCAATATGACAAAAATGATGCTTCATGCGCATCAATTGATTTTTAACCATCCGATTACCAACGAAAGAATTATGCTGAATGCAACGGTAAACGAAGAATTCAAAAGAGTAGGTGATATTTTGAATTTCGATTTGAGCTCGTATTCTTAACTATTATTTCTTTTTTTAACGCAATGCTCGCAAAGCCGTATTAAAAAGAGGAATTTTATTTTTCTGTTCGATGAGGCATTCTGTTCAGCAAAAGGTAAATTGCGGGGTTAGCTGAGTGAAGCATCTTTGCGAATGAAAATATTTCCAAATGTTATAAATCTTTTGCGATCTTAGCGTTTAAGGTTATTTACATGTTTTTTAATAAAATATCATAGGTTAATCCGGGATTAATTTTAAAATGAGTAATTTTGTAAAACTTTTTTTCAATGTACAGATCGCTCATTCGTCCAATCCTTTTCAAATTTGATCCCGAGGAAGTTCATCATTTTACATTTTCAATGCTTAAAAATTTTGGATTTCTTACCAGACTGTTTTTTCCAAAACCTATTGAAGACAAGCGTCTGGAAAGAGAAGTTTTCGGATTGAAATTTAAAAATCCTGTAGGGCTGGCTGCCGGTTTCGATAAAAATGCCGTTTTGTTTAACGAATTGGGGGATCTGGGTTTCGGATTTGTAGAAATCGGAACAGTAACACCAAAAGCTCAGACAGGAAATCCTAAGAAAAGACTGTTCCGTTTGATAGAAGATGGCGGAATTATCAACAGAATGGGATTCAACAACGATGGGCTTGAAGCGGCCATTGAAAAACTGAAAGGCAATAAAGGCAAAATAATCATCGGTGGAAACATCGGAAAAAACACCAATACAAGTCCCGAAAATTATACCCAGGATTATCTGGAATGTTTTGAAGGGCTTCATCCTCATGTAGATTATTTTGTACTGAATGTAAGCTGCCCGAATGTAGGTAGCCATGCCAAGCTCGAAGATGTGGAATATCTGCGTGAGCTAATCACAGAAGTGAAGAAAATCAATCAGTCAAAACCTGTACAGAAACCAATATTGCTGAAAATTGCTCCGGATCTTAATAATAATCAACTGGACGAAATTATCGAACTGATTGCAGAGACAAAAATAGATGGAGTGATTGTTTCCAATACGTCCGTAAACAGAGAAGGCTTACAAACTTCACCGGAGGTTTTAGCACAAATAGGAAATGGAGGTTTGAGTGGAAAACCTATCCGTGAGAGAAGTACAAAAATGATCAGATACCTTTCTGAAAAGAGCAACAGGGCATTTCCCATCATCGGAGTAGGAGGAATACATTCCGCAAAAGATGCGATTGAAAAATTAGACGCCGGTGCAAGTTTAATACAGCTGTATACCGGATTTATCTACGAAGGCCCGGAACTGATCAATGAAATCAATCAGGAGCTTCTGAAAAGAGCAGGCAGATTACCGAGATAATATAGAGAGACCAGATGGTCTCTTTTTTGTTTTAGCCACGGATGCACGAATTTCTTATTTGTGTATTTGTAGCAAGAAAAATTTGAGTGAATACTTTTATTTTGACTTTACCACAGATGCATGTTGTATATTCACAGTAAGCGTATAAGCCGGAGAAAAATCCGATTTTTTTACTTTATACTGTATTGTTTTACCATCCTTTGATTTTACTTGTGTAGTGTCATAGATGTTCTCCCGACAGCTTTCGGTAAGAAATTCTTCATAATTTTTATAATTCCAGTCTTTGGTAAAATATAAAACACGATATCCCTTTTCTCCATCACTGGCGCCACACATTCCACAGAAATTAAAATTCGAAACTTCCTCAAAATAAAGTAACACTCTGTTTCCATTTTCTCCGGATGTGTATGAAACCAATTCATTGCCACCAGCTTTATTAATGAAATCGTAGGTATTGATCTTTTTGTTATTGGGCAGAATCAGATAATTGTTGTAACGGTAAATCATATTATTACCTGTGAAGAGCTTTGCAGGCTGGGCTTTTTTATTCAGATAAAAATAACCTGAAATTGTATTTTTTTTAGGATCAGGTCGTTCAAATATAATGGACTCTTGAGGAGTTAATTTCTGCACTATTTCATTAGCTCTTTCTACTTTCTGTCGGGAAGTGATTTCCTCTTTAAAACTTTTGGTGTTCTGTTTTTGCTTAGCTCCAAAGTTGTATAATGAAAGATTACCATAAAAATCATAAATTCCGGTTAAGGGAATTTTCTTTTGGTATTTGTCATAATAGTACCATCCATCTACGTAATGCTGATACTGGTCGCAGTCTATAATTCCTGTATAATTGAGTTGAATGGTGATGGGTACCCCTGCAATTTCTCCTTTGAAAACCTGTGAAGAATCAGTTACTTTCTTTAATTCAACTTTCTGGCAGAGAAAAAAAGCAAAGCTGAAAGAAAATAATAGGGTGAACATTTGTTTCATGGCTGGTGTATCGTTGGTTTAGTTTTTAGATAAAAAAGTGAGCAACGGTGTAGATGATCAGTCCTACCAGTCCTCCTACAAGGGTTCCGTTTACCCGGATGAACTGAAGGTCTTTACCTACTTCCAGCTCCAGCTTTTCACTCAGCTCTTTTCCCTGCCAGTTTCCGACCGTTGTGCTGATGAGGTTTCCGAACTGATGGGTATTTTTAAGGATATATTTATAAGCCGTTACCCGAACCCAGTGATCAATTTTATGCTGAAGGCTTTCATCGGTTTTTAAATTCTGCGAAAATTCATTCAGGTTTTTAGAAAGATAATTTTTCAACGCGGAATGATCTTCCTGCAATTCTTTCATCAGCGTCCTTTTGATAGAAACCCAGATGTCATTGGAATATTCATCCAGCTTATCATTTTTCAGAAGCCCGTTTTTAATGGTTTTAAACTCATCTTCCCATTTGGGATCTTCTTTCAGATCAACAGAGAATTCATGAATCTTTTGAGTAATAAGTTCTCTGACTGCATGTTGCGGATCCTCTTCTATTTCTTTGAAAAAATCAGACAGACCGTCTGCAATTTTATCTGCAATTTTATTATCTACAAATGAAGGAATAAATGAATAGCTGCCCTTCTTTACCCGGTCTTTGATCATCTCATCATTTTCAATAATATAGTCCTTAATCTGCTTTGAAAGATTGGTAATGATCCTTTGATGATCGTTCTTTTCCAGGATGTAGCCGATTCCGTTTCCTACCACTTTGTTGAGCTTGAGATCACCCGTCATTTCAGAGACCTTTTTGCTGATAAACTGGCTTACCGTGGAATCATCAAGTTTATTCAGGATGTCCAGAACAATATCTGAAAGGTTTTTAATCAGAATGTCCTGATTTTTCTCTTTACCCAGCCATTCCCCAACAAAATTGGAAATCCTGAGCTTTTGAATATAGGGACGTATGTTCTGAGGAGAAAGAAAATTGCTGACCACAAAACTGCCCAGGTTATCTCCTAATCTCTCTTTGCTGTTTTCAATCAGATTGGTATGGGGAATCGGAAGCCCGAGGGGATGGCGGAAAAGTGCTGTTACAGCAAACCAGTCTGCCAGAGCACCTACCATTGCTGCTTCGGCAAAAGCCCGTACATAGCCGATCCAATGGGAACTGTTGGACTTCTGTAAAATTGTAGTCACAATAAAAATAAGAGCCATCAGGACAAATAATCCCGTGGCGAATGCTTTATATTTTCTGAGCTGTTTTCTTTTTGCTTCGTCATTCATATTCTCAAATTTACTAAATTTGGTTATGAAACCATTTGTGGTTAATGATTGAAATTTACGATGAAATTTTTAGTTTCAATAACCTTATTAACAATTCTGCAGGCATGTACGCAGAAACATCAACCCATTAAAACCTCTCCTATGGAAAATACAGAAGCAAAAAACAATCCATACTACTCGAGAACTGATACAACAAAACTGAATGTTTCTAATGATGAATGGAGAAAAATACTTGCTCCGGATCTTTATGCGATATCCAGAGAAGCCGCTACAGAAAGGGCTTTTACCGGGAAATATAACGAATTTGACGAGGTAGGGGACTATTACTGCGCTGTTTGTGGAAATCACCTTTTCCGCTCCACTTCAAAATTTGCAAGCAGCTGTGGCTGGCCAAGTTTTTTCGAAGCCGATAAAGAAGGAGTTTATTATAAAAGAGACCAATCCTATGGAATGGATAGAGTAGAGGTGCTTTGTAAAAGATGCGATTCTCATCTGGGACATGTTTTTGATGATGGCCCAAAACCTACAGGGCTGAGGTATTGTATGAATTCTATAAGTTTGGAGTTTGTGGCGGATGCCGAAAAATAATCTTTTAATTCACAGAATCAGGAAGTTAAAGTTTCTTAAATAGCGTTAAACTTTTTTTGTTTTTGGCAGGCAGGTAATGATGTTTTTATAATTTTGCTTCACTAATTTGGAATTAATATAGTATTGAATGAAAGGATTTTATAGCGTATTAGGCCTTGTTTACATGGTTACGACATCATTTTACATTTCTCCGGGAGTGGCGGTAAAGAATGAAAATGTCAATACAACAAAAATTGAAAAAGTAGCTTACGACACGAAATCTGAGAAGAATGCAACAGCGGTATCTTCATCAGAAGCATTATACCAGTCAATTGTATTTGAGCCGGAACATGAATTGAAATATGAAGTATTCTCAAAAGCATTGACGGGATTTGAAAATTTAAAGAAAGCAGGATTGCTTAACCAGGATTCGCATTTATTAACTATCTGCGATTTTTCTATGTCTTCTAATACCAAAAGACTTTGGGTAATTGATCTTGAAGACAAAAAAGTTCTGTTCAACTCGTTGGTTGCCCACGGCAAAAATACAGGCGAAGAATTTGCGACGAATTTTTCTAACAGGGAAAGTTCGTTGCAGAGCAGCTTAGGATTTTATATCACGGATGCGACTTATCAGGGGGACAACGGATATTCTCTGAAGCTGCTTGGAATGGATAAAGGATTCAATGATGCGGCATATAGAAGAGCTATTGTAATGCATGGAGCCAATTATGTAAGTGATGAATTTGCCACAATGCACAAAAGAATCGGAAGAAGCTGGGGATGTCCTGCTGTACCGCGAGAGCTTACCCAACCCATCATCAATACGATAAAAGGAAGGAACCTTCTGTTCATTTACTATCCGGATCAGAACTATCTTTCCTCTTCAGAATGGTTAAAAGCATAAGAAAAAGCAGTCCAATCGGACTGCTTTTTTATTTATAGACCAGAGGTAATAAATAAAGCGCAAAACATCTGTGTTAATCTGCGAAAATCTGTGGTTAAAAATAAATCTGCACTATCTGCGGGAAAATAAAAAATCTCTGTATGATATTCATACAGAGATGTAAAAATTTATTTTATTAATGATCTTAGCTGAACTTCTTGAAAACTACAGTTGCGTTGTGGCCTCCAAACCCGAAGGCATTACTCAGTGCAAAGTTGATTTCCTTTTCTTTCGCTTCCCCAAAGACAATATTGATATCCTTCGGGATACGCTCATCAATGCTGTGAAGATTGATGGTTGGTGGAATGATACCGTTTTGAATAGCTTTGATAGAAAGGATCGCTTCAACAGCTCCCGCAGCACCCAATAAGTGGCCTGTCATGGATTTTGTAGCACTGATATCAATGTTCTTGCTTCCTTTAAATGCATTGTTGATCGCCTTTAATTCAATAAGGTCTCCCAAGGGGGTGGAAGTCGCATGTGGGTTGATATAATCGATGTCTTCTATATTGGCTCCCGCTTCTTTTACGGCCAATTGCATGGCTTTGATGGCCCCGGCTCCTTCAGGATGAGGTGCGGTCATATGGTAAGCATCTGCCGTCATGGCTGCACCAGCTAATTCTGCATAGATTTTTGCACCTCTTGCTTTAGCATGCTCATATTCTTCCAGCACCAAAGCACCTGCGCCTTCACCCATTACAAATCCGTCTCTCTCTGCATCGTAAGGACGGCTTGCTGTAGCAAAATCATCATTTCTCGTAGACATTGCCTTCATAATAGAGAAACCGCCAATGGAAGCAGGAGTAATTGCCGCTTCAGAGCCTCCGCTGATAATGACTTTGGCTTTCCCGAGACGGATGTAATTGAAAGCATCCATCAATGCCGTATTTCCCGTGGCACATGCGGAAACAGTTGTATAATTGATTCCCTGAAGACCATATTTCATGGAAATCATTCCTGAAGCCATATTGGCAATGAACTTCGGAACAAAGAACGGGTTGAAACGTGGTGTACCGTCGCCCTGAGAGAAATCCATTACCTCTTTTTCAAAGGTCCACATGCCTCCCTGTCCGGTACCCCAGATTACTCCCGTGTCGAACGGATCCATTTTTTCCAGCTCCAATCCGGAATCCTGAATGGCTTCGGAAGATGCATACATCGCATATTGTGTAAACAGGTCGCTTCTTTTTATTTCGTTATGATTCAGATGAACTTTAGGATCGAAATTCTTTACCTCACAGGCAAAATGTACCTTAAACTTTTCTGTATCAAAATGGGTGATCAATCCCGCTCCGCTGACTCCTTTAATGCTGTTTTGCCAAAATTCTTCAACATTATTTCCCAAAGGCGTCACAGCGCCTAATCCTGTAATGACAACTCTCTTCATATTTAGTTATTAATTTTAAATAGATTAGATTTTCATGGAGTAAATCGGATTTATCCATGCTCAATTTTTGCTTTTCGCTTGCAATATTATCGATTTTCTTTCGCTGAAGACGAATATTTGCTCATATTATTTATGGCATAATAAAAATAATTTTGTCTAAAAAAATTTTACGGCTATCATACTACTTTTCTAAAATCATAGTAACTCCCTGTCCACGGGCTGCGCAGATCGAAATAAAACCTTTCCCGCTTCCCTTTTCATGCAGCAGCTTTGCCAAGGTTGCAATAATTCTTCCTCCTGTGGCTGCAAAGGGATGGGCGGCTGCAAGACTTCCTCCTTTCACATTCAGCTTATTTCTGTCTATTGCTCCAAGGGCTTTTTCTAACCCGAAACTTTTTGCCAGATCATCGTTTTCCCAGATTTTTATGGTAGCTAATACCTGTGCAGCAAAAGCTTCATGAATTTCATAATAATCAAAATCTTCCAGCTTCATGCCTGCCTTTTTGAGCATTCTTTCTGCTGCAAAAGCAGGGGCAAGAAGAAGATTCTGTTGATTTTCCACATATTCTATTCCTGCTAATTCTGAAAAAGTGATATAGGCCAGAACAGGCAGATCATTGGCTCTTGCCCATTCTTCACTTGCTAGCAAAACAGCTGAAGCACCATCTGTAAAAGGAGTGGAGTTGCCTGCCGTTAAAGTGCCGTTCAGTTTATCAAATGCAGGCTTCAGCTGTGATAATTTTTCCAGACTGGTATCACGTCTCAGGTTATTGTCTTTATCCAGACCGAAAGCAGAGGAGATCATATCATCAAAGAAACCTTCTTCATAAGCTCTTGCCATGTTCTGGTGGCTTTTGAGTGCCAGTTCATCCTGCTCTTCTCTGGAAATTTTATAATATTTTGCCGTGATTTCTGTATGTTCCCCCATCATCAGGCCTGTCTTAGGCTCCTGTCCTTTGTAAGGAATGGGCATCCAGTCTTTCAGCCTGGGACTTAGAAGGTGTTTTAATTTTCCGAAAGCAGATTTTTCTTTATTGGCGTTCAGAAGTGCTTTTCTTAATCGTGGTGAAGACTCAAAAGGAATATTGCTCATGGCTTCTACTCCGCAGGCTATACCACTTTCGATCTGTCCTAAGGTAATCTTATTTCCGATGTAAATAGCCGCTTCAATTCCCGTATCACAAGCCTGCTGAAGATCACATGCAGGGGTAGCGGGATCAAGTGCCGTATTCATAACGGTCTCTCTGATGAGGTTACTTTCAGAAATATGCTTGATAACCGCACCGCCGGCAACTTCTCCCAGTAGTTTTCCTTTTAAATGGTAACGATCTATCAGTCCGTTCAGAGAAGCAAGTAAAAGGTCCTGGTTTCCCTGTTCTGTATAAGCGGTGTTCATTCTGGCAAAAGGGATTCTGTTGTATCCTACGATAGCCACTCTTTTTGTTTCCATATTATAAAATTTATGATGGAAGAATAATTAATTCGTTGTCGATCATACTTCTGATCTTATCTAATGCCTGATTCAGGAATTTTTCATCATCCATGGTTTTTGAAAGTAGAATTCCCCCTTCGATAAGCATCACAAAAAGTGACGCGTACTCTTCCGCATTAATGTTCTTTTTCACTTCTTCATTTTCCTGACCTTGCTGAATGACTGCTGTTATTTTTGCAGTCCACAGTTCAAAAGATCTTTGTACCTGATTTTTAAGAACCGGAAAAGAATCATCAGCTTCTGTTGCCGCATTCATCAGCGGGCATCCTCCATTTGAAAAGACGGAGTGCCAGTTGTTTCTGTAAAAATCCACCAAAGCATAAAGTTTTTCTACGGTGGTCGGATAATGATCACCAAAAGAGCGGCTCATGATTTTGCTCAATTGGCCGGCATTGTATTTATACGCTTCAATGGCAACCTGATCTTTGTTTTCAAAATTTCCGTAGATACTGCCTTTGGTCAGACCTGTTGCTTGTGTGATGTCTGACAGTGAGGTTGATAGGTAGCCCTTGGTGTTGAACAAAGCCGCTGTCTTCTCAATAATGAACTGTTTTGTTTTTTCTGCCTTTGACATTTTAAGTATTAAATGATAATACAAAGATATAAAAATATACCAATCGGTATATTTTATTTGAAAATTAAATCTGAGCAATAACGGAACTCAGATTTAATAGGTCATAAACTTTAAAAAAATTATTGTTCTAAAGTGGCATTCAATGTAATTTCAAAGTTGAATGCTGCACTTACAGGGCATCCTTCCTCTGCTATTTTGGCATATTTCTGGAATTCTTCTTCTGATATTCCCGGAATCTTAGCCGTTAAGGTCAATTCTGATTTTGTGATTTTTCCGATGTTGGGATCAAGGGTAATCACAGATGTAGTCTTTAGCTCTTCAGGATTATAACCGGCCTGGGAGAGTTCTGCATCTAATTTCATAGTGAAACATCCGGCATGGGCTGCAGCCAGCAATTCTTCAGGATTTGTCCCCACACCATCAGCAAAACGACTGTTGAAAGAATATTGCGTTTGGTTTAAAGTCGTGCTTTGAGTCGTTAAGTGTCCTTTACCTTCTTTGATAGTACCGTTCCAAACGGCAGTTGCGTTACGTCTCATAATGTTTGTTTTTTTTGTTAATATTGATTGATTTTGATGTTACAAAGATAGATCAGCGGGAAGACGGATTCAATAGATAAAAAGACTTAAATATTGTACTTTTTTCCCGAAGAGTAATTTTTCTTAAAATTGGCAGGAGTACTTCCTGTTTTATGGGTAAAAAGCCTGTTGAAGTAAGCGGGATCTTCATATCCGAGATCATAGGCGATTTCTTTGACAGGTTTATCTGTATAGAAAAGCAATCTTTTGGCTTCTAATAAAATCCTGTTGATGATAAACTGATTGGGGGAATCCAGATTTAAATTTTTAAACTTATGGGTTAAGGTTTTAGGAGCAATGTGAAGCAGCTCCGCATAATCCGCAACATTATGTTTCTTCCTGAAATGGATTTCCAGATGTCTGCTGAAATCCCTGAAGATATCAAGTTCACTGCCGGGTATTTTTATCGTATCATGATCCAGATTCTGCTTTTTCCACATTCTTGTTGCTCTGATGATGATCTGTTTCACATAGGTTCTGATCATTTCTTCCGCAGACGAATCTTTCCATTCAAGTTCATCTCTGATGTTCTGAAAAAGGTCTTTTATAAGAGCTGTTTCCGCAGGGTTCAACTCAACGAAAGGAATTTCAAATACATTATGGAAGAGAAGTCCGTCACAGGCTACTTCCTTATCGTGAATCTGAATACAGTAGAAATCACGGTTATAGTGAAGAAGCATGGATTCTTCCTTTCCTTTTTCCAGGGTCATGTGCTGGTTGGTGAGAAAAAACAGGGAGGGTTTCCCGGTTTTGTAATGATTAAAGTCTACTGTAAGTTCATAGCCTGAAGGGATAAAGAAAACTTTGATGTCTGTTCTGAACTGATTCCCGTTGAAGTTCTCCATATCCTCTTCCGAAAATATTTCCAGTCCGAGTCTTTTATAATGATCTTCAAAAATAAGCGGTTGCGGCATACTTTAACTTTAGCTTAAAGATACAAAAAAGCGTGGTTTCGGAATGCATTAAATTATTAAAGCTTATGAAGTATGGCTTTAAATTTTATAACGGCTATAGATTGCTTATTTAAACAGATTATTTGGAAATGTGAAAAATAATATTGTTGAATGATAAAATAATATTATCTCCTGTTATTTGCAAAATTTAGATTTGTTAATATGAATTAAGTCTTAACAAATTTTTAATTATTCATTGTATGTATTAAATATTATTTAATTAAAATAAGTAAAACTTATTCAATGAATTTAAAAACAGTAAAAAAAAATACTAAATTATGAAAAGTAAAATTAAAATTTCTTTTTTGAACCTGCTGTTACTGCTTCTAATCTCTTTCAATTTCACATCTTGTACAGGAGGAGGTAATGAAGTTGACCCACAGCAACAGGATCCGCTTGAAGCTATCAGTAATAAAAAATTTAAAGTGGTTGGATATTTCAATGGACTAACGAGAGGAGGGATGACTCCTGATTATTATAATCTGAGAGATATTCCTGATGGTGTGGATATTGTAAACCTGTTTCATCGTTTTTCAGGACTCTGTAATTTAAAGAGAGGAGACAGAGCTCCGGGGGCAGCGGGTGAAGATGCCAAAACCCTGACTGAGATTATAAATGATATTAAATACCTGAAATCAAATAGTAAAATTGTGGTTCAAACTCAGTTTGCCAATGAGATTTTCGAAAACTACAAAGATGCCAGGAAAACTGTGAAGTTTCAAAATACTCCGGAAGATTATGATGCTTATGCCAAAATGGTATCTGATTCTTTAAGCCAATGGGGATTCGACGGAATAGACCTGGATATAGAGCCTGGATACTCTGTGACAGGATTCAATGATGGTGATTTAGAGCGGTATGTACAGGCCTTTGCTAAATATTTCGGTCCAAAATCTAAATCGGGTAAACTGCTGATTATTGATACTAATGTGGGATTTTCAGAATTGAAACTATCAAAAGAAACACTTACAAAAATTAATCTGCTGTATATTCAGGATTATTGGGGTAGCGAAACTTATACTGACAATAAAATTGATGGCTATTTACAGGCGGGCTTCCCAAAAGAGCGGATCATGCTGATCTCCGCAGACTTTGAAGAGGCTTATTCTTCTACTGATGCCAGTCAGGGACCGTTGCGTTTGAAACAATATTATACTTCCCAAAAATATCAATCGAAAGCAGGTGGCTATGGAGCTTATGGTTTTAACTTTGACAAGAAATTGAATTATAAGTATTATGAGGAAATGATAACAAAACTTAAAACTTATTAAGGACAAATAATGGTTAGTTCTATTGCACAATATTGAG
Source organism: Chryseobacterium sp. UF-290 (assembly GCF_058245615.1). Lineage (NCBI taxonomy): Bacteria > Pseudomonadati > Bacteroidota > Flavobacteriia > Flavobacteriales > Weeksellaceae > Chryseobacterium > Chryseobacterium sp. UF-290. Next base: position 13,341 of record NZ_JBSICB010000004.1, read on the forward strand.
TTGAAAATCTAAAACATAAACTCAATATGAAAGCCGTTTTACAAATTTTGTGAAGCGGCTTTGTTTCTATAAATAAAAGTACAATATAATACTGTAATAATTGTTTTTATAAAAATAACTGTAATTTAGTAATTCAATTACTTGAATATTATAGATTACTTCCATTTAATTTTTTCAAAACTGTCTGCATGAGCGAATTAGAAAATATTCTGAGAGAAATAACTCCACTATCTCCTGAAGACAGCTTCCTTGTGTTTGACAGGATCAAAGCATCGTTTGATTTTCCTTATCATTATCACCCGGAAATTGAAATTAATTTCGTCTACAAAGGAAAAGGCTACCGCAGGATGATAGGCGACCATACCGGCGAGATCGGAAATTTGGAATTGGTGCTGGTGGGTCCCAATTTGCCACATTGTTGGGCTAATTACAGATGTAAAAACAGGAAGACTCACGAAATCACTATACAGTTTAATCAGGATTTCTTTAACCAGTCGATGATGCAGAAAAATATCCTGAAACCGATCAATAATCTGATGAAAGATTCCATCAGAGGCATTCTGTTTTCTACAGAGACCGCTGAAAAACTAAAAGATTCGTTTCTTAATCTGTCAAAGATGAACAGTTTCGAGTCCTTCATAGAAATTATGAAAATTTTGAATGAACTGGCCATCGCAGAAGATAAAACCCTGTTGTCATCCTACAGCATAGAACTTGAGACCTTTGCGGACAATGATAAAATGAAGATCGTTCATGATTTTGTACATAATAACTTTGAAAATAAGATAACACTGGATAAGGTCGCATCACTGGTGAATATGAGCAACGTGACCTTCAACAGATTCATTAAAAAAAGAACCGGCAAAACTTTTATCAACTATCTTAATGAAATACGGATCAGCTATGCAGCCCGTTGGCTGATGGAAAAAAATCTTACCGTTTTTGAAATAGCCTTTGAAGCCGGTTTTAATAATATTGCCAATTTCAACAAAGTATTTAAAGCGATCAAAAAAACAACGCCTACAGAATTTAAAGAACAGTTTAAAGGAGTGAAAAAGATCGAATAGTATTTGTTGGAAGCTGATGTTCTCTTTCATCATTTTCTTTCTTCATCTTACATATATATCAGATATATCCTCATTTTTGAATCGTTTAAATAAGGGTGTATTGTATTGGTATACAGTGTTTTATTTGCTTTTAAATTAAATTACTGAAAAAATAATATCGTTTTATGATAAAATAGTATTATATCTGACTGGTTACAAAATTTAGATTTGTTAATGTGAATTAAATCTTAACAAACTTTAAATAATTTAATACATAAACGACAAAATGTTGCTTAAAAAACAATAATTTTTTTGTATTGGAAAATAAAGTAATGTAATTGATTCTCAATTAAATCTAACGAATCTAAACCTTATGAGAAAAGCAGTTATACCAGTTCTGTTCGTTTTTTCACTTTCTGCGAATGCACAGGAGCAAAAAGCGGCTGACACTACTAAGACAACCAATATTCAGGAGGTCGTAGTCACCTCTTTGGGGATCAAAAGGCAGGCCCGCTCTCTGACGTATTCCAGTCAGCAGATTGGAGGAGATGAGCTGACCGAAGTGAAAACGCCCAATCTTTTAAACTCGATCAACGGAAAAGTTTCCAATGTGCAGATCAACAGAACTAATGGTGTAGGAAGCTCCGTAAGGGTGATCATGAGAGGTAATAAATCTGTAAACAACACCCAGCCATTATATGTAATCGATGGAATTCCTATCATCAATGGAACGGGAAAATCAGCAGATATCGGACAATACTCCAATATGCCGGATCCCGGAGATGTATTGAGCTCGATCAATCCTGATGATATTGAAAGTATCAATTTTCTGAAGGGAGCTTCTGCTTCTGCGTTATATGGTTCTGCAGGAGGAAACGGAGCTATTCTGATTACAACTAAAAAAGGACGAGCAGGTAAAAGCTCAATTACTTACAGCAGCAGTCTTACAGTGGACAGAGCATACAGCCTTCCAAAGTTGCAACACAGTTATTTGTCTTATGATCCATCTGTTCCGGGTCAGCAGCCTGGACAGTCTGTTGACAGCTGGGGAGCTAAAGGGGAATCAAAGGATTATCTTAAAGATTTTCTGCAAACAGGGACTACCTGGGTAAACAGTCTTTCCTTCCAGTCAGGGAACGAAAAATCAACCAGTTATTTCTCTATTGGAAATACAACCAATAAGGGAGTGGTTCCTATGTCTTATTTTGATCAGTATAATGTCTCTTTCAGGAATTCAAGTAAATTCCTGGATGATAAATTAACATTAGATGCAAACTTTATCGGTTCCTTACAGGAAAGTAAGAACAGACAGACTCCGGGAGCCTCTTTTTCTCCTTTGACAAGTTTGTATTGGCTACCAAGAGGGGTAGATTTTGACCAGTATGGACCTAATAGCTATTCTTATTTAGATAAAACAAGGTTTTTGCCTGCTCAGAATTGGTGGGAGGTTAACCCGGATGGAAGCTTCAAAGGAAATCCGGTGACGCAGAATCCTTATTGGATTTTAAACAGAAATCCGGTTACTGTGAGCAATAAGAATGTATATGGAGCTCTTTCTTTGTCTTATCAGATCAATCCGTGGTTGTCTGCAAGAGTAAGAGGAAACTATAGCTGGAATATATCAGATAGTCAGCGTGACATAGCCGCTTTTTCAGCGCCTAGTTTACTGGCTAATGGTACTAATGGCAGAATTCTTAAGAATATTTATGAAAATTCCTCTACTTATGGTGATGTTTTGCTTGTTGGTAGTCCTAAGCTGAGTGAATCTATCTCTTTAGATTTTACGATAGGAGGGAGTATCAATACTACAAGAAACAAGATAACACAGATTGATAACGCTTATCTGGCCAATCCAAATCTTTTCACTTTAAATAACCTTCAGTGGAATATAAACAGAGCGCCTGGAGACGGATATCACCATACCTATACAAATATGAAAAAACAGGTGCAGTCTGTTTTTGCAAGCGCTTCTGTAGGATACAAAAATATGTTCTATATAGACATGACCTTTAGAAACGACTGGGATTCTACCTTAGCTTTAACCGGAAGAACCGGATTTGACTATGAATCTGTAGGAGCCAATGCCATATTATCTTCCATATTCAAACTTCCGGAAGTTATCAATTTCTGGAAAATAAGAGGATCTTATGCAACTGTAGGATTGGGATTACCAACCAATATTTCCAATGCAATGGTTGAATACAATAAAGGATATACTTATGGAGTAGATGCTGGAACAATTGTATACCCTAAAAGTTCTTTTGCTACAGGTCCTGGTTTTGAAGCATTACTTCCAAGACCGGAGCTTAATAAAACTTTTGAAGCCGGTACTGAGCTAAGGTTATTGAATAACAGGTTAAATTTTGATATTACCTATTATAATTCCAATACAAGTAATCAATTGCTGGAAACAACAGTCTATTCAAACTTAGGAGGGTTAGCTCCGGGATCATATTACCTCAATGCCGGAAAAATCCGAAATACAGGTTTTGAGTCTTCCCTGTCTTATAAAATCTTTGATTTAGAAAAATTCGGATGGACTGCTACCGTGAATGCATCAGCTAACAAAAATAAAATAGTTGAGCTATTTCCACCAAGCTTGAGCATTCCGGAAGAACAGCTATTCTCATTGACAGGAGGAGGTGAGTATACGAGACTTAAGCTGGGAGGGTCTTTTGGAGATCTTTACGGAATTAAGTTCAAAAGAGATGATCAGGGACGTATTTTAGTGAACGAAAAAGGAGTTCCATTAGCAGATAATATTCCTACTTACCTTGGGAACCCGAACCCTAAGTTTATTCTGGGTTTCAATAATGCATTTAATATTGGTAAACTGGGAATTTCTTTCCTTATTGACGGTAAGTTTGGAGGTAAGGTGCTTTCTCTTACTGAAAAGGCCAATGATCAGTATGGCGTCAGCCAGGCTTCCGCTGATGCAAGAGATGCCGGGGGAATATCCATTCCTAATGCTGTATATGCACCTGGAACTCCTAATGAAGGACAGGCTTATACCGGTTTGACGAATCCAAAAGATTATTATAAGACAGTGGGTACTACAGAAGGTTATGGAAAAGGAATTGACGAAGCTTATCTGTACAGTGCTACAACAGTACGTTTACGTCAGGCTTCCATTGCATATACATTTGATATCAATTCAAAATATATGAAGAATGCAACGGTGAGCTTAGTAGGAACCAATTTATTTTTCTTCTATAAAAAAGCACCATTTGACCCTGAACAGGTATCAGGCAACACACCTGGTGGAGTAGGAGTAGACTCATTCGGACTACCGGTTACCCGATCTATCGGATTATCATTAAAAGCTAACTTCTAACTTTTACAATTACAAAAATGAAAATCAATAATATTAAAATATTAGTATTCGGAGCTGTATTAATGCTTTCCGCAACAGGATGTACCGATGATTTTGACCAGTATAATCAGGAAAAACTTGGTGGTCCTGAAAATTTCTATGCAGACTTTATCGCTGTTGTTAACCCTATGAAATCTATACAGAGAGGGCTGCAGGCAGACTATCAGCTCTATCCCAACCTTAGTGCGGACATGTACAGTGGAATGTTCAGTACGGCAACTCCATTCAACGGTGGGGTAAATAATCTTACCTACTCTATGATGGATGGATGGAATAACAGGATTATTGCCAGGCAGCAGGATATTTTCAATTACTCAATCATTATTGATAACGCAGCTAAAAATAATTATCCGGGAGTAGATTTTACCGGAACATTCGCTGTGAAAAAAATTCTGAAAGTTATTACAGCAGCAAGAGTTTCAGACAATCATGGCCCTGTAGTATACAGCAAATATGAAAAGCCGAATCCTAATGGAGTTACCGATTTTGATTCCCAGGAGGAAGCCTACAATTATTTTATCGCTGATCTTACTTCAGCTATTACAGATTTACAGAAAGTAATGGCTACTCCGGCGACACAGAATGTAGAAGATAAAAGTTCATTGACAAATGCTGATTTGGTATATGGCGGAAATATGGCGCAATGGGCGAAACTGGCTAATTCACTTAAGCTTAGACTAGCCATGAGAATGAGCTATGCTGACCCCGCCAAATCAAAACAATATGCAGAAGAGGCATTAGCTTCGTCAGCAGGATTGATCACGGATAACGCGGATAATGCATTGATCAGTGTGGGACAGTCTGAACTGAGCTTTATCATCTATTCCTGGGGAGACTGTTTGATAGGGGCACCTTTGATGGCTTATATGAACGGATATAATGACCCAAGACTTCCTGCATATGCTATTCCTGCAAAAGATACAGAAGTTGAGGGGAAATATATAGGAATACGTCAGGGGATTGATTTATTAAATGGTAAATCAACCTATGGCGCTTTCTCACAACCACAAGCGAAATCGGCAAATGGCGATTATTTTTCAGCTACTGACGGTAAAATGAAACTATTCACTGCTGCAGAAACCTGGTTCCTGAAAGCTGAAGCTGCCTTAAGGGGATATGCTGGCGCCGGTGATGTTCAGAGCAATTATGAAACGGGTGTTCAGCAGTCTTTCGGTGAATGGGGTAAAAGTGCAGATGTGGGCACTTATCTTGCCGATACAACATCTATGGAAGCGCCTTATATTGATCCTAAAAATGCAGACAATAATGTACTTGCCGGAAATCCTCAGCTAAGTACCATCACTATTGCTTGGAATAACAGTGATACCAACGAAAGAAAATTAGAAAGGATTATTACCCAGAAATGGTTGTCCCTTTATCCGAACGGACCCGAAGCATGGGCAGAGCAGAGAAGAACAGGATATCCTATCCTTTTCAAGGTAAGAAAAAATGATAGTGGAGGAGCAATCAGTACAGAAGCGATGATTAGAAGAATTCCTTTTACTATCGATACCAAAACTTCACTTTATAATTACCAGCAGGCATCTCAGATGCTTAACGGACCGGATACCGGAGGAACGAAGTTATGGTGGGATAAAAAATAATAAGTAATCAGAATCACTCAACAATACAGAGGCATCTCAAAATCAGATTTTTATTTGATTCATTTCAGGCAGGAGAGTAGAGTAGGATCTCCAAATTTATAGTTTCGTTTTAGCCGGAATGAGCTTTTTGAGATGTTCTCTTTTTATGTAGAATTTATTTTAAATATGGGAAAAAACAACTCCGGAACCCATCGGATTCAGCCGATTCTTTGGATATCCACATTGTATTTTGCAATGGGTGTTCCCTTTATAACCATTAATGCGGTTTCAGGGATCATGTACAAAGACATGGGAGTTTCGGATTCACAGATCACGTTCTGGACGGCCCTTATTATGTTTTCCTGGACCTTAAAGCCTCTTTGGAGTCCTTTTCTGGAGATCTATAAGACCAAAAAATTCTTCGTTGTTTCTACCCAGTTTGCCATAGGGATTCTGTTTGCGTTGATCGCATTAAGTCTGCCTTTGCACGACTTTTTCAAATACAGTATTGCTCTTTTTGCAGTAGTTGCATTTTGTGGAGCCACCCATGATGTGGTGGCAGACGGAACGTATATTGGTTTCCTGACCAATAAAGAACAGGCTCAATATATCGGATGGCAGGGTGCTTTTTACAATCTTGCCAAGATTATCAGCAGTGGGGCATTGGTGTATTTTGCCGGAGTTTTGGAAAAAACAAAGGGAGTAACTCATGCCTGGATGATCATTATGGGCATCTATGCATTGTTGTTCTTTGCATTAGCCGTTTATCATTATCTGATTTTACCGAAAGAACACCGGGAAGTGCAGAAAAATGAAAAAACAGCCGGAAATGTCCGTAAAGAATTGCTGGAGGTTATTACCTCTTTCTTTACCAAAAAGAATATCCTGTGGTCTGTGCTCTTCATTATTCTGTACCGTTTTGCAGAAGGTTTCGCGATCAAAATTGCGCCCCTGTTTTTTAAAGCGCCAAGAACGTCAGGAGGGCTGGGACTATCTACATCGGATATTGGCCTTATCTATGGTACCTATGGTTCTGCAGCATTTATTTTAGGATCTGTCCTGGCGGGATATTTTATTTCAGCCAGAGGCTTGAAAAAATCTCTGATATGGTTGTGCTGCGCATTCAATATTCCCTTTGTGGTATATGCGTTACTGGCTTATTACCAGCCGGTTGATCTTTTACCGGTAGGAGTTGCTATTGTAGTGGAATACTTCGGCTATGGGTTTGGTTTTGTAGGCCTGATGCTGTATATGATGCAGCAGATTGCCCCAGGGAAACACAAAACGGCCCATTATGCATTTGCAACAGGGATTATGAACCTTGGCGTGATGATTCCGGGAATGTTCAGCGGAATGATCAGTGACTGGATCGGATATAAAATGTTCTTTATCTGGGTTCTGGTGGCTACGATTCCTGCATTTGTAGTGACTTTACTGGTTCCGTTCCCTTATTCAGAAAATAAAGAAGAACATAATTAAATAAATTGGCACTCAACCTAACAGGTTTTTAAAACCTGTTAGGTTTAAATAAAAGTTTGCCACATCATCAATAAAACAATTAAAAATAAAAAGTAAAAATACTTTATGACAGCTCAATCAGTAATGATCCCCTGGCAGGATCGCCCGGAAGGTTGCAATGATATTATGTGGAGGTTTTCCGAAAACCCGATCATTAACAGATATGCGATACCAACATCCAACAGTATATTCAACAGTGCGGTGATCCCTTTTGAAGACGGATTTGCAGGTGTGTTCCGTTGCGATAACAAAGCGGTACAGATGAATATTTTTGCAGGATTCAGTAAGGATGGGATCAGTTGGGATATCAATCATGATCCTATAGAAATGAAGGAGGGTAATACCGATATGATCGAGTCCGATTACAAGTATGATCCCCGCGTCACTTTTATAGAAGACCGTTACTGGATCACATGGTGCAACGGATATAATGGTCCTACGATCGGGATTGGGTATACTTTTGACTTTAAAGAATTTTTTCAGTGTGAAAATGCCTTTTTGCCATTCAACAGAAACGGAGTTCTTTTCCCTGAGAAAATCAATGGTAAATATGCTATGTTGAGCCGTCCGAGTGACAACGGACATACGCCTTTTGGGGATATTTATATCAGCTACAGTCCTGATATGAAATATTGGGGTGAGCACCGATGTGTGATGAAAGTAACCCCTTTCGAAGACAGTGCATGGCAATGTACAAAGATCGGGGGAGGGCCGGTTCCTATCAAAACAGAAGAAGGTTGGTTGCTCTTCTACCATGGAGTGATCAATACCTGCAGAGGATTCCGGTATTCAATGGGAGCCGCTCTGCTTGACCTTGAAGATCCTTCAAAAGTATTGTACAGAACGAAACCTTACTTATTGGCTCCTGCTGAACTGTATGAAATGACAGGAGACGTTCCGAATGTGGTTTTCCCTTGTGCCGCTTTGACGGAAGGAGATAAAGTAACAGTATATTACGGTGCCGCTGATACCGTAGTAGCGATTGCCTTTGGGTATATCTCAGAAATTATTGATTTTATGAAAAAGAATTCAATTTAAATAAGGAATAATAAAATTTTGAAAATAGGATAGCCGGCTTAATCACTTTGTTTATTGGGATTTTTGTTATGGTTTTCATATTTTTAAACCAACTTTTAAATTAAAAATCCTCTGATACCTTTTATCATGAAAAAAGAACTGCTTATATGCTTTTTTACAGCTTTGGTTTCTGTGACAAATGCCCAGCAAAATAAAAATGATGTTTTATCCTGGGTAGACCCTTTCATAGGAACAGGAGGACATGGACATACGTTTCCGGGGGCTACCACGCCGTTTGGAATGATACAGCTAAGTCCTGATCAGAATACCAAAAGCGGTGACTGGGATTGGTGCTCAGGATATCACTACAGCAGTAAGACGATCATGGGATTCAGCCACAATCACCTTAGCGGAACCGGATGGGCGGATCTTGGTGATATTCTTATTATGCCGACCGTAGGGCAGGTAAAAATGGTTCCGGGATCGGAAGATAAGCCGGAAACGGGCTACCGTTCAACATTCAGTCATGATAAAGAAACGGCATCTCCGGGATATTATTCCGTAATGCTGGACAGCTATGGAATTAAAGCCGAGCTTACCGCCTCTCCAAGAGTCGGATTTCATAAATATACCTTCCCGAAAAGTGACGAGGCCAATATCATTATTGATCCAACGAATAAAATCTTCGGAAATATTTACCATACATTGGTCAGTGTAGAAGGGAATAACAAGATAAAAGGATATTGCTATAGCAACGGCTGGGGAGGAAAACGATTTGCTTATTTCGTCATGGAGTTTTCCAAACCATTTAAATCTTACGGTGTATATGCCGAAGGAAAAATAAAAAATAACGAAAAGATTGCTCTTGCTAAAGATGCCAAAGCCTTTGTAAGATTTTCTACAGAAGACAGCGAAAGCATTGAGGTGAAAGTTTCCTTATCCCCTGTAAGCACGGAGAATGCACAGGAAAATTTCGATACGGAAGCGAAGAATGTAGATTTCGCAAAAGCCAGAGAAACGGCACAAAAGACATGGAGAGACCTTATCAGCAGATTCCAGGTGACAGGAGGTACGGATAATCAGAGAAAGATCTTCTACACAGGAGTTTACCATACATTCATTGCACCTAATCTTTATATGGATGTCAACGGAGACTATGTGGCTGCTGAAGAAAATATGAATACCAAGTGGTTTACCAATTACAGTACGTATTCTTACTGGGATGGATTCAGGGCTACTCATCCGCTGCTGACCATTATGGATCAGAAGCATACCAAAGAATTCGCGAACTCTCTGATCAGCAGATATACGGACCGTAAAGACCATATGCCGATCTGGGAGCTGTGCGGATACGACAACTTCTGTATGCTGGGCTATCACAGTGTATCGGTAATCTGGGATGCTATTTCCAAAGGAGTTCCGGGTATTGATGCTGAGAAAGCATTTGCTGCCATGAAGGATGCTTCTCTGACAGATAAAATGAGCAGCAGTGATGGAGGCGGAGGCCTTAATGATTACATCAAACTAGGGTATACACCATCTGAAAACGGAGCTTCAGTTTCTGCAACCCTGGAATACGCATATGATGACTGGTGCATTCAGCAGCTGGCAGAAAAATTAGGTAAAAAAGAGGAAGCAGAAGTCTACAGAAAGCGTTCCATGAATTTCCTGAATACATTTAATAAAGAGAATAACCATTTCTGGCCAAGACAGAAAAACGGAAAATTCTTAGAAGACTTTCCTCTTAATGACTGGAAAAAGCTTCAGCCACATTGGGTTTCCGGGAATATCTGGGCCTATGATTTCTTTGTTCCGCATCAGATTGATGAAATGATGAATCTGTATGGAGGTAAAAAAGGATTTGAGGAGAAATTGGATAAAACCTTTACTGAATCGCTTAATATGCAGGGAGAACAACATGTAGATATCTCAGGATTTATCGGATCTTTGGGATTTGGAGATGAGCCGGGGCATCACGTTCCGTACCTGTACAATTATGCGGGAAGCCCGTACAAGACACAGAAAATGGTAAAATACATTCGTGACAATATGTACGCCGCCAAACCAGACGGGATTGTCAATAACGAAGACTGCGGACAAATGTCTGCATGGTATATTTTCTCTTCATTAGGATTTTATCCTGTGACTCCGGGAAAACCAGTCTATGCTATTGGTACTCCTCAGTTCCCGAAAGCTTCTTTAAAGCTGGAGAACGGTAAAACGTTCACGGTGATTGCAGACAAGATATCGGACAAAAATATCTATGTACAGAAAATATTCCTGAACGGAAAAGAATACAAAAGTTGGGAGCTGAACCATAGCGATATCATGAATGGCGGTGAGCTGAGATTTGTAATGGGAAGCAAACCTGTAAAATAAGACTAATAAAAATAAACGAAACAAAAGTATCAATGGAAAGGAGAGATTTTATTAAAACAAGTGCACTGGCAGGAGCCGGATTGCTGTTTACTCAGAATGTTTTTGCTAAAAACCTGGTCATAGAGGGTTTCCCTGTTGTCCGTGTTCCTAAAGATAAAAGGCATTTTACCAGTGAATCCGTAGAAAGTGCTATTGCGGCTTTTAAAAAGAAAGTGAAAAATAAAGAACTGAGCTGGCTTTTTGAAAACTGTTTCCCCAATACATTAGATACTACTGTTTTTTATAGTGAATCCAACGGGACACCGGATACTTATGTGATTACCGGAGATATTGATGCGATGTGGCTTCGTGACAGTTCTGCACAGGTTTTCCCCTATCTGCAGTTCTCAAAGAAAGATGAGAAGCTTCACAAACTGATCTCGGGAGTGATCCATAAGCAGACAACATTCATCCTGAAAGACCCTTACGCTAATGCTTTCTACAATGATGACCAGAAGATCAGCAAATGGAAAGAATATGATCACACCGATATGAAGCCTGGAACCCATGAAAGAAAATGGGAAATAGATTCCCTGTGTTATCCTATCCGTCTTGCTTATCATTTCTGGAAAACAACCGGAGATACAAAACCTTTCGATGCGAATTGGCTTAAGGGAATCAAGCTTACTTTACAAACCTTTACAGAACAGCAGAGAAAAAAAGACTTAGGCCCTTACAAATTCGAACGTACGACAGCCTGGGCTACCGATGGAGTTCCTATGGGAGGATACGGCTATCCTACAAAACCGGTAGGTCTTATCAGCTCCATGTTCCGGCCGAGTGATGATGCGACGATCTATGGATTTCTGATTCCTTCCAATTTATTTGCAGTGGTAAGCTTACGTCAGGCTGCGGAAATGGTTTCCCAGATTAAAAATGAAAAAACGCTGGCTCAACAGCTTAACAGCCTGGCTGATGAGGTAGATGCAGCCATCAAAAAATACGGAATTTACAATCATCCTGAATTTGGGAAAATATATGCTTTTGAAGTTAATGGTTTCGGAAGTTACAATTTGATGGATGATGCGAACTGTCCAAGCTTGCTGGGATTACCTTATCTGGATGCGGTGAAAGCTGACGACCCTGTTTATCAGAATACAAGAAAATTTGTATGGTCGGAAAATAACCCGTTCTTTTTCAAAGGAAAGCTGGCAGAGGGGATAGGAGGTCCACATATAGGACTTGACATGATCTGGCCGATGAGTATCATTATGAAAGCGCTCACTACAAAAGACAAAAGTGAGATCAGATGGTGTATAGATACCTTACAGAAAACGCACGGCGGGACAGGCTTTATGCATGAATCCTTCCATAAAGACGATGACAAAAAATTCACCAGAGAATGGTTTGCATGGGCAAATACGCTATTTGGCGAATTATTATGGAAAACCTTTAATGAAAATCCTGAGCTACTGACATAGCCCTTCCTTTTTATATGGTCCATTGATCTGAGGCACTTTCTTTAAAAAGAAGGTACCAGGGGAATGCTATATAAAATTCAGACACCAACACACCTTAAAAAAATTATACAATGAAAAAAAAATCCATCTTTACCACTCTGATTGCAGTGATGTTTCAGTTCGGTTCTCTGTTGAATGCACAACAGCTTAATCCTACGGGAATATGCTATGTGGAAGTGAATAACAACAACATCCTGAATGCAGGAGCGTACAAACTACAGACATCGAACAGCTACCTGTTCAATGTTGTGAATATTTTTGCAGCTAATATTAATTATGACACCAGCCGTGGTAGGGCTTATCTGTATTCCAATAATAACGTTACCAAGGTCCTTACGAATGCGGATACCTATATAAAGCCACTCCAGCAAAAAGGAATGAAGGTGGTGCTGACCATTCTGGGAAATCACCAGGGCGCAGGGATATGTAATTTTCCTAACCGTGAAGCAGCAAAAGACTTTGCACTACAGCTTGCCAATACAGTGAATACTTATGGTCTGGATGGAATTGATTTTGATGATGAGTACTCAGAATATGGAAAAAACGGTACAGGACAGCCCAATGACAGCTCTTTTGTAATGCTTGTGCAGGAACTGAAAGCATTGCTGCCGGATAAAATCATATCATTCTATTATTATGGTCCTGCAGCTTCAAGACTTTCATGGAACGGATCCAGAGTGGGAGATTATGTCAATTACAGCTGGAATGCCATGTACGGAACATTTTCTGCCCCGAACGTCCCTCCGCTTACCAAAGCACAGATTTCCCCTGCGGCAGTGTGGATGGGAAATACTTCCAATTCCACAACGACCAGTCTCGCTACCCAAACTAAAAATGGTGGCTACGGAGTATTCATGTGGTATGATCTTCACGGGACCAATGAAACGGCACAGCTTTCAGCAGGTACCCAGACTTTATATGGACAGCCAACAGTTTTAAGCGGTACTTTACAATCATGGACGCAGGGAACCAATTGTGACGCCCCTATCGGATTATACACCAGTAATCTGACAGGGACCAGCGTTAAACTAAACTGGTCAGCAGTAGGAACGAATACCTATGATGTGGATTATAAGCCTGCTTCTTCCACAACATGGACGAATGTGGCGTCATCACTTAACGGAACTTCCGTGACTGTTTCAGGATTGACTGCCAATACCGAGTATGACTGGAGAATCAGAACAAACTGCAGTGTGAAAAGTGCTTATATGTTTGCTCCAAGATTCAACAGCGGATCAGGTACGACAAACCCTACAGGTTCCTATGCCCTTTCTCTGGATGGAAGCAGTGAATCGGGAGCTGCCGGAAATCTCAATCTGAGCGGTTCTGCATTGTCTTTTGAAGGCTGGATCAAGCCTTCGTCTTTCAAATCAGCGTCTCCGTACATCTCATCAATTATGGGAACAGAAGTTAGTGACGGTAATTCAGCGTTTTTACGATTAGGAGATGCCGGCCTGGCCAATAATAAAGTTCAGTTTGTGTTAAGCATCAATAATGTACAACAGAAGCTGGCTTCAACCACAACATTGAATGCCAATACATGGTATCATGTTGCAGCAACATATGATGGTGCTACTATGAAGCTTTACATCAATGGTGTTTTGAATGCGAGCAAAGCACAAACCGGCAACATCAGCTCTAACGGAGCGTTCAATGTAGGATATCTGTATAATACTTCCAGAAATTTCAACGGTAAAATAGATGAAGTCAGAGTGTGGAAGAGAGTACTAAGCCAGACTGAGATCAGTCAGAATATGTGTAATGTATCAGTTCCTGCTTCTTCTCTTGCTGCTTACTGGAAATTTAACGAGGGAAGCGGTTCTACAGTTCAGGACAGCTCAGGAAATGGTGTTACGTTAACATTAACCGGAGTGGATTCTTCCAACTGGGGAACAGATATACCGTGTACAACAGGTACTTCAAAATTATCAGGAAATCAGAAAGCAATAAACTCCGGAGAAATAAGCGTGAAGAACCCAATAAAGCTGTACCCTAATCCGGTAAGCAGATCTTCATCCCTTACCATTTCTGTTCCTGATGAATACAGCAGAGGAAAATTAACAGTGTATGATTTTAACGGAAGACTCTTAGACACGAAATCGCTGACAGCAGGAGATAATTCATATGAATTGCCGAAGCTTTCAGCAGGAAATTATATTCTTCAGTTTGAATCTGAGAATGCTAAATTGAAACATACCGAGAAATTAATGGTAAAATAAAAAAATCAGTCATTGGGCTCCGGCCCAATGACTTTCCTAACAATGAAAAATTAATATACAATGAAAAAAAAATCCTTTTTTATTCCCCTGATGGCCCTGATGCTACATGCGGGCTCTCAGCTCAAAGCCCAGCAGCTTAATCCTTTAGGAGTCTGCTATGTGGAAGTGAATAACAATAATATGCTGAATACCGGTTCTTATACCTTGCAGAATACCGGCAGGCAGCTTTTTGATGTTGCTATTATCTTTGCTGCCAATATCAATTATGATGTTTCTAAAAGTAGGGCATATATCTCGAACAATAACAATGTTACCAAAGTACTGAACGATGTAAATACCTACGTAAAACCTTTACAGCAGAAAGGAATTAAGGTATTGCTTGATATTTTGGGAAACCACCAGGGAGCAGGAATTTCCAATTTCCCTAATCGTGAAGCCGCTAAAGATTTTGCTTTACAGGTTGCCCATACTGTCTATACTTATGGGCTGGATGGAGTAGACCTGGATGATGAATATGCAGGATATGGAAATAACGGGACGGGACAGCCTAATAACAGCTCTTTTGTCATGCTTTTGCAGGAGCTTAAAGCGGCAATGCCTGATAAACTGATCACATTCTATTATTATGGTCCGGCTATTTCAAGACAAAGCTATAACGGAGATCAGGCAGGAAATTATATAGACTATAGCTGGAATCCTTATTATGGAACCTACAGTGCTCCAAATGTACCGCCGCTTAATAACTCAAAGCTTTCTGCTGCGGCAACCTGGATACAGAATACAAATCCTCAGTCTACCCCCGCTTC
The DNA here is from genome assembly GCF_058245615.1 of Chryseobacterium sp. UF-290. Taxonomy (NCBI): domain Bacteria; kingdom Pseudomonadati; phylum Bacteroidota; class Flavobacteriia; order Flavobacteriales; family Weeksellaceae; genus Chryseobacterium; species Chryseobacterium sp. UF-290. Next base: position 28,781 of record NZ_JBSICB010000004.1, read on the forward strand.
TGTATTGAGCACTTTGGCAACCAACACAAAAAATGATGGTTACGGAGTATTCATGTGGTACGATTTAGGAGGAACCAACGTAGCGAACTATCTGAGTACAGGCTCCAATATTCTGTATAACGAAAATACATTATTAAGCGGGCAGCTTTATTCATGGTCTCAGGGACAGACCTGTGATCCTCCTTTAGGACTGGAAGTTTCCAATGTAACAGGAACTTCTGCGAAATTAAACTGGACATCCAACGGCTCACAAACCTACAATATCGACTATAAACCGGCCAATTCAACAGTCTGGACCAATGTAGCCAGCAACTATTCAGGAAGTAACGTGGTGGTCAATAACCTGGCACTGAATACAGATTATGACTGGAGAATACAGTCCAATTGCTCTTCGACACTGACCAGTACTTATTTATTTGCCCCGAGATTCAATTCAGGAAACGGATGTGCTACTCCTTCAGGGCTGGTATCCGGAAGCTACCTTGGAAACACTGCTCAATTATCGTGGGATGCGGGAACTGCATCTTCCTATACATTGCAGTATAAAACAACAGCCGCTTCAACATGGTCTGAAATCGCGAATATCACAACCAATACCTATTCATTGCAAAACCTGACCCCGAATACAAATTATGTATGGAAAGTACAGGCAGCATGTAGCGGAGGAGCCACAAGTGCTTATTCCGGAGAAGGATCATTCAACAGTGGCTTTGCACCTGTTACAAGCCCCGGCCCAAGATCCCTTGCGTTCAATGGAAGTACGAACTACCTTAATGCCGGGCAGTTTAATCTGAGTGGAAATGCTTTGACGTTTGAAGGTTGGGTAAAGGTCAATTCATTTAAAGCAGCATTCCCATATATTTCATCAGTAATGGGTATTGAAGTCGGAGATAATAATTCGGCAATGCTTAGATTTGGAGATGGAAACCTGGCCAATAACAAGCTTCAGTTCATATTGAGCTTTGGATCGTCTCAGGTGAAGCTTAATACCAATACGACATTTAATACCAATACATGGTATCATGTAGCAGCTACTTATGACGGAGCAGCGATGAAGATATATGTCAACGGTACTCTTGATGCAAGTGTACCTGCTACAGGTAATTTTACAGCAAACGGTATTCTTTATCTGGGAAGAAATTATGATAATTCCCGTACGATCAATGGTTTCCTGGATGAGTTCAGAGTATGGAAAAGAGCATTGACCGCTCAGGAAATTCTGGATAATAAATGTAACGTTGCAGCGGGCTCTACAGATCTGGAGGCCAACTGGAAAATGGATGAAGGCAGTGGTAACGGAGCTTTGGATGCCACTTCAAATACTCACTTTGCTACCCTTGTGAATATGACAGATGCCAACTGGAGAACAGATGTTCCTTGTACAGCTTCTTTATCTGTGGCAGATATTGAATCTGTAAAAGATAACAGTGCTGCTTATCCGAATCCGGTGAAAAGAGGAAGTGATATTCACTTTACGATTCATGATCGCTCTGCAACTGAAGTATCTTTGTATGATACCTCTGGAAAACTATTAAAAAAACAGAATATCGATCAAAATAATAACGCAGTGAATACACAGGATTTGATCAGCGGTACTTATATTTACAGAATTACCTCCGGAAATAATAAAATAATATCATCCGGGAAAATTATTGTGAAGTAAAAATCAGATAATAAGATCGTTATCTGAAAAATAATATAAAGACTGAAATGTAAAACAGGCGGACAGGCTGCATATTCCTGTTTGTCTGTTTTTCAGTAAAAGAGAATGGCTTGAATTTAAAATAAAAAATAATGCAGAATATATTAGGAATCGATATTGGAGGTTCACATATCACGTTGGCTCAGGTAGATCCTGAAAAACGGGAGATCATTTCTTCTACATATGTAAGGGAGCATGTCAATTCCTTTGATGATAAGGAAACTATTTTCTCTGCATGGGTTTCCGCCATTGAAAAAGCGGCTCATGATCTTATTAAAGATCAACTTTTAATAGGTGTTGCGATGCCGGGACCTTTTGATTATGAAAACGGAATATCACTGATGCAGCAAGGGAAGTTCATTGATATCTATCAGGTAAACATTAGAGAAGAGCTGGCCAGAAGGCTTTCTGTTTCCCATAATCAGATTCATTTTGTGAATGATGCGGCAGCGTTTATGGAAGGGGAAGTATTCGGAGGCTGTGCACAGGGATTCAGAAGGATTTTTGGAGTGACTCTTGGTACAGGGCTGGGAACAACTTTTTATAATGGAGAGTTTGCTACTGATGAGGATCTGTGGGATTCCCCTTTTAAAGATTCTATCTTTGAAGATTACCTGGCAACACGCTGGTTTGTGAAACGTTATGAAGAGCTCACAGGAGAGCAGATCTCAGGAACCAAAGATTTGCTGGATAAGCCTTTAGAGCTACAGAAGCAGATATTCGATGAATATGCTGACTCCTTTTCTGAATTTATTGTGAAGCATGTGGATCATTATAAACCGGAAGTTTTAGTTATAGGAGGAAATATAGCAAAAGCCTATCCTCATTTTGAGAAAAGATTTATTCAGAATGTAACAAAGAATAATATTAACTTGCAGGTCAAAATTTCTGCCATCTTTGAAGATGCTGCCATTCTGGGAGCAGCCAGCTATGCATTAAAAAAGCTTATATAAATTAACAAAAGAAACGATACAATGAAGTTTATATTTTCTACCTGCTTACTTTTATTACAGGCATGGGCCTTCGGTCAGAGTTTGTCTCCTGTGGATTATGTGAATCCGTTGATGGGAACTCAGTCCAAACCTTCATTATCCAACGGAAATACCTATCCGGCAGTCGGACTTCCGTGGGGAATGAATATCTGGACTCCGCAAACCGGTAAAATGGGTGACGGATGGGCATATACCTACGATGCAGATAAGATCAAAGGATTTAAGCAGACCCATCAGCCCTCTCCCTGGATGAACGATTACGGAGCATTTTCCATCATGCCTGGAGTCGGTAAGTTAAAATTCAAAGAAGATGACAGGGCGAGTTGGTTCAGTCATAAAGCTGAGGTGGCAACCCCTTATTTCTATAGTGTATACCTTGCTGACATCAATGTAACTACTGAATTTACCCCTACAGAAAGAGCTTCTTTTTTCAAATTCGATTTTCCTGAAACAGACAGCGCCTATGTAGTCATTGATGCATTGAATAAAGGTTCATACATTAAGATCTTACCTAAGGAAAGAAAAATTCTGGGCTATACGACACGATATTCTACAGGGAAATACGAAAACTTTAAAAACTATTTTGTCATTCAGTTTGATAAAGATTTTGAACTGACAAAGACCTGGAAAGATGATAAATTCGTCAGTGATCAGCTGGAAATCACCAGCGATCATACAGGTGCTATAGTAGGTTTTAAGCTGAAAAATAAAGAAACGGTTTATGCTAAGGTAGCTTCTTCATTCATAAGCTTTGAACAGGCTGAAGTGAATCTGAAAAGAGAGATCGGAAACAGAAACTTTGAACAGGTAAAAGCAGATGCTAAAAATATCTGGAACAAAACATTAGGAAAAATAGAAGTAAAAGGAGGAACAGATCAGCAGATGAGAACCTTTTATTCCTCTCTGTACAGAACGTTGTTCTTTCCGCAGAAATTATATGAAATCGATGCTCAGAACAAAATAAAGCACTGGAGCCCTTACAACGGTAAAATTGAAGGCGGAAGAATGTTTGCAGGAACAGGCTTCTGGGATACTTTCCGTGCATTATACCCTTTTCTCAACCTGGTTTATCCAGGTATCAATGTAGAAATGCAGGAAGGATTGGCGAATGCATACAAAGAAGGAGGGTTCCTGCCGGAATGGAGCAGCCCGGGGTATTCTAATATCATGATTGGTAACAATTCCGCATCTGTAGTGGCTGACGCTTATATCAAAGGACTTCGTGGATATGATATAGAAACACTGTGGAAAGCAGTAAAGCATGGCGCAAATCATGAAGGTCCTATGGATGCTGTTGGCCGTAGGGGAGTCGAATACTATAATACTTTAGGATACGTTCCTTACGATGTGAAAATCAATGAAAATGCCGCCAGAACATTGGAATATGCTTACGATGACTTTTCGATCTATCAGCTGGGGAAGGCATTGGGAAAACCGGCTTCTGAAATTGATATTTATAAAAAGAGAGCCTATAATTATAAAAATCTGTTTGATAAGGAATTCGGATTGATGCGTGGTAAAAATAAAGATGGCAACTTTCAGAAACCTTTTAATCCTTTCAAATGGGGGGATGCTTTTACCGAAGGAAACAGCTGGCATTATACCTGGTCTGTTTTCCAGGATATTGACGGCCTGGCAGAACTTATGGGTGGAAAAAAGAAGTTTGAAGCAAAGCTGGATGAGGTGTTCTCATTGCCGCCGGTGTTTGATGACAGCTATTACGGAGGAGTGATCCATGAGATCAGAGAGATGCAGATCATGAATATGGGACAGTATGCCCATGGAAACCAGCCTATTCAGCATATGATCTATCTGTACAATTATGCCGGAGCACCTTACAAAACACAGTATTGGGCAAGACAGGTGATGGATAAGCTATATCATGCTACACCTGACGGCTATTGTGGAGATGAAGACAACGGGCAGACTTCTGCCTGGTATATTTTCTCAGCCCTTGGATTTTATCCGGTGACACCTGCAACAGACCAATACGTATTGGGGGCGCCATTATTCAGAGAAGCAACTATCCATCTTGAAAATGGTAAGAAAATTGAAATAAAAGCACCGGAAAACAGTGCAGATAATTTATATGTAAGATCATTGAATGTAAACCAGCAACCTTATTCAAAGAACTGGCTGAGTCACAAAGAGCTTATAAAAGGAGCTGTCCTGGACTTTAAAATGGATAGTAAGCCCAATAAAGAAAGAGGATCACTGGAAAAAGATTTCCCGTATTCAATGTCAAAAGAAGGATCAAGTAAATAATTTATAAATACAAGCTGTATGAGTACAGAAAAAAAAGAAATATTCGATAGAGTGGAAAATATGTTGCAGACACAAGGTTTTACTATTGCAGCAAAAGATGAGACAAGACCCTGGGGAGGATTTTTTGTCATTGATGAGAATCAGGCACAGGATTTTGCCAACCAGTATTTTGATGGGATTGATGTAGAGAATCTGAGAATAGGAGGGAAGCTAAGCCCGAAGATCCTTATCGTTGCCCCTGAAGCGAGATTAAGCTGGCAGTATCACCATAGAAGAGCTGAGATCTGGCAGATCGTGGAAGGAATCGTAGGAATTAAGAGAAGCAATACGGATGAGGAAGGAGACGTTGGAGAATACGGTCCCAAAGATCAGGTAAAGCTTCAGCAAGGAGAAAGACACAGGCTGATCGGCCTGAAAGACTGGGGTATCGTAGCCGAAATCTGGCAGCATACCGACGCATCCAATCCTTCAGATGAAGATGATATCGTAAGAGTCCAGGATGACTTTGGAAGATAAAATAAAAAAACAGCATCGAATGGATGCTGTTTTTATTTTGAAGGAAGTCTGAAGCGGGGAGAAGAAAGTTATTGGAGATTTTCAAAAGGATTATTTCAACTATTAAATTTATGCTTCAACTAAAATTTAGCAGACAAAAATAAAACTATAGGGTTTTATTTATTACTTTTATTAAGCCCAAATCAGGAAGCTAACCGATAAAAAATATTTCCAGTTTCCATCTTCCAGCTCCCTACTTTAAAATGTCACATCCAATCCCACATAGAAATTCGCTTTCATAATCGGAGCGTATACCATTCCGCCGTCAAAATAATTTCCAAAAGGGTTCTTAAAATCCACGATCGCATTCTTTTGGTAGTAAGAAGTCAGATTTTCTCCGCCTAAATAGGCTCTGATCTTTTTGTTGAAGTGTCTTGAGATCTGCGCATTCAGAACTGCGTAAGATTCAGAATATGACGGCAGCTGAAACTCTGCAGGATTATCTGAAGTATCCGGCAGCCTTTGCTTGCCTACCCAATTTAACGTAGTATCAAAGCTCCAGAATCCTCCCTTCTCATTTTTATGGGTTGAATAGGCTAGGTTGACAAATCCTCTGTGCTTGGCCATAAAGGGAACTTCTCGCCTTCCTCCGATATAATCTGCCTGTACATCGTAATACTTATAAGCCAGTCTTACCTCAAGGTTTTTGGCAGGCATAAAATCCCATTGTGTCTGGAAAGAGTTGGCAAATGATTTTCCATCCAGGTTATAGAATGTCAGCTGCTGTGGAGATCTGTCTAAATCTACTAAAACCTGATCCTGGAAATCTGTTCTGAAGAAGTCGGCAATGATGCTTGATTTTCTTCCGAAAAGCTTGAATTCCTGCTGTAAACTGGCTCCGTAGTTCCAGGCAATTTCGGGCTTTAAACCATAAATATTTCCTCCGTTCGGTACAATAGCAATGGCTCTGTTTGATGCAAAATACTGCTGGCTTTCCGCAAAAATATTCGCTGTCCTGAATCCTCTTCCCGCAGAAAGTCTTACAATGGTCTGAGGGGTGAAGTCATATTTAAAATTCACTCTCGGCGTAAACTGTGTCCCGGCCAGATTATGAAAATCTAGTCTGGTTCCTGCTACTAAAGTATATTTTAACCCCGTTAAAGTATATTCTGCAAAAATACCAGGAACGATTTCATTTCTTCTCAGATCATCCGTTAAATATGTTTCTTGATAACCGTCATATAAAAAGCTTGCCCCTGCTTTATATTTATGGTTGGTATTTCCTATAATGCTTTCGAAGATTAAATTGGAATAATAGGTGTGCTGCTGTCCTGCATAATTTCTCAAGCCGAAGAAGCTGTCCTGCTGATGGTATACATACTGGTTCATCCAGCCAATACTCTGATAAGGCTTTCCTTTGAAAACATAACCTGTCTTATTCCAGACCTGAAACCTTGAAATATCGATTCCTACACCATAAAAAGGTTGCTTATCCTGAGCCAGCTTTTTATCAAAACCAATCTGTCCTGCAGTTCTCTCATCTCTGATAAAATTAATTCCGAAGTGAGACCCGAATCCTGACTTCTCGAGATCGTTATAATTAAGCAAATAAGCTGCATTGATCTGAGTTCCTTTCGGTCTGTCCAGAAAGCCGTCATGATTCATATCCGTATTCCCAAAAGTTCCGTTTCCGTGAAGAAGAAAAGTCTGAGACCATTTGTCATTAATAGGAGCTACATTTGTGATATTAATTTCAGCCCTTCCGTTAAAATCAGAAAAAATATTCAGCGAGGTTTCAGGCGTCTTTGCATTTTTTAAAAGCTCAGTATTGATCTGCCCTGTAATACTTTCATATCCGTTCGTTACGGTACTTCCGCCTTTGGTCAGCTGGATGCTTTCAATCCATCTTCCCGGGATAAAGTTTAATCCATAGGCAGAAGCCAGTCCTCTGATTTCAGGCAGGAGTTCCTTCGTTAAGCTGGTGTATTTTTGATCCAAGCCAAGCATTTTAAGCTGTTTTGTTCCTGTAACGGCATTGCTGAAAGAAACATCTACTGTAGCATTGGTTTCAAAGCTCTCAGACAGGTTACAGCATGCCGCTTTCAATAGCTCTTTCTTGTCAATATTAAAAACAAGTCCTGTCTCTTTCTTACTTAAAGCTGTGGCAGCCTTTGATCCTGTAACGACTACACCGTCAATGCCTTTTTCATGTTTGCCGTGAGAGCCATCAGCCGGCTGTACCTGATGCTCTTTGTGATCTTCGTGCTTTGTCGCCTCTTCTTCATAATGAACTTTTGGGTTGGCTTCTCCAAAAGTAAAATCCCTGTCATACAGACAACATCCTGGAAGACCATTGTAAACAGCATCGGAAGCCTTGTACTTTTCATTGTCATGGCCTGCGTCAGCAATAGTCTTTAAAATTTTATCTGATGAGGTTTTTGACGAGTTAAAGTCCAGCATAACGGTTTGCTTTTCTGCATTCCATTCCGCAGCATCTGCACCGGCTCCTTTTGCGGCTTTTTCAATTCTGGCCTTACACGAAGCACAGTTTCCTCTTACATAGAATTCGTTTTCCTTTTTAGCATAGGTATGATGCTCATGATGTGCCTCTGCCGAAGCAGGCTGTAGATCTCTGTCGTAGTGACAGCAGCCGGGAAGTCCTTCATAGGTCTTATTGGAAGCTTTGAATTTTTCGTTATCATGACCTTCTTCAGCCACTTTTTTTAAAATCTCATCCGGAGAAACACTGTCTGTTTCTATCGTTAAAATTTGGAGGTCTATAGAATAGACGGCTGTTTTTGCCCCTGCTTTTTTAGCCGCATTTTCAATTCTTGTTTTGCACATTTCGCAGTTCCCTTTTACCTTGAACTGATTTCTTGAAAGTGTCTGAGCAGATATGAACTGTGTCAATAAAAATAGTGTACCAAGTATCAACCTGGAAATATATAATTTCATTTTTTTAAAGTTTAGATTAATTAAAAACCGTTCATCAAATACCTGAAGAACGTACCCTATTTTAATTAACCTATCTTAGGTGGCTGCCAGATTTCCTTTAAACGGTCTGAAAGATAAGGAGCTGAATATTGAAACTGAGGATTCTTATTCGCTTTGTAATAAGATAGTTCCAAACGTAGATTTTTTGAAAAAGGAGTTTCAATAAAAGTATAGCAGGTAATACATGATGAGCAGCAGTCATCATTGCAGGACGACTGTGTACCGTCTTTGCTTTCTTTTTCTGAAGAATGGTTTTTGCAGCAGTCGCTTTTCTTAGACTCTGCCTTACAGCATGTATCCTGCGCTTGCGCATAGAAATTATCCTTAGGAATCAGAAAAATTCCTAAACAGAATACTATGGCAAGTAGGTGAAACAGCTTCATATCTGCAAAAATAAGAAATTTATGGCAAAGGATCACCAACTTTTACTGAGCAGTTATGCCAGGGCTCACCGTGTGCCGGGTTTACTTTGGGTTTATCACCCATAGCCAGGTTTTGTTCCGCAGGAGCTGTGGCAACCGGAGCGGGGGTGGCTTGTACTGTATTTTGAACAGGTTGTGGAGCCGGAGCCGGTTTGCTGCTTAAAGGCTGTCCTACCGGAATATCACATCGGTGTCCCGGCTGTCCGTGAGGAGGATTCATACCGGGAGCGGTTTTTCCCTGTTTTCCGTTATTGTCAAGGACAATTTTTCCTGGAGATACTGCGTTAGGATCAATTTGAATAGCATTATTCCCGTCTACACTTATGTTTTGTGATACAGGAGTGGCGTCGGCAGTTGGCTTACTGTTTAAAGGCTGCCCTACCGGAATATCACATCGATGGCCCGGCTGTCCGTGTGGAGGATTCATGCCGGGAGCTGTAGCCATAGGAGCGGGACTAGCGCTGGATTGTATTCCTGCCTGGTTCATCAGTGAGGTTTTGGAAGTGGCACTGGTCAATGCTACATTGGGTTGCGCGGAACCTGCTTCTTCTTTTAAATAAGTGGCTCTTTCATCCTTTTTACAGGATGCAGCTAATATTGATATGGTGATCAAACCTATAAATGTATTCTTCATATCCATGGGTATGAAACAAAATTAGCAAAACATTTTCAATTGTTTTGCTAATTTTATATTTATAATAAGATTTTTGCCTTAATTTTTCACCAAAAGTCTGAATCCTTCTCCGTGAACGTTGATGATTTCCAATCCTTCGTCGTCTTTTAATAATTTACGAAGCTTGGCGATATAAACGTCCATACTTCTTGCTGTAAAGTAATTTTCCTTTTTCCAGATCTTTCTCAAAGCAAGGTCTCTTGGCATAAAGTCGTTTCTGTGGATGCAGAGAAGTTTCAATAATTCATTTTCCTTAGGGGAAAGCTTGTATTCCTTATCACCTACTTTCAGCTGTCTCAGCATAGAATCGAAAAAGATATTGCTGATCTTGAACTGTTCCTGCTCTTCATTTTCCAGTGTAGAGCTTCTTTGAAGAATAGCCTTTATCTTGTATAAAAGAAGTTCAGTATCAAAAGGTTTTGTGATATAATCATCCGCTCCCAGCTGATACCCTTTCAAAATATCTTCTCTCATGTTTCTGGCTGTAAGGAAAATGATCGGTGTATTTTTATCAATCTTCTTCACATCTTCAGCCAGTGAAAACCCGTCCTTTTTAGGCATCATTACATCAAATATGCAGATGTCGAATTCATTTTCTGTGAATTCTTTAAGTCCCTGCTCCCCGTCAGTCGCAAGAGTCACTTCAAAATTATTGATCGTCAAATAATCTTTAAGCACCGCCCCGAAACTCTGATCGTCCTCTACTAATAATATTCTGTTGCTCATAACTTTAGTAATTAATAATTAACAATTAAGAATGAACTTACTCACTCTATCTTCTATATTTTGTTATTTGGTTTTATATTTATCATTGCTTGATGATCTGATAATGGGTGTGAACTCACTCTTTTTTCCATTAATCAATGATCATTTATCATTCATCCCTTTATCCCATCGGCAGCTTTATCGTAAACGTACTTCCTTTTCCTTTATGAGAGTCTACGATGATCTGTCCTTTGTGCAGCTCTACAATTTTCTTAACGTAGGAAAGACCTAATCCCTGTCCTTTTACATTGTGAATATTTCCGGTTTCCTCCCTGAAGAATTTTTCAAAAATTTTGGTTTTATTGTGGGTTTCCATTCCCATTCCTTTATCGGAAATTTCAATCACATACCAATGGCCCTCATTTCTGGTTTCCACATGGATTTCCGGTGCTTCCGGAGAATATTTATTGGCATTGTCCAGTAAATTCACCAGCATATTCGAGATGTGGAACTCGTCTATTTTAAAATTATAATGGGTTGCATTGAACTTCTGTGTAAGGCTTCCGTTTCTTTGTTGCACGATCAGATTGAAAGATTCTGTCGTTTTTTTGATGAGCTCTCTTACATTGGTTTCCTTTAAGAATAGCTCAACTTCATTCCGCTCAAGTTTAGACATATTAAGGACATTTTCCACCTGCTTTTTCATCCTTAAATTTTCCTGTTTGATCAGTTCTGAATAATATTTTACCTTATCAGGATTTGTTGCGATCTTGTCATTCGCCAAAGAATCCGTTGCTACTGAAATGGTTGCTAACGGGGTTTTGAATTCATGGGACATGTTGTTGATGAAGTCTGTTTTCACTTCTGCCAGTTTCTTTTGTCTCATCATATAATTGATGGATATGATATAGATTCCAAGAATGGTAAGAAGGGAAAGAAACGTTCCCAAAAGCATCGGCCAGTTGTTCATCGCCAGAGAATATTCCTTTTTGGGGAAAACCAAAGCGAGGCTGTATAATGTATTTTTTTTATCTGTAAACAGCGGATAGCTATAGGTATTGCTGTCTTTTTTCTCTTTATAGGCTTTATTCGCAACGCTGGTAAGCTTATTGTCCTTGTCAATAACTCCGTACCCGAATTTTGCCGATATCCCTCGCATTTTGAGCTCTTTAGTGATAACGGAGTCAAGCGCTTTAGGATCTACTCTTTTGGTAATAGGAAGATTGTTTCCATATACTTTTACAAACTCTTTCATAGAGTAGTCGCCTGTTTCAATATCCTGATTGATATCTGTGGTAAGAAGTTCACGGTTGGTGGTATCCCTCTTTATTTTGTAGGCCGCTTCGTCAGTATATAGGGTGGTAAGTTTTATAGAATCTCCTTTTTTAGAAATCGGAAGCTGTGTTTTTTCGATGATATTTTTAGAATAAATAATCTGTCTTTGTGTTCCGGAATCTTCCACCTGCTGGATGGTGGTCAGAGAGGGCTGTTTGCTGTTGGCAATAATATTCTTTCTGAAATCTTTATAATCCTGATTCAAATACTTATCGGCCTCAATTTCTTCAATAGTTTTTGCAGTACTTTCCAAAACAGCATAAACCTTGTTCGAAAAATCCTGTTCCAATACGCCGTAATATCCTTTCAACCAATAAAATTGGAGCGTCACGAAGACAATCAGTGAGATTGTCATAAACACCGAAATTATTGGGATGAATTTGTTATTCATTATTTAATTATATATGTTTTGGAAAAATGAATGTTAAAATTAATTGTTTTAAGACTAGCTAAACAAAAAACGAGCCAAAAAATTGTTTTTTTTTTCTTAAAAGAGTGTTTTTTAACAATTATTTATGAATTATCTTTTACTTGTCCTATGAAAAGTCCTGCCAGAAAATAAAAGGCTAACTTTATTAAAAATAATTATTATGGACTCTAACATCATTTTTAACAAAGATTTTGATTCAAACACTGCTTACATCATGAAAATTTATGATGCTGATGTTTCAAAAGTATGGAGCTGTTTTACCCAATCCGAACTACTGGATCAGTGGTGGGGGCCGAAACCCTGGAAATGCGAAACGGTCAGTCAGGATTTTAAAGAAGGAGGAGTCTGGCTATATGCAATGGTAGGACCCAATGGCGAAAAAACGTATTCCCAATCCAGATATGGAGAGATCATCGAGCATAGAAGTTTTGACTGGATGAGCGCCTTCTGTGATGAGAATGGAAATGTAAATGAAGATTTTCCACAGTCAAAATGGCTGATCGGCTTTACGGGAGTGGAAGAGGGAGCGAAGGTAACCGTCAATATTCATTACCAGTCTTCAGAAGCAATGAAAAAGATGTTTGATATGGGATTTGAAGAAGGTTTTACAATGGGGCTGAACCAGCTGGAGGAAATCTTGGCAAATTTGAAAATGTGATAATTTGAAAAATGAGGAAAGAAACAACGGCGGATTCATTTTGCATTATAAAAAATAGAGTGCTCCACCGGAGCACTCTATTTTATTGTTTCTTACAGTTTCAAAACTCTATTACAGCTTTTCTATACTGATGAAGGTTCCGTCTGTAGGGACTATTTTGTAAACATCCGCTACAGTCAGGATGGAAACGCCACCTGAAACCTGCACTTTAAGTTTGTCTCCTTTATCAAACATGGATAGGAATTCCATCGTTCCGACTCTGTTGGCTCCTGCCGTAACTAAGATTGCTTCATTTAAAGAAACATCGTTTCTTGCAAGCACATTACCGTTTTTCAATGCCCGGAAAGAAATCGTTGGCGGGCTTACATGTATTCCTGAAGTTTTTACTTTTAAGCTGATCAGGACCCTGTAAAACCCGGATTCCTTGAATGTGAAATTGCTGAAATCATTATTGATAGCTCCCTGGGGATCAATAATACCCAGCTTGTCTTCATCCTGTGTGCTGTTATAGAGCCCGAAAGGAACATCTTTTTCTCCGCAGCCGATAAGTACACAGGCTACAGAAGGAAACTCTGCTTCAGGGGTCGTGGGATTCATACTAACCCGTGTTGTCCTTCCTCCATTTTCATAAAAAGTTGGCTTCCATTTTTCACCATCATAAACCACCACTCTTTTTATGTCTTTTCTGTATAGGATCATTCCCTGCATGTCGGGATCATTGCCAAAGCGGTCTGGCTGACTGATATGATACAACGGCAATTCGGTCTCGTTGTTCACGGTTGGAATCATCATTCCCCTGGATCCGGCAGCATGGTCTTCCTTATTGACAACACTGAGCATAGAGTTGGGGCTTGGATTGGCATCACTACCTATAATGACTTGAGAAAATGCCATCTTAGCTGCAAGCAGAAATGCTGTGATATATATTTTCTGTCTCATATCAGTTCAGTTTTTCAATATATAAAAAGGTATCCTTATCATTCATTTTAAAATTCACTCCTGTTCCTACGTTCAATCCGGTGTCGGCCTGGATTCCGCCTCTTAAACGGATCTGGTCGCCGGCATGCAGATATTTCGTGGTGGAGAAGCTGTTTACGGAATTGGCACTGCCTGCGGTTACAAGCAATCCGGACAGCAGGAAACTGTTTTCATGAATTTTCTGCCATCCGTCTCCGGCAGCATTGGCATAGAGGGCTTGCAGAGAAATGATGGTAGCGGCATTTCCCACAGAAAGACCTCCTGCACTGCTTGTTTTTACAGAAGGGTTGATTCTGTAAAATCCGTCTGCCGGGATGGTGATCTCTCCGTTGGCGTTTACAGTCAATCCTAAATTATTTACATTGTTACGGTCAATATCATTTAAAATATTAAACTGAAGGGTTGGGCGTGCCGTGATTCCTAATACATTGGCAACTGACTGATTGGGAGCGTCAGATCCCAGAATACTCAGATTCTTATAGTTTTTAATGCTCCTTTCTGTAGCTGCAATCCATCTGTATCCGTCATATTTTACCACATCCCTTATTTCTTTGTTGTAAAATACGAGTCCGTTGTCTTCCGGTTTATTTTCATACAGATCCGGATGGGCGGCATTATAATTAGGGAGCTCTGTATGATTTTCCACTACGGGCAGCATGATTCCTTTTGTGCTGCTCTCTACCTGTAAAACAGCTCTTGGATGTACTGTTTCAGGGTTGTTACCGATTTTTACCTGAGCATATCCCGGGTTTCCTGTGGCTGCTAAAATAAAGAGGAGCTTGAGTGTAATCGTTTTTCTAATCATCTTAATCACTTACTTTGGTAAACATTATTTCTCTTGGATAGTATTTGGCGATGTTGGCGTTTGCCGCTGCTGTCAGGGTAACGATCACAGACACTGTTGCAAGAGGAGAGTGTATTCTGGATACAATATAATCTCCCTGATTCAGACGAATCCTGGTACTGGTAAATGCGGCGGTATTGGTATCACCCCCAATTCCTAAAATCCCATAGTAATCAGGGAAGAATGTGGTAAGTTTAACTTCATTGTAGCTTCCGCTAGTCTGTTTCAGGTACGCTCTCAGCTGATACTGCGGTCCGCTGGTCAATGAAACGGCTCCTCCTGTTTTTGAGGGAATATTCAGGTAGATATCATAAACACCCGGTTCATTGATAACGAATTTGGCATTATCAAAGCTTTTATCCCCATAAAGTCCTCCTCCCGGAACTACTGCGGCTTCTCTTGTGATGTTAAGATTGTTATAGGATTGCTGGCCGTCAACAGGTGCGCTGAATCCAATTCCCACATGTCTTCCGCATCCAAGAAGAACGCAGACTACGCTTGTTTCCTCATTTTCGGTAGATAAAAACCGGGATTGCTTCATCTTAAAATCGGTAGCTGTAGGTTCATTATTCCATCTTACTCCGTCATAAGAGTAAAAGGTAGCATGTGTTTTTTCAAACATCATCATTCCTGTCATGTCAGGGTCAGCAGGAGAATTATACAACGGAAGATGATCCGGTGAAGAGACTTCAGGAAGCATCATGCCGAAATTCTTCCCTTCATGTTTTCCATCTACCTGTAAAATGGCTTTGCTGTGAATTTCAACTGTCTGGTTTTTTGAAATCCCTACTTGCGAAAAAGCCAGACTAACAATGAGCAACATCAAAGAAGTGTTAATTTTTTTCATGGTCTGATTTCTATTTAAATTTTTAATCTGTTTATCCAGAAGAATAATTTTTCTCGAAATACATAGTTTTTCAGTTTTTTTGGCTTGTGTTAAGTTTTTATCAAATCTTTATCCTTCCCGGTTCATATCATGAAATGGGTTGATCATTTGTTCTGTCGTTTTATCCAGACTTATATTCCATTATAAATCTGAAGAAATTGACCAAAATATTCTGAGGGAAATTGACCCGGATAAAGGGTCAAAAGAATGTGGTCTGTATGTTACTAAAATACAAATCTAATGTGGTATGTACCAATCAAAATGTGAAATATTATATGAATTATACTTGGTTTTAGAATAATAAATTGATAACGATTTGATAATGAAATGGTTTAAAAAATTAATTATTTTATTAAATTTTAAATATATTTTTAATTAACTGTTGGGTTTTATTTGAAAAAAAATAGAGGCAAGCTGAAACTTGCCTCTATTTTACTAATAAAGTGTCTTTATGGGGTTGTTTTTGATAATTATTGCCTTATTTGATTGTCAGATTTTCAAATCAGCTCATTGTCAAATTAAATCAGTTCTTCTTCCTGAAAATACTGAATAATCGCCTTTTTCATCAGCAAGGTCTGCTCATTCGGCTTCAATTCCGGAAGATCCTCCAATTTCTCAAACTGCGGCCATCCGTCTTCATAATGTGTGAATTTATAATATCCGAATGGTTCCAGCAATCTGCAAACTGCAATGTGAATGAGATTTACCTTGTCATCTTTTGTATATTTCTGCTGACCGCTTCCCAGTTCCTGTAGTCCTATTAAAAACAAAAGTGTTTCAATAGGCGGATTCTTTTCAGTTTGGAAGTTGTCTTCAAAAAACTGTTCTATTTTTTTCCAATATTCAGACTCGTTGATCATAACTTTATAAATGATGAATAATAGTTGCCAAATGATACAATCAATCCTTTGGCATTTTTTTACATGAAGTTGTTGTTAGTATTTCTTCAGTTTTAATTTTTATATCTTTTAAAATATTTTATAACAGGTAAGCTTCGTTATGCGGAAGTTTCATCTATCTTTAAAAGAAACGCGTATTCCAATGCGTCTTCTTTCAAAGATTCAAATCTGCCGCTTGCTCCTCCATGTCCGGAGCTCATATCGGTTTTAAAGATTAAAATATTATTATCGGTTTTTAATTCTCTCAGTTTTGCCGTCCATTTTGCGGGTTCCCAATACTGTACCTGGGAATCATGGAATCCTGTTGTGATCAGCATATGAGGATAATCTTTGGCTTCTACATTATCATAAGGAGAATATTCCTTCATGTAATGATAATATTCATCATCATTCGGATTTCCCCATTCATCATATTCCCCGGTTGTTAAAGGAATGGTGTCATCCAGCATAGTAGTGACAACATCTACGAAAGGAACCTGTGCTACCATTCCGTTAAACAGCTGTGGCTCATAATTTACAACTGCGCCTACCAAAAGGCCTCCTGCACTTCCTCCCATTGCATACATATGCTTTGATGAAGTATAATTTTCCTTTACTAGGTGCTTTCCGGCATCAATGAAGTCAAAGAAGGTGTTTTTCTTAGACAGCATTTTTCCGTCTTCGTACCATTCCCTTCCCAGATATTCCCCTCCGCGGATATGGGCGATGGCATAAATAAAGCCTCTGTCTAAGATCGACAGCCTTACATTTGAAAAGCTGGCATCTACCGTATGTCCGTAGCTTCCATATCCATATAAAAGAAGCGGCGTATCAGCAGACTTTTTTGTGTCTTTATGATATACTAAGGAAATCGGAATTTTCGTTTCTCCGTCTCTGGAATCTGCCCAGATCCTTTCAGAAATATAGTTTTCAGGAAAGAATTTTCCGCCCAGTACTTCCTGTTGCTTCAGAAGTCTGGTCGTTTTTTCCTTCATATTATATTCATATGTGGAGCTTGGCTGTGTCAGTGAAGTATAGCCATAACGCAAAACCTCGGTATCAAATTCAAGATTGATTCCAATATAGCTGGTATAAGTAGGATCGGAGAACGGAAGGTAATGAGACTCCTGTGTTTTTTCATCAATGATCTTGATTTGAAGCAATCCCTTTTCTCTTTCCTCAAGCACAAGGTAATCTTTGAAGATCTCAAATCCTTCCAGTAAAACTTCGGCACGGTGAGGAATGACATCGATCCAGTTTTCCATGCCGCAGCTGCTGATCTTGGTTTTTACAATTTTGAAATTCGTTGCGCCATCCGCATTCGTGATGATATAGAATTCATCCTCATAATGCTCTACGGAATATTCGAGGTCGTCTATTCTTGGCTGTATTATGGTCCAGTCTGCAAAAACATTATCAGAAGGGATAAAACGGTGCTCATCAGAGATCGTGCTTGAACTGGCAATGAAAATGTATTGTAAAGATTTTGTTTTAAAAACGTTCACATCAAAAGTTTCATCCTTTTCATGGAAGATCAGCACGTCTTCAGCGGAATCCGTACCCAATTGGTGCCGGTAAACCTGGAATGCACGGAGGTTTTTATCCTTCCTTATGTAGAAAACATGTTGGTTGTCATTAGCCCAAACCGCTTTACCTGTAGTGTTTGGAATCGTATCCGGCAAAATTTCTCCGGTCTTTAAATTTTTGAAGTTTAATGTATAAATTCTTCGTCCCACATTATCTGAAGAAAAAGAGGCCAGTGCGTTATTAGGGCTTACAGCGACACTGCCCACTTCAAAGAAATTTTCGCCTTCAGCTAGTATGTTGACGTCAAGTACAATTTCTTCCTGATTGTCGAGACTTTTATACTTTCTGCAGAAGATCGGATATTCTTTACCCTCTTCATATCTTACGATATACCAATATCCATTAAATATGTAAGGGAGGGATTCATCGTCTTTTTTGTAGCGGGCTTTCATCTCTTCGAAAAGCTCTTCCTGCAGAGCTTCGGTATCTTTCATGATGAATTCTTCGTAAGCATTTTCCTCCTCAAGATATTTGATGACTTCAGGATTTTCCCTTTCATTGAGCCAAAAGTAATTGTCAATTCTTCTGTCACCGTGAGTTTCTAATATTTTCTCTATTTTTTTTGCTTGTGGAGCTTTCATCCTATATTTTTAGTTGTTTACGCCCTGAATATTTGCAGGGACGTTATTTCAATGTTAATTCTTGTTCAAATATAAGAAAGGCTACCAAATTTTTGATAGCCTTTTCATTAATATTGGATAATAGGGTTATTTTTTAATTGTTTTAATTGTTTCTATACTCCCGTCATTCATTTTTAAAGTAATGAAATAAAGCCCTTCTTTTAAATCCTTCAGATAAAGTGAAGATGAAGGTCTTTCAATCATTCTGACCAATCTTCCCGAAGTGTCGGTAATAGAAACAGATTTTACACCGGATGTATCAGAAATGGTGAGCACATCACTGAAAGGATTTGGGTATACCTGGATTTTCTTTTTGTTTCCGGAAACTTCATGCGTTGATAATGCGGTATCATCATAAGCTGAGATCCGGAACTCCCCGCTATCCGTATCTGAATCATATTTCCATACACTTATATACAATGTAGTACCAGGGGCTTGTCCGGTTAATGATACCAATGAAAAATAACCTTGATCATCATCGTCATTACAGTCAATTTCAGTTAATGATCCGCATGTTCCGCTATAAACAGTAAGCACGGTGTCGTCAAAATAAGAACCGGAAGCTTCCTGGGTTTCTATCTTGAGGTTTCCACTTTGCGGTACCACAACTGTAAACCACACATTTTCCATAGCATCATCATTGCATATAGGTGGAGAACTGTCAGTCGTTGCTCCCTCATTACTGGAAGTAATTGCTCCTGAATTGAAGTCTGTTCCTACCGTTAATGGTGTTGCCTGTGAGCAATCATCATTGGCAGGAGGAATAGGATCATAAGCTGAGATCCGGAACTCACCGCCATCCGTATCTGAATCATATTTCCAGACATTTATATACAATGTAGTACCAGGGATTTGTCCGGTTAATGATACCAATGAAAAATAACCTTGACCATCATCGTCATTACAGTCAATTTCAGTTAATGATCCGCATGTTCCGCTGTAAACAGTAATCACGCTGTCATCAAAATAAGAGCCGGAAGCTTCCCGGGTTTCTATTTTAAGGTTGCCGCTTTGGGGTACCAATACTGTGAACCATACGTTATCAACAGCATCCGGATTGCATGAAGGAGAAGGCCCGTCAGTAGTAGCTCCTTCATTACTGGAAGTAATTGCTCCGGAAGTAAAATCTGTTCCAACAGTTAGCGGTATTGCTCCCAAGCAATCGTCATTTTGTGCATTTGCAAATGAAATTATGAATAAGAATAGACAAAGTAGTAATTTTCTCATGCTAAAATTTTGTTTAAATATAGATAAAAAATCACCACAATGTGATAAAATAAATAATATTCTAACTATTTGATAGTTAGCGAAAAAATATTAGTTTGAAATTGTGTTTTGACATAAAAAAACCATCCTTTCAATCTGAAAAGATGGTTGATTATATTGTTTATCGTAAAGACTATTTATGAAGGGCCTTGACGTATTTTTCAAGAGCCATTGTCATAGAAGGGGTTTCCTTCGTAGGAGCCATTAAATCTACTTTTAATCCTGCTTCTTCTGCTGCGGCTAAAGTCGTGTTTCCGAAAACTCCGATTTTTGTTTCTTCCTGTTTGAATTCCGGGAAATTCTGTTGCAGGGATTTGATTCCCTGTGGGCTGAAGAAAATCAGCATGTCATAATCTTTGATGTTGATATCGGTAAGGTCACTGCATACGGTACGGTACATGATCGCTCTTGTCCATTCTACATTGGCAGAATCTAAAGTTTTTACGATATCCGGACTCAAAACATCTGAAGATGGCAGCAGATATTTTTCAGTTGGGAATTTTTTGAAAAGAGGAAGCAGGTCTGAGAAGTTTTTCTCCCCAAAGCTGATCTTTCTTTTTCTGTACACGATATGCTTTTGAAGATAGTTGGCAATTGCTTCCGACTGACAGATGTATCTCATTGTATCCGGAACGGAAAAACGCAGTTCTTCCGCAAGCCTGAAGTAATGGTCAATTGCATTCTTACTGGTAAAAATAATACCGGTATACTGTGTCAGATCTATTTTCTGAGTTCTGAGTTCTTTATTGTCAACCCCTTCGACGTGGATAAATGGACGGAAATCAATCTTTATTTTTTCCTTCTTCGCTATATCCAGATATGGAGAAGACTCACTAGGCGCTGGTTGAGAAACCAATATAGACTTTATTCTCATCATTGACATTTATTAAAAAAATAACAGCTTCCAAAGCAATAATAATGGTGCGATTTGGAGGGTGCAAATATACAAAAATTTATAATACCATTTTTCCGGAAGAATCTTGTTCTTGTGAAATAAATAGAAAAAGACTTTGAAAATGAACACAAAAGCAAAGAAGAAGAAATAATATAAAAACATTTTATTTCTGTCTATAGGGAAGTAATAATGGGTTACACACAGAATTATTAACAAAAAAGACAGAATAAAATAAAATTTGGTGGAGGTGAAATAAAAAATAGACCATTTTTTTCCATCTCCTATACTTTGATAAAATAAAAACCCTAATGCAGATCTTGTCAGGTAAAAAAATACAACGGCCAGCAAAGTATAGCCAAATTTGTTGAGCTGATACCCGAAAAGCTGCAGGTCGGCAATATATTTAGGTACAACAGGAATATATTGTGAAATCAAAACGGATAAGGTAAGTATCGTCACACATGAGGTGATGATCCAGCTCGGAAGGTTATTGCTTGCATCAAAATATTTCTGAAGCAGAAAATCTTTAAGACTGGCATCCCTTTCTATAATATTCATCATAAAAACATATAAAAAGATACAGCCTACGAGTATAAAGATTACCCAGTCATTGTTCTCAGGTATTCTTACATGATTGATGTAGTTTGGTAATGACGGCAAAATTTAATTTTTTTTATATTTTATTTAACTTCAAAAAACACAGGATGGCATAGAATTTTTTATTGCCAGAACTGTGAAAACTGCAGTTTAAATATTTACTCCCGCTGATCTTATAGCAGACCCAGATCCATTGGATAAAAGTTTCTGCATCATTTACTTAATCCATGAGAAATATTTTTGCAAAATTATAGATTATTTTGTATAAAATAAAAAGGTTAAATAAACTATCTTTGCAAACTGAAATGAAAAAACTCGTCATCATCCCAACCTACAACGAAAAGGAAAATATTGAAAATATTATTTCCGCAGTTTTTGCATTGGGAGACGACTTTCATATTTTAGTAGTGGATGACTCTTCTCCTGACGGAACAGCAGAAGTAGTAAGAGAGTTGCAGAAGAAATATCCGCATTACCTGCATCTGTCTGTAAGACATATAAAGGACGGGCTGGGGAAGGCCTATATTCATGGATTCAAATGGGCTATCGAAAACAAATACGATTACATTTTTGAAATGGATGCGGATTTTTCACATAACCCCAATGACCTGCCCAGACTTTTTGAAGCCTGTGTGAAAGCTGATATGGCTATCGGATCCAGGTATTCAAAAGGAGTAAATGTGGTCAACTGGCCTATGGGAAGAGTATTGCTGTCCTATTTTGCCTCAAAATATGTAAGGTTCGTTTTAGGACTTCCGATTCATGACACTACAGCAGGATTTGTCTGCTTTTCAAGAAAAGTGCTGGAAGAGATCGGATTGGATAATGTGAAGCTGAAAGGTTACGGGTTTCAGATAGAAATGAAATTCAGAGCCTACAAAAAAGGGTTCAGCATTGTAGAAGTACCTATCATATTTACAAATAGGATCTTAGGAGAAAGCAAAATGAACGGAGGCATTATTCATGAAGCGGTATTTGGAGTTTTAAACTTAAAATGGAAATCCATCATTAACAGATTATGAATATGAAAAAACTGATCTTCATTTTCGTTTTGCTGGGGCTGTTTTCGTGCGGCGATTACATTGATAAGCCTAAAAATCTGGTCGGAGAGGAAGTGATGGCAGAGATTATTGCCGATCTTGCGATCAATGACCAGGCTATCTTCATGTATCAGGACAGGAACCTGGAAGCCGGTACAAGATTTATCCTTAAATCTCATCATGTAAAGCCTGATGACTTTGTGGAAAGCTTCAAATATTATGTGATTAAAGAAAAAATGGAGGGGATAGCGAATAATGCACAGGAAATATTATTGAAAAAAGATCCCAAAGCAGATCAATACATAAAAGATAAAATCAAGCAGAACGGAACCTCGCCCGTTATGGTGAGATAATCACAGGGCGGCAGATATTCCGTACGCAGGATCACTGGTAAAATCGGTGAATTTAAAGAAGTATACAGATGAAATTTTTTAATATAGAGAAAACCTCTGAAGGAAAAGCAAGAGCAGGGGAAATTACCACAGACCACGGGAAGATCCAGACTCCCATCTTTATGCCTGTGGGAACTGTAGCAAGTGTGAAAACAGTTCATCAGAGAGAATTAAAAGAAGACATTAAAGCCCAGATCATTCTGGGGAATACCTATCACCTTTATCTTCGTCCGGGAATGGAAACGATGCAGGATGCAGGCGGATTACATAAGTTCATGAACTGGGACCTTCCTATTCTTACCGATTCAGGGGGCTTTCAGGTATTTTCCCTGGCAAGCAGCAGAAAAATGACTGAGGAAGGGGCAAGATTCAAATCTCATATCGACGGAAGCTATCATATGTTCTCTCCGGAAAGATCAATGGAAATCCAGAGACAGATCGGAGCTGATATTTTCATGGCTTTTGATGAATGTACCCCTTATCCATGCGAATACAACCAGGCAAAATCATCAATGGAGCTTACGCATCGCTGGCTGAAAAGATGCATTGACTGGACGAGCAATAACCCTGAGCTATACGGACATAAGCAGAGGCTTTTCCCGATCGTTCAGGGATCTACCTATTCCGATTTAAGAAAAATCTCTGCCGAAGTTATTTCTGAAGCAGGTGCCGAAGGAAATGCCATCGGAGGACTTTCCGTTGGTGAGCCTGAAGAAGAAATGTACAGAATTACTGATGAGGTGACGGATATTCTTCCAAAAGAGAAACCGAGATACCTTATGGGGGTAGGTACCCCATGGAATATCCTGGAATCTATCGGTTTGGGAATTGATATGATGGATTGCGTAATGCCTACAAGGAATGCAAGAAATGCAATGCTTTTCACATGGCAGGGGGTGATGAACCTTAAAAATGAAAAATGGAAGCGTGATTTTTCGCCTTTGGATGAATTTGGAACCAGTTTTGTAGACCATGAATATTCAAAAGCGTATCTTCGTCACCTGTTCGTATCCAAAGAATATCTGGCGAAACAGATCGCTTCGATTCATAATCTGGCATTTTATCTTGATTTGGTAAAAGTTGCCAGAGAACATATTATTGCAGGCGATTTCTATGAGTGGAAAAACTCTGTAGTACCGGTTCTTAGACAAAGACTGTAAGGAGATTATGCTTAAAATTGTAGACAGATATATCATCAAAAAATACCTTGGAACTTTCAGTTTCATGTTGGTACTGTTGTCTATAGTGGTGCTTGTGATTGATGTTCAGCAAAAGATACCAAGGATAGAAAATGCGAAAGCCATAGATCCGAAGCTTGATCTGATGTATTTCCTGATCCATTTTTATCCTTTCTGGATTATTAATCTTGTGGTGACATTCCTTTCCATTCTGGTGTTTATTTCGGTGATCTATTTTACGTCCCGTATGGCGAATAATACAGAAATTGTAGCCATCATCAGCAGTGGAGCAAGTTTTCACAGGTTTTCAAAGCCTTATCTGTATACTTCGATCCTGATTGCACTGATCGCGTTTATGGTGTATCATATGGTGCTGCCATGGGCCAATATCAAGAAAAATGAACTGGAGGCCTATACCTATAATGCCGCCAATAAAGAAAAGATCTTAGGAACATCCCCGGCTTCTTCACAGCTGAGTAAAACGGAGTATATCTTCGTAGACTCATGGAATAAAAGGGAAAAAAGAGGTTCCAGCTTTGTCTATCAGAAATTTGATAAGGAGAGAAGGATGATTTATGAGCTGAAAGCCAGTGATGTCTACTGGGATAAAGCAAAAAAACAGTTCGTTTTGAATAACTATTTTGAAAAAACGATCAATAAGGACAATTCTGAGAAGCTTAATAACGGAATAGAACTGAGGAAAAACTACGGACATTCGCCGGAGGAACTTTTCCCTAATGAGCTTTTGGGACAAAATAAAACGACCCCTGAGCTTTTAAAATTCATCGAAAGAGAAAAAGAAAGAGGAAACAGTAACCTGAACTCTTACCTGAATGAGCTTCACCAAAGAACTTCAATGCCTGTTTCCATCATTATCCTTACCTTTCTGGCGCTTTCACTTTCTTCCCAAAAGAAAAGGGGGGGGCTGGGAATCAACCTTGCGTTAGGAATTTCATTGGCCTTTATTTTTGTATTTTCATTTGAAGCTTTAAAGGTGGTTTCGGAGAATAAAAGCTTATCTCCTGCGCTGGCAATGTGGTTGCCCAATCTGGTTTTCCTGCCGCTTACCCTTTATCTTTATATTAAAAGAGCCAATCAATAAAGGAGTTTTACTTCTTTGTGATAAAAATTGCGCATTCCGCCGTTTTCCATCTCGATCCAAAGCTCGCCTTTATCGTCCGCATTCCGGATGATGCCATTTTGTCGCTCTTTTCCAATTTCAAAGACCGATATCTGATCTTTTCTGAAAAGATGCTGATTGAACCTGTCCAGGATTTCCTGTTCGGACGGAATATTTTTCAATTGCTCACAAAGGAATTCGTGAAAGCTGAACGCAAGGTTTTCCATGTCAAATCGTAGCCCTGTCTGCATCAGAAGTGAACCTGCGTTGGATATTTCCTCAAAATTTTCCTGAAGGATGTTTATGCCGGTTCCGATTATAAAATAATTATTTTGATTAATTTTTTTCTTTTCTATTAAAATTCCGACGATTTTTTTACCTTTAAGGATAATATCATTCGGCCATTTGATTTTTACTTCTGAGTCAGCCAAATTGGCAAGGAAATCCCGGACAAGCATTGCGGTATAATAATTGAATATAAAGTCGGAGCACAGGATGTTTTGCGTATTCACTGCCAGCGTATAAGCCAGGTTTTTTCCGGCAGTCTGAGTCCATACATTTCCATACTGACCACGACCTTTGGTTTGATTAAAAGTATGCAATCCTATAAAATCTGAATTTTCGTAAAGTAAAAACTTGGATATTTCGTCATTAGTAGAAGAACATTCTTTCAGATAGAAGAGTTGACTCATTTAAGAAAACTTTAAGACATTAAGGGGGTAAAAGTAAGGTTAAAGTAAAGAAAAAACAATAAATTTGCAGATTATAGTATTTTTTTAATGAATAAAACAACAGAAAAACAAGAATTATTAGATAAAATCGTTGAAGCTATCCAGGATGTAAAAGGTGAAGATATTATGATCTTCGATCTTTCCAACATCGAAAACTCAGTGGCAGAAACATTCGTGATATGTAGCGGGAACTCAAATACACATGTTGCAGCATTGGCAGGAGGTGTGGAGAAGAAAGTGCGAAATGATCTGAAAGAAAGACCTTGGCATGTGGAAGGTACTGAGAATGCGATGTGGGTACTGGTGGATTATGTTTCAGTGGTGGTTCATATATTTCAAAAACAGGTACGTGAGTACTATGACATAGAAGAGCTTTGGGGTGACGCGGTCATTACCAAAATTGAAAATGAATTATAAAATTTTAAAAAGTATAAATGAATAATAAAGGATTCAACTGGTTCTTTCCTATTGCAATCATAGCTCTTTTGCTATTCTTTGGCTCCAACTTCCTTGGAGGCGATACTGCAAAATCTATTGATGAAGATGGTTTCTTTAGAGAAATGCAGGCGGGGAAAGTCCAGAATATAATTATATACAAAGACATAGAAAAAGCTGATGTTTTCCTTACAAAAGAGGCAAAGTCGGCAGTGGTTACCAAAACAGGCAAAGAAAACAATCCCCTTTCCGCATTCGAAATGGCTCCTAAAGCAGATTATTCTGTGAAATATGGAGATCTGCAGCTTTTCCTTCAGAAATTTGAGCAGATTAAAGCTGAAAATCCGGCAATTAAGACTGCTAAAGACTATGGAGCCGGTAAAAGCCCGTTCATGGACATTTTAGTGTCCGCATTGATCTGGATTGCGATTTTAGGATTGTTCTACTTCCTTCTTTTCAGAAAGATGGGTGGTGGTGGAGGTCCTGGCGGACAAATCTTCTCTATCGGAAAATCTAAAGCCAAGCTTTTTGATGAAAAAGAAAGAATTCAGGTAACATTTAAAGATGTTGCCGGTTTGGAAGGAGCTAAAGAAGAAGTGCAGGAAGTTGTTGATTTCCTGAAAAACTCTGAAAAATATACGAAGCTGGGAGGTAAAATTCCTAAAGGAGTCCTTTTAGTAGGGCCTCCGGGAACCGGTAAAACCCTATTGGCAAAAGCTGTTGCAGGTGAAGCCAAGGTTCCGTTCTTCTCCCTTTCAGGTTCTGATTTTGTAGAAATGTTTGTGGGGGTAGGAGCTTCAAGGGTGAGAGACCTTTTTGCCCAGGCAAAAGCAAAATCTCCTGCGATCATCTTTATCGATGAGATCGATGCCATCGGACGTGCAAGAGGGAAAAACAATTTCTCCGGCGGAAACGATGAAAGAGAAAATACGCTGAACCAGCTTCTTACTGAAATGGATGGTTTCGGAACAGATACGAATGTTATCGTAATGGCGGCTACCAACAGAGCGGATATCCTTGATAAAGCTTTGATGCGGGCAGGACGTTTTGACCGTTCAATTTATGTAGACCTTCCGGAATTACATGAAAGAAGACAGATCCTTGATGTTCACTTAAAGAAGATCAAACTTGATGATAGTGTAGACCGAGACTTTTTAGCAAAACAAACACCAGGTTTCAGTGGTGCGGATATCGCTAATTTGTGTAATGAGGCAGCACTTATTGCAGCAAGAAACAGTCATGAATTTGTAGTGAAGCAGGATTTCCTTGATGCTGTAGACAGAATCATCGGAGGTCTTGAAAAGAAAAACAAAGCGATCAAGCCTTCTGAAAAGAGAAGAATTGCATTCCATGAAGCAGGACACGCTACGGTTTCCTGGCTGACAGAACATGCATCACCGCTGTTAAAAGTGACGATTGTGCCAAGAGGACGTTCTTTGGGAGCAGCATGGTATTTGCCGGAAGAAAGACAGATCACAACAACTGAGCAGTTGCTTGATGAAATGTGTTCCCTTTTAGGCGGAAGAGCAGCAGAACAGGTAGCGTTGGGTGACTATTCAACAGGAGCACAGAATGACCTGGAGAGAGCGTATAAGCAAGCTAATTCAATGGTTACGATATACGGTTTGAGTGATAAAGTAGGACACGTTTCTTATTATGACAGCTCAGGTCAGTCTGATTATTCGTTCTCAAAACCTTATTCTGAAAAAACAGCGGAGATCATTGATGATGAAATTAAAAGATTTGTAAGCGAGCAATATGACAGAGCGATCAAGATCCTGACTGAAAATAAAGATAAGCTGGATGCTCTGGCCAACAAGCTTTTGGAAAAAGAAGTGATCTTCCGTGAAGACCTTGAGGAAATTTTCGGAAAAAGAGCATGGGATCCTGAACTGACAGAGAAGCCCGTTACCAATACGATCCCTGAAAAAGATCAGCCGGAAGTATTGGAAACCCCTCAGACCAAAGATAAAGAAGAAGAAAGCGAAATACAGGCACCAGAAAGCCCGACGCAGCTTTAAGATCCTTCATAAAACAGTATAAATAAAACCTGACAACTTCAAAATTGTCAGGTTTTTTCATATTTAAAGAGATATTTTAGACTCGATTGTAATTTATTTTCTATTTTTGTATAAAGTTGACTAAAAATAGATTAAGTTGAATTTATTCAAGAGGATTGTAAGCAAACTTACCAACCAGCCTGAGGAAGAAGAAAAACAGAGCCTGGAGAAGCTTGGGGATTCGCTGAAAAACGCGGATCTTGACTACAAGTTTGCGCAATTATTTACGCATTCAGGGGGATTTTTTAATTATTGTGCAGATGAGGCGGAGGCTCTACAAACTTTAAATCAAATTATCAAAATAGAAGGTATCGGCAACCTTTTCTGCTGGGACAAAGAACTTCAGAACTTTTTGAACGTTGTGAAAACTTCTTATACTTCAGAATTGGAGCCGTCTAATGATGCGGCTTTCATCACCTGTGAATACCTGATCGCCTATGATGGCAGAATCATGCTTTCACACAATAATATTCTTCATTATCATTCTTCAAGGCTTCCAGATAAAATTATTATCATTGCCAATGTTTCACAGATTGTCAATAACCTGAATGATGCCATGGGGAAAATAAAAAGAAACGGGAATATCAAGAACCTTACTTCCATCAGCGGAAGCCAGTCTAAAATGGACAGTTCTTCCAATTCCAGTACAAAACTGTTTTTATTGCTGCTTGAAGATTAAGCACCCACTTCTAAATTTTAAATTTTGGACAAAAATCTCATTCAAAGAACCATTTCAGGAATAGTCTATGTTGCTATCATTATTCTTTGTTCGACTCCGCTGGGAGCAC
Source organism: Chryseobacterium sp. UF-290 (assembly GCF_058245615.1). NCBI lineage: Bacteria > Pseudomonadati > Bacteroidota > Flavobacteriia > Flavobacteriales > Weeksellaceae > Chryseobacterium > Chryseobacterium sp. UF-290. The sequence continues at coordinate 57,747 of NZ_JBSICB010000004.1, forward strand.
AACTGATCAACAATATCGCTCCGGGCCTTATCAAACAGCAGTATCTTTATCATGCGTTAATGAGCTTATTGCTGATCGTGGGTACCTGGGAGTGTGTAAAGATCATGAAATTCGGGAAAGGATATGAAAAATGGGTAGTTTATCCGTTGGTGATTTTTATATTTTATATTTTTTCCAAAAGATATTTTAACCACGATTTCTTTTTTGATTTCAGGCTGAGCGAAATTCTTGCTCTTGCCCTTATTGCGATCGCTGTGGTTACTTTGTTCAAATACCCCAGCGAATTATACTTTGACAGCGGGAAACTGATTTTTACCGTTATTTATGTGGCCCTGCCGTTTAGCTTTGCTTTAGGTCTGCCCAAGTTTTCCAGTTATAATGATACCTTTTCTCTGGAGGTTCTTTTCCTGTTCATCCTGATCTGGAGCAGTGATACCTTTGCTTATCTGGTAGGTAAATTCTTTGGTAAACATAAAATGGCCCCTAAGATTTCTCCTAAGAAAACCTGGGAAGGCTATATAGGAGGAGTGATTTTAACATTGGTCTTATCTTATTTTATAGAACACTATCAGCCTCAGCTGAGAGGAAACTGGATATTTGTCGGATTTTTAATAGCTGCCTTTGCCCCGTTAGGAGATTTGGTGGAGAGCCAGCTGAAAAGAAATTTCGGCGTGAAAGACAGTGGAAACATCATTCCCGGACATGGTGGTGTTTTAGACAGACTGGATAGTTTTATTATCTGTGTTCCTGTCGTATATTTGTACTTTATTTTAGAAAAATTTATTTAGTCTCATGAAATTACATAGAGAATCAAAAGGAACGATTACCGTAGCAACGATACTTTTTATTATATTGGGGGCTCTGGCTATTTATTTCCTTAAAATATGGTCCCTGGTGATCATTGCACCATTGCTGATTATTTACTGTCTTATATTCTGGTTTTTCAGAGTTCCTGACCGTACTATTCTTGACCACAGAGAAAATGTGATCGCTCCGGTTGACGGGAAGGTGGTGATGATCAAAGAAGTGGAAGAAGGAGAATTTCTGAAAGAGAAAGCGATCCAGGTTTCGATCTTCATGTCTCCGCTGAATGTGCATATCTGCAGATATCCGGTCTCAGGAAAAGTTGTTTACAAAAAATATCACCCTGGTAAATATCTTGTAGCATGGCATGAAAAGTCTTCTACAGAGAATGAAAGAACAACGGTAGCTGTTGAAACTCAAACGAACCATAAGGTTGTTTTCAGACAGATTGCAGGATATGTGGCGAGAAGGATCGTTTTCTATTGTAATGAAGGAGATCAGGCAAAAGCCGGACATGAGTTCGGATTTATCAAATTCGGTTCGAGAATGGACGTATTCTTACCGCTGGATACCGAAATTATCTGTAAGATCGGTGATATTACCAAAGGTGGCCTTGATGTGATTGCCAAACTGAAGGAAAACTAAACTTTTATTTGATTTAAACGGTGAGGAGAAGGCTGTCTGAGTTTAACTACGCATGCGTAATATTGAGTACTGCCGGATTAAGATTTTCTTGTTCAGATCAATAATTTTGCAGCTACAAAAACGAAGGTTACACATGCTTTTTAAGTTATGTAAATATATAATTGATGATTGAATATGTTTTTTGATTTTCAATATTAATTTTTTTTACCATTAATCATAATTTGTTTAATAATTTAATTTGAATTTTAGTAAATTGTAATTGAAAAACACAAATCATATTCTTTTTAGCGCTGGAAATTACATGCAAACATTTTGTTTTGTGGGTTTTTGTCTTACTTAAAAGCTATTAATATTGGAAAATCTATACTTCCGGTAGTGCAAATCCCAACTTGAGTTTTGTGAAAACGTAAAAAACAGCAAGATGATTTATAAGTTTTTCTTTAAGGTAATCAATGATGAAACGGAGAAAATGGATGATGATTTTGACCGTAATTATCTGAGTCTTATTAACCGGTATTTACTTTTATTGTTCTTTATATTTTTGTTTTATTCTATTTTTATCATCGCTTTTTTCGGAGATATGCTGATTTCAACATTTCTTACGGTGATTACCTTTTTCTGGTTGTTTTTAATGGCTGTCAAAGGAAAAACAAAGCGATTCGGAAAGATTCTAAAAACGGGTATTATTTTTGTATTTGTTCTGCTTACTTTTATTGTGGGATTTTTTAACGTTTATACTTATAAAAATGCAGGCGTAGAGTATTTTTATTTCTGTCTTTTGTTTGCGGTACCGTTTTTCCTGAATTATAAAAAGGATTCTTTTTCAATATTTTTTATTGTTTTCGTTATCAGCATTAATTTTATTGCATTTCTGTATTTTGATTTTGACTTTTTGCCGAAGAGCAGGTTTTTAGAAAAAGATGATTTTAAGATCATAAGATTGCTGAACATTTTATTTTCTATTGCTTCTTTTATGATGGATATTTTTTTTATTACTCAAAAAGATCAGCTGATCAATGGATTGATTATTGAGAAAAAAATGAAGGATTCTACAATAAAAGATCTGGTGAAAACGAATGCCGAGCTCATGAAGCACCAGATGCTTATCAACCACCTTTCTGAAGAGAATATCCAGGAAATTTTAAGTCTCGCAGAAAATAATTCTCCGATGTTTTTTGAAAAATTTCAGGTTTTTTTTCCGCACTTTATCCCGGAGCTTTTAAAGATAAATCCTAATCTTATTCACTCGGAACTGTACTTCTGCGCATTGATGAAGCTTGATTTTGATACAAAGAAAATAGCACAATGTACCAATAACAGCATCCGTGCTGTAGAAAGCAAAAAATACAGGATACGGAAAAAGCTGAATATTTCTTCTGAAATAAACATTAACAGTTTTCTTATCAAAGTTTAAATATGACAATTTCAAGTTTTAATACTTATGCGTAGTTTTGAGGGGCTGGTGATGGTGTTTATTCATTTTGCTGTCAATATTTTTACTTCAAAATATTGCAATGAATATAAAGAATATCCATATTGGAAGTCTGATAAGGACTAAAGTGGAGCAGCAGCAGATTTCAGTAGAAAGAATCACAAAGTTTTTAGGCAGGAGAGAAGATGAAGTGGAAAAGATGTATCAGGAGAAAAGTATTGATACTGATATTCTGTTGAAGTGGTCTAAGCTTTTAAAATTCGATTTCTTCAGATTCTATACCGGTCATCTGATTCTTTATGCGCCCTACTCAAGGGTTGATAATACGATAAAGCAAAACGGAAATACAATGGTTTTTAGGAAAAGCATCTATACGCAGGAAGTGAAGGGCTTTATCATTGAGAAAATAGAGACCAGGACAATGACCATCAGTGAAGTTATTTCCAGATACAAGATTCCCAAAACAACATTACATAAATGGTTGAAAAAGATATAATATGATTCCGGATTACAAACAGATTTATACGGATATACTTCAGGAAAAGTTTCCTGAAAAACTGGATGACAGTACAATAAAGGATAAGCTGAAAACATTGGATTCCGCCATAAGTATTTTGAAATTTAATAGACTTGTTTTCGGTGAACCGGAGTATGCCGTGGAATTTAATAATCAAAGGCTCCGTTCATATGATGAAGAATCTATTGTAGAAATTCTGAGATACCAGAAAAAAAATAATCTTTCCAATATCCAGGTAAGCAATCATTTCAAGATAAGCAGGAACACGATTACCAAATGGAAAGCTATTTTCAAAGTATGATTACTTAAGCATATTATTTTTTGACTAAACAGGATAAGGCGGGTTTTGCTTTGATTTAATGATGCTTTTAATCTTCTCATTGAATTTATTTACTAAGTCAGTCCTGTATAGGTATTTTAAAAGAGTGATAAGATATTGGTGTTTTGTGAGTTTTACTACGCATGCGTAGTATTGCGTAGGACAAATTGATTTGTAATCGCCTGTGGATGATAATTTTGTGTCGGTTAAATGATTTAGTAAAACATTTAATCACTCAACAAATATAACTTATAAATGATGGACACAAAATTAACAATGCCCCTGATCAGAGTTTTACTTATTGCTCTTCTTTCTGCTTTTGGAAAAATTTATTCACAAGCGAATAATGGTGCTGTAGGTATTAATACCTCTTCACCCAATTTAAATTCCGTTCTGGATGTTGTTTCCGGAAATAATAACAAAGGAATACTGATTCCCCGGCTGACTGAAGCACAGCGGAACGCAATCACAATCAATAAACCAACAGATGACGGTTTAACCATTTACAATACCACAGAAGATTGCTTTAATTACTGGAGCTTTGCAGATGACGAATGGAAAAGTGTCTGCGGACAGCTGGGTAAAGCCGTTTTTACGGTAGATTGCTCTGCAGCTAAAGCAATGGGCAGCTATGTAAAAGGTAAAGAGCTCACCAATTCCAACTACCTGAGCATAACGGTCAATGTAACAAAATTAGGTAACTATACGATTTCCGGTACAACGCCGAATGGATATAATTTTTATGGAACGGGAGTGTTTCTCAATACAGGAATACAAACCGTACAGATTCCGGGACAGGGAATCCCTCAGAATGTACAGACTGACAATGTTGCTCTGAATGCAAACGGAACCGATGTTACCTGTACACCTCCGGTTTCTGTCACCGTCCTTAGCCCAGCAGGAGCGTATACCATGAGCTGCGGAAGTGCGACCGTAAATGGGGTCTATAAAGTGGGAACAGCTCTTACCGCTTCCAATACCATTACTTTACCTGTAAATGTTTCAGCATTGGGTAGCTATACTGTTACAACCAATACTGTTGATGGAATTTCTTTCAAAGGTTCGGGAACATTTACCTCTACAGGAAATCAGAATATAACATTAAGCGGTACGGGAACCCCGTCTTCTACATCAGTAAAAACGATTACCATTACTTCTGACAGCCAGGGTGGGGTATCTACAACCTGTTCTGTAAATGTGATCGTGGTAATCCCTAAGAAAACAGTACTTCATATAGGATTAGAAACGGCTTACGGATATAGCGCCTATACAGGTCCTTCCAGAAGCCTGATGGATTCTCCTTCGAATTTTGGAACGACAGCATCAAGTATTGTTAAATATGAAGGCTTTACCCATATCTCTTTAGGGAACTCACCTTCATCAGCAGCCCTTCAAACTGCTCTTAACAATAAACCGGATATCGTGGTGATTGGCTACAGCTATACACCCAATGCTACGGAAGCAGGTTATATAGCCTCTTACCTTAATAAAAAAGGAGTTGTCATTGCTTTAACGGATGATACCGGAACTGCTCAGAACCTGTTCAGAGGAATATTTTCTGATCCTACAATTACAGCTTCTAACGGAGCGGGAGCAGGTTCTGTTTATGCACTTGCCAACTCTGATGACCCGATATTGAACGGCCCTTTTGGAGATGTAAGAGGTAAAAACTGGGGTGAAGATGCTTCTACAACGGTAAATATCTCAGGACTGACCAGCGGCTTCATTCCTTACAGCTATGCGCAGCCTATAAACAGTACTACTTCCAGAACAGGAATTTCAGGGCTTAGAAACAGCAGCTTAAACTTTGTATGGTTTGGTGACGGAGGCTTTTTAAGTAATGAAAACGCTAATGGAAATCAATACAACAGTAATACGATTGAACCTTTTGTGGCTCCAAGTTCAGGAGGATACTTCCCAGTACAGAAATCGGCTTACGGATACGCAGGAAACGGATATTCAGCGGGATCAATGCAGGTACAGAATTCGATACTTTTTGCCAATATGATCGCCTGGGCAATTAAACAGGCAGAATTCAGCGGAATTAATACACAGTGATGAAATTTTAAGTTTTTAAAGAAGGCTCCGGTACGATTATTCGTACCGGAGTTTTTCTATTTGATATATCCTTTAACCTCTTCTGTCAAACGTAGAATAAACTCCACAGGTAGATCTTCCTCCACATCAATTAAAAGGATCTTAAACTTCTTTCTGCCGTCCTGGATCAGTTCCGGATAATCCAGTCTGTCACCGTGATAAAAACTTAGATAATGCTTTTTATATTTCTTGCTGTAATAGAAATAGCACAGCATTTTCTGTTTATACTTGATAAACGGAAGTCCGAAACTGAAGGTTTCCGTAATGTTTTCCGGATCGGAAGCAAGGATCTTTTCGCGTAAAAACAAAAGAGTACTTCTTTCAGGTTCTTCGATTCTGTAGAAATACTCTTGTATAGGATTCATTTTAAAATTAATTAAAAAGATTTAGTCAAAGTTTTGCAGCTCAACAAGTTTGTTATACATGCCTTTTTTAGCAATAAGGTCATGATGGGTTCCCTGCTCAACAATGTCACCTTTTTCCATCACTACGATCCAGTCTGCTTTCTGAATGGTTGAAAGCCGGTGGGCAATAACGAGGGAAGTTCTGTTTTCCATCATTTTTTCCAGAGCATCCTGTACAAATCTTTCAGATTCGGTATCGAGTGCAGAAGTTGCCTCGTCCAGAATCATGATCGGTGGATTTTTCAATACGGCCCTGGCAATGGAAACCCTTTGTTTCTGCCCTCCGGAAAGCTTGTTTCCATCATCCCCGATATTGGTATCATATCCTTCGGAAAGATTGGAAATAAAGTCATCCGCATTAGCAATTTTAGCGGCTTCAACCACTTCTTCTCTGGTCGCATGGGGCTTACCCATCAGGATGTTATTATATACAGAATCATTGAATAGTACAGATTCCTGGGTCACCATACCAAGAAGCTGGCGATATTCCTTTAATTTTAAATGTTTGATATCTGTTCCGTCGATCAGGATCTCCCCTTCCGAAACATCATAGAACCTTGCCAAAAGGTTGGCGATTGTTGTCTTTCCGCTTCCGCTTTGCCCAACCAGAGCAACAGTTTTTCCCTTTGGAATTGTTAAGTTGAAATTTTTAAGGATCAGATTCGCTTTATCATAGTAGAAACCAATGTCTTTAAATTCAATATTATTCTGAAGGGTAGAAATTGAAACAGGTTCCGGCACTTCTTCGATCTTCACATCCGCATCCAGAATCTCCAGAACTCTTTTCAGAGAAGCTTCTCCTTTCTGAACATTAGAAATTGCTGTGGATAAGCTTTTTGCAGGAGGAAGGATCTGGAAGAACATTCCCAGGAATACAAGGAAATCCGCAGGGGAAATACTCTGCTCAACGATAATTTGTTTTCCTCCATACCATGCGATGATCAGGAAGGTAATAGAACCTAAAAATTCGCTCATAGGAGAGGCCAGTTCTTTCTTTCTTCCCAGACTGATAGAGCTTGAGATCCATTTGTTCATAGACTTCATGAATCTGTTGTCCATAATCTTCTCAGCATTGAATATTTTAATAACTTTTGAAGACTTTAAGGTCTCATCTACAATAGAAAAGATGGTTCCCATTTCGTGCTGGGCCTCATGAGAATCTTTTTTAAGGCTTTTTCCTACCAAAGCGATCATCGTTCCCATTACCGGAAGTACCAGAAGGGAAAACAGGGTCATTTCCGGGCTCAGGAAGAATAAAGTGATCAAGGTACTGATCAGCATAAAAGGAGCATTAATCAGTTCAATTAAACTTCCTAAAATATTTCCTTCCACTTCACCTACATCGTTAGACATACGGGACATCAGATCTCCTTTCCTGCTTTCTGTAAAAAATGAAACCGGTAAAGAAAGGATCTTTCTGTACATCGCACCACGAAGGTCTTTGGTAACTCCTACCCGGTAATTGATCAACAGGAAAGATCCAAAATATCTGAATGCATTTCTCAACAGGAACATAAACGCGGTAATGACACACAGCCACGCAAGAACAGTAAGCGCACCGTATTCTCCTACTAAAGTCTGTACATAATAATTGGAATACTCTTTTACATAAGAGAAGAAATCAATGATATCACCCGAATAAACCGGTGGGTTTTCATATTTCTCAGGCTTAATGGTTCCAAACAACATTCCTAAAACCGGTAAAATGGTTCCCAGGGAAGCGATCTGGAATACAGAATACAGAATGTTGAAAAACAAACTTCCGTAGATATATTTTTGATGAGGTCTTGCGAACCTCAAAATTTTCTTATACTCGTTCATTCAGTAATAAAATTGGATAGCAAAATTACGTAAAATTAAAAGATAAGACGTTCTTAATCCCGTTTTACTTTAATGGATATGTTTCAAAATATTTGTTTTTGTTACAAATACCTGTTATTAAATTTAACGTAGGTTGGGATGAGGCATTTTGTTTTGAATTGGATAGGGAAGCTGGAGGCTGAAAGAAGGAAGACCGGGAATAGCTGAAGGTAGGATATAAAAAAACCGCTGAAATAGCGGTTTTTTATTGTGAAGATTAATTAAAATCTTACCTGGTCATTATATTTCGGGGCAAAATTCTTAGGATTGAGTTTTTCCAGAGTTTTTCCGAAGTTATTGATGATCTGGGTCATATTGTTAAAATCAACGATGTTGATATCATCATTTTCGTGGTGGTAGTGTGACGCTTTCGTCATATCAACGGTAGAAAATGAATGGGCGATGATCTTCTTTTTTACAAAGCTTACATTATCAGAACGATAGAACAGCTGCTGTTCCGCATAAGGGTCAGCGTTTATTTTTAATCCGTTTGCCGCATACGTGTTGAAAAGTTCATCAAGATCTGAAAATCCGTCTCCGGTCATATATAGGGCATTCTTTCCCCACTGCGATTCTGTAGCGACCATTTCAAAATTGAAAAGGGCGGTCATGTTATTGTAAATTTTATCCAGATTCTTATCTTCTGAGATCGCTCTTGAGCCCAGCATACCTTTTTCCTCTCCGTTGAAGGCCATGAAAACCATGGAGAAATCAGGTTTTTTATTTTTAAAATAATCGGCAATTCCTACCAGAGTTGTAATTCCGCTGGCATCATCATCTGCTCCGTTATAGATATTGTCTCCGCTTTTATCACTGGTGCCGATGTGGTCAAAATGTCCTGAGAATCCTAAATATTTATCGGATTTTCCTTTTTTGACACCGCATACGTTATAGGCTTTTTTACCTTTATATTCAAAAGGAATCAGATAAGAGTTTCCTGTACAGTACTCAAGATTATTTTCCTTGAAGAGCGCTGCTATATAATGGGCTGCATTTTCATTTTCAGGGGTCCAGATTTCACGTCCTTTCATTTCATCGGATGCCAGTGTGGAAAGTACGGTTGTCACTCTTTCTTTTGAAACCTCCTGTGCAAATGTAAATATTGAGAAAAGGGATAAAGTAAGATAAGTTAGCTTTTTCATTGTCTTTTATTAAAAGTTACTATGATCTGTCGTGCTTTTTACTAAAAAGTTGCATGAAGTTACATAAATTAATTCATCTGTGAGAAAAGACCGTACACATGAATCTGTCTTAAAGTTGTGGAAAGTGAATTTTAATCTGATTTCAGGTAATGATATTTTTGTAAGCGCAAATATTCATCCTGATGATGCAATGTTTTGAGGAGGTTAAGTTGCTTGCTGATCTTTCTTTTAATAAAAACATTCAATATTTACTTGGGAAAATATAGAAGGGTGTCTGATCAATAAAAAACAGCTCCTGAAAAGAAGCTGTTCTCACTCAAAAAATCGTTGTAAGGCTATCGGAGTCTGTCTACAGATTTTACGAGCCTCTCATCTTTGCGGATGTAAACGTTTGCAATAAGCAGACAGATCACCGCAATCAATGGGAAAACTGGCTCAATACCCTTCTCAGGAAACTGAATTCCTCCGGATAAGTTTAGTAACCAGTACGCCAATACACCAATCAACAAAGCGTTTATAATGATGCTGATGGTATTCAGCAAAATTTGTCTTTTTCTGTTCCTGAAACTGAAAATACTTAATGCTCCAACAATTACAAGCACTATACATCCGATATTAAGCAAAGGAATACTGTCGGAAATGACAACATCCTGTCCTGTTATAAATAGAAAGACAGCAGCTAAAACTGCTAATAAAGTCCATATAGTTTGTATTCTCTGTAGCATTGAATATTAAATTCTTGGCAAAAATAACATAAATTTTGCACAATTCAAAAATAAGTGTAGATTTGCATTATACAATGTACTTGAAAACCAAAGTCACCGGACTTACTTTTCTTACTCACAATTAATTACATTTTTACATTAAATATGTTTAACATAGAAACGTTAAGGTCAAAATCCGTAACGGAACTGACTAAAATCTTAAAAGATTTGGGCGTTAAAGTTGCAAGAAACAGCAATGAAAATGACAAGATCTTTGCTATTCTTGACTTTCAGGCTTCTAACCCTAAAGTTGCAAAAGATTATTTCAACGCCACAGAAACCAGTGCTAATACCGAAGAGGCTCCAGCAGAAAACCCTGCTAAAGCCCCGGTCAAAAGAACTGCTCCTAAAAAACCTGCAGCCAAGCCAAAAGTAAATACAAAAGCACAGGCAGAACCCAAAGCAGAGGAAAAAGTAGAAGAAAAGGTGCCGGATTCTGAAGAAATAAAACAGGAAGAGCCCCAAGCTGAAACAGCAGCAGCAACAGAAGAAGCCTCTGCAGCAGCTTCAGCCAAAAAGAAAAGAAAAAGAGTTTCTACCAATGCAGGTAATACTGAAGTAATTCAGGAAAAAGCAGAAACTCCTAAAAACACAGAATCCCAAGAGCCTGCCCAGGCAGAAGAAAAGCCTAGTATTCCTCAACAACCACAGGCTAACAGATCCCAAAAAGGACACAACCATCCACAGAACGGTGGAAACCAACATAAAAACCAAAATCAAAACCAGCATCAGCATCAAAACCAGAATCAGAACAGAAATTCTGAAAAGGCGGAAGAGCAGCAGCAAGACCATAAAAAAGAATTCAGTTTCGATGGAATGGTAAGCATTGAAGGAGTATTGGAAATATTACCGGATAACTACGGATTCCTGCGTTCTTCAGACTTCAGCTACATTTCCTCCCCTGATGATGTATATGTCTCTACTGCTCAGATCAGAAATTTTGGTTTAAAAACAGGAGATACAGTTAAAGGAATTGTAAGACTTCCAAAAGAAGGCGAAAAATATTTTTCATTACTTAAACCTACAGAAGTTAACGGACGTGACCTTGCATTCATCAAGGACCGTGTTGCTTTTGAATATCTGACTCCGCTTTTCCCTGAAGAGAAATTCAATCTTGCAGGAAGCGGTTCTACCGTTTCCACGAGAATTGTAGATCTGTTTGCTCCGATTGGTAAAGGACAGAGAGCAATGATCGTTGCTCAGCCTAAAACAGGTAAAACCATGTTGCTTAAAGATATTGCCAATTCTATTGCAGCCAATCATCCCGAAGTATATATGATGGTTCTTCTGATCGATGAACGTCCGGAAGAAGTTACCGATATGGAAAGAAGCGTGAATGCGGAAGTTATTGCCTCTACATTTGATGAAGCCGCTGAAAAGCATGTGAAAGTAGCCAATCTTGTTCTTGCAAAAGCCCAGAGAATGGTAGAATGCGGACATGACGTAGTGATCCTGCTGGATTCGATTACAAGACTGGCCAGAGCATACAATACTGTAACTCCGGCTTCAGGAAAAGTTCTTTCCGGTGGGGTGGATGCTAATGCGCTTCACAAACCGAAAAGATTCTTCGGAGCTGCAAGAAAGATCGAAGGAGGAGGATCTCTGACGATCATTGCAACGGCACTTATCGATACAGGTTCTAAAATGGACGAAGTGATCTTTGAAGAATTCAAAGGTACAGGTAATATGGAGCTTCAGCTGGACAGAAAAATTGCCAACAGAAGAATTTATCCTGCCATTGACCTTGTGTCGTCAAGTACCCGTAGAGATGATCTTCTTCTTGATGAGGTTACTTCCCAGAGAATGTGGATTCTGAGAAAGTATCTTTCTGAAATGAATCCTGTGGAAGCAATGGAATTTGTGGATAAAAACATCAAAGGAACCCTAAACAATGAGGAGTTCCTGATGTCTATGAATAAATAATAAATTAAATTGTTAATACCCGGGCTTCTATACTTTGAAATAAGGATGTAACAAATCCTCAAATTTATAGAAGCCCGGCTTTTTATTGATAAGATGCTCTGCGGCAAACAATGCTCCGTTACCAAAAGCATCCCTTGAGATTGACTCATGAATGAGCCTTACTGTCTGGAATGGGAAGCCAAAAATAACTTCATGTTTTCCCACAATTCCGCCGGCTCTGATCGTATTTATTTTTTCATCTTTTACATCCAGTACATCCGCAATGCGGATCGCTGTTCCTGAAACTCCCTGTTTTTCTTTAAAATGCTCTTCCACAATCTCTATATCTACCGAAGGGGCAATCTTTTTTAAGAACTGAGCGGCATACAGCAAATAATTGATGCCCAAAGTAATATTTGGAGACCAGAATACTGTAGCCTTCTTGGCCAGTTTATTGAGAAAACGTACTTCTTTATCAGAATAATGGGATATTGCTGAAATGATTTTTACTTTCTTTTGAGCAGCAGACTCTCCGTAAGTATAAATTCCTTCCTGAGATGAAAAATCAATAATAGCATCTACAGGATGTTCTTCCAGTAATTCTTCTACACTTAATTTATTCTCTGAATAAAAATGACCGGGATCATCGCTTTCAACTCCCAGGAAATCAGCGGCACTAGCGGTTGATCTATTTGATTTTCTGTAAATCCACTGCAGTGAGTGATCCTTATGTTGAAGAATAACTGACGCTACCGCCTTTCCTGCTTTTCCAAATCCAAAAAGTCCAATTTTCATAATAAAAATATTTAAAGTTAAACATTCAGTGAGAGAAGCGTTTTCCTATAAAATTTGCTTCATTTCGGGTAAGTTACGAAATTGAAAATAAAGTATGTTTTGAATAGTTGTTGAATGAGATAAGGCTTAGAAGATAGATTTAATTTTCACGGAAGTAAAATTATTTAAAATTTAATTCATTCTAAATCAATATATCAATGTTAAAGATTTATTAAAGTAATCCCCAATCTTTGATAATCCCTTAAATATTGGCTAATTTTGAAGTATAACATTAAAAATAAAGATTATGTCATTTGAATTACCAAAACTAGGATATGCATACGATGCATTAGAACCTACTATCGATGCAAGAACTATGGAAATCCACTATACGAAACACCACCAGGCGTATATTGACAATTTAAATAAAGCGATCGAGGGAACTGAATTGGCTGGGAAAACGATCGAAGAGATCTGCCAGACAGGAACTGATAAGCCAGCAGTAAGAAATAACGGAGGAGGTCACTTCAACCACTCTTTATTCTGGGAAATTTTAACTCCGGGAGGAAGCAAAGAGCCTGTAGGAAATGTAAAAGCTGCTATCGAAAACTATGGAGGCTTTGAAAAATTCAAAACTGATTTTTCTGAAGCTGCCAAAACAAGATTCGGTTCAGGATGGGCTTGGTTGGTAAAGAATGCTGACGGATCCGTATCTGTTTCTTCTACTCCAAACCAGGATAACCCGTTAATGCCTGTAGCAGACGTCAAAGGAACTCCTGTTTTAGGATTAGACGTTTGGGAGCACGCTTATTACTTAAACTACCAAAACAGAAGGCCTGACTATGTTTCTGCATTCTTCGATGTAGTAAACTGGGATAAAGTAGAGGAATTATTCAACAAATAATTTTCAGCTATTATAAAAATAAAAAAGGTTCAGAGTATTCTGGACCTTTTTTATTAGATGGAGATTGTATCTATCTTATGGCGTCACTTCCGGACAGCCCACTCATTCTTAATTTGTATTTCCAGCTTACATAAGCGAAGACCTGGTACAATTTATACTCAAACTTTATCCCATAATTTTCTTTGGGGTCATAGTCAATTCGCGATTCTATGATATTCCTGTACTTTCCTGAATTGTAATAGCTATTCCATTCATTGACTAAAAATGTATTTTTAGCTTTCAGATAAGCCTCGGAATATTGGCTGATAGGTTTGGCAATGGCATTCAAAAAATAATCAAACTGGGTATCGATCACAATAAGGTCCCATTCTCCGTCCTCATTTTTAGAGGGCTTCATTTCGGATTTTTCTTTTTCACTCTTAGGGCGGGTCTGTGCAGAGCAGCTAAAGGGAAGAAGAATTACAGATAATAATAAAATTAAGTTTTTCATACTCATAAAGTTACATAAAAAAGGCACTCATTTGAGTGCCTTAATCTTTATGGTTCTTTCTGGAGAACTACAAATGCGGGGAAGTGGTCACTATAGCCGCCTGTAAACTGATCTCCGTTCCAGGATCTGAAAGGGTATCCTTTGTAATTTCCTTCTTTATTGACCAGATAAGCCGGAGCATAGATTTCGGTCTTATACACGGAATATTCTTTTGTGACCTGATCAGAAATTAAGTTTTTAGAAACAATGATCTGATCAAATAAATTCGGGGCATCCTGATAGGCTAAAGAAGCCACTCCTTTTTTGTATAAAGGATACATCAGGTTGAGATAAGGCTTTTCTTCGCTTAAGTCTTTTGGGCTGGCCTGCGCTTTCAAATGGTTTTTCAAGCTTGAGCTTACAGGATCATCGTTAAAGTCTCCCATTGCAAAAAGCTTTGTCGTTGGATCTGCAGCTCTTACACTGTCCATCTGTTGCTTTAATAGGGCAGCTGCGGCATTTCTTTTAGGTAAAGAAATTGCTTCTCCTCCTCTTCTTGAAGGCCAGTGATTCATGAAAAATGCTACCTTTTCATTATCTAAAAACCCTGTTACCACCAGGATATCTCTGGTATACTCTCTTCTTCCGTTATCACCGTAAATTTTCAGTTCTTTTTTCAATGAATTGGTTGGGGTAAACCTTCTTTTCTGGTAGATCAGTGCAACGTCAATTCCTCTGTAGTCATAAGAATTGTAGTGAATGATTCCGTAGTCATATTTTTTTAAGGCTGGTTCATTGATGAGATCTTCAATCACCTGTCTGTTTTCAACCTCGATCAGACCTACCACAGCAGGAGCGGTTTTGGTATATTGTGCCCCAAGCTCAGAAATTACTTTCGCTTCGTTGGCAAGTTTAGCTTTATAGATTTTAGTGCCGTAGTTCTTTGCGCTTTTGGGAGTAAATTCTTCAGATCCGCTCTGTTCTCTTACTACTTTTTTTCCGATTAAAGCACCGTCACTCCATGGGCCGTCATATTTTTCGGCTTCCAGAAACTTGATAGAATCAATAGGAATGCTTCTGTGAAAAGCGGGATTCTTGATATCTTTAGTTCCGTCAATATAATCTGCTGAGCGAATAGTGTCCCAAAGGTTTTCTACGTTCAAAAAACCTACTGTGGCTACTTTTCTCAGTTTTCCCTGTTGTTGTGAGAATGCCATGATTGAAAAAAAGATGGCAAACAGAATCGAAAATCTCTTCATTCTCTTTAGCGTTATTATTAATATTATTTAATCTACAAATTTACTTTTATTTTAATTTACTGCATTTTAAATATTTGTAAATTTATATGCATTAATCTGAACATTTTTTATATAATGATTCTTAAAAGTTTGCAATGTTAAGAAAAAATAACGTTAAAAAAGTGGTGGATTATAAAATTTGACTAAATTTGTGCCCCCAACTTTTAAACTGTTGAGAATTAACAAGAAAAGTATTTAAAAAAATAAATATACTCATGATTAAAAAACTATCATTAATCTCTTTATTCACTTTGCTGCCTGCGTCCTATTATTTTGCGCAGACTACAGTGTTTGCGTATCTTAAGGATGCGGACGGAAAACCTGTTGAGCAGGCAAATGTGGATTTAAAAGGAGCAGGAAATGATGTAAAGGCGGACAAAATCGGTTACTTCCAGTTTGCAGATTTGATGCCGGGACATTATCAGATTATGGTTACAAAATCAAATTTTGAAACTAAAATTTTTGAATTTGACGTAACTAGTAATGAGAAAAGAAAAGATCTTGGAGTAATTACTCTTTATTCTGCATTAAATGGTGCAGATCAGGGCTTGGCTATCGTTGAGGATTCAGGAGAAAGCGATGGCGGAGGCGCTCAGCAGACTGCAACAGTAGGATTGCTTCAGTCTTCCCAGGATGTATTCAGTAGAATTGCTAGTTTTGATTTAGGACCATACTGGTTCCGTCCAAGAGGTATCGACAGCAGGACCGGAGAGAATATGATCAACGGGATTTCTATGGCTGGGGCAGATAACGGAGACGTAGACTTCAGTACATGGGGGGGATTGAATGAAATTACCCGTTATCCGGAAATCGCTGCTAACCATGCCCCTTCTGAATATGCTTTCGGAGGAATTACCGGTGTATTTTATAAAAATACGAAAGCCAGTGAGTATAGAAAAGGGAGTCAATTGACATACTCTCTTACTAACAGAAACTATAACAACAGATTATCTTACAGATTCTCTTCCGGAATGAATAAGAACGGATGGGCATTCACAGGGATGATCGCAAGAAGATGGGCACAGGAAGGAATACAGGACGGTACTTCTTATGATGCATACAGTGGATATATTGGGGTTGAGAAGAAATTCAGTGATAGCCATACCATGACCTTCAATGCTATCGGTTCTAAATATGCAAGAAGCTCGTCAAGTCCGAGTACCCAGGAAGTATATGACTTCAGAGGAGTACATTACAACTCCTATTGGGGATGGCAAGGCGGAGAAAAAAGAAATGAAAGGGTGAAAAGAGGCTTCCAGCCAATGCTTCAATTACAGGATTTCTGGAAAATCAATAAAAACTCTCAATTATGGACATCCGTTTCTTACCAGTTTGGTAAAGAATACAGTTCAAGACTGGACTGGTACAGAGCCAATAACCCGTCACCAACCTATTACCGTAATCTGCCAAGTTATTGGTTAAATTATACGAATCCTGCTCCGGAGCAGGCTGCTAATATAGACATCACCAGAGACTGGTGGACGAATGATGATCAGTCACATACACAGATCAACTGGGACAACCTTTATAATGCCAACAGAAACGTAGAATACAATTCTGTACTTGGTGGAAGAAGAGCTGCCTACTATCTGGTTGATGATGTAAAAGATGACAAGGTATGGAACGCATCTGCTCATTATACTTATAACTTTACTGATACTTCCCGTTTTATTTTAAACGTATCTTACCAAAACTACAGATCTGAGCAATACAGAGAGGTTAATGACCTGTTAGGAGCTGATTTTGCACTGAACATGGACCCATTTGCTTCAAATACAGATGCAGGCAGCGTATGGGGGAAATTTAACAAAAGGGAAAGCGATACTGATGTTGCAAAAAGAGAAGGTGACAGAATTGGGTATAGCTATATTTTCAAAAGACAGGAAATGAAAGTAAATCCTGCATTTAAATTCGCAACAGGGAAATTTGATGTATTTGTTTCCGGATTCTTTGGATTTACCAATAACAGCAGAGAAGGGCAGTTCCAACATTATCTGTATGAATCCTCTTATGGAAAAGGAGAGGATAAAAACTTCTGGAATGCGGGTATCAAAGGTCAGGTTACCTATAAGATCAATGGTAGAAACTTCCTTGTTTATAACGGAGCTTACTTTTCACAGTCTCCTTTCTTAAATGATATTTATTTTAATACAAGAGTAAGTGGAGTTACCACTCCGGGAATCAAGAATGTTGTTATTGATGCTAATGATTTGAGCTATGTAGTATCTACTCCGATCGTTAAGCTTAGATTGACAGGTTATCTTGTTAATACTCAAAATGAAACAAGTGTACAGAGATATTTCGCACAGGGAATTAAGCTGACGACCCTTACTGAAAGCGGTGATCAGGCTCCTATCCAGGATGGTGCTTTCATCACTCAGGTATTGGCTGGTGCCAACAAGAGAAATATGGGAGTAGAGCTTGGAGCCCAGGTGAAACTTACTCCTACGTTAACGGCTAGCGGATTGTTAAGTGTAGGACAATATACCTATACCAATAATCCTACGGTTTATTTTGCATCTGATGCTGTTGGAACATTCAGGGAACTGGACGGAAACGGAAACATTGTATCAAGATCTTATACCAACATGGGAGAGGCTACCCTTAAAAATTACAGACAGGGAGGGACTCCTCAGGAAGCCTATACTTTAGGTCTTCGATACAGCAGTCCTAAGTACTGGTGGCTGGGGGCAACCTGGAATTACTTTGGGCATTCATTCCTAGACCCATCTCCGGTAACCAGAACGGCTAGATTTTATACCAACCCTAATACACCGGGAGTTCCTTATGATAGTGTAACTGAAGAAGAGCTGGCAAGAGTTCTTACTCCTACAAAATTACCTTCGGCATTCTTCTTCAATGTGAACGCAGGTAAATCCTGGCTGATTGGTAAATATTATGTATTGCTGTCTGCATCTGTCAACAATATCCTTAATAACAGAAATTATATTACAGGAGGATTTGAGCAGACAAGAAACGTTAACTATACTGACTATGCTAACGATTATGACAGCGGAAACATGGTTTTTGCTCCTAAATATTGGTATAACCAGGGTAGATCTTATTTTGTTAACCTTCAATTCAGATTCTAAAAAATTAAATTTAAAATAGAAAGCAATGAAAAATATATATTTTAAGGCGGCGATCTTTAGTGCCATTTCCATGTTGACGTTTTCGTCTTGTGTAAAGTCCGATGATTATGATGTGCCGGAAATCCAGTGTTCTAACAAGTTCAGTGCAGCCAATCACCAATTATCAGAACTTGCAGCTATTGCAAAGCCTAAACCTACGGATGCTGATATCATTAAAGAAGATTTCATCGTTGAAGCTTACGTTTCTTCGAGTGATGAATCCAGTAACATTTACAAAATGATGTTCCTTCAGGATAAGCCTGAAAATCCAACACAGGGTATTGAGATTGATATTGACGGAGGTAACCAGTACCTTGATTTCCCAACAGGAGCTTTGGTTAGAATCAACCTGAAAGGTCTGATCGTTCAGGCTTCCAATGGAAACATCAAAGTAGGTTCTTATGATCCTAATTACTCTGTGGGAAGAATTAACCCGAATAAGATTTCAAACTATATGGCAAGAGTTTGTGACGGACAGAAGCCTATAGTAGCTGTAATAAAACCATTGGAATTCAACAGCATTGCTGATGCTCTTAAAGATGGAGCACACATCAACCAGCTTGTAAAAATTAAAAATGTTCAGTTTGAAGAAAGTGAACTGATAAAGAATTTTGCTGATGAATCAGCGACAGGAGACCGTTATATTACAGATAAAAAAGGTGCAAGATTAGATCTTCGTTTTAGCAACTTTGCAACATTTGGTAAATCTCCTATCTCTCCTAAATATGAAAAAAGCGGTGATATCGTTCTTCTTTTAAGCCGTTATACTACCCCAAGTAACCCTACAAGTCCAACGTTTACAGAGCAGGCATACATCAGGAATCTGGATGATATCAACTTCCCGAACGAAAGATTTAATCCGGGAGAACCGGAAGCTCCGGCTGCTGATGCCGTAAATCTTTTTGCAGGATCTGATTTTGAAGACTGGGCATCTTTCCTATCAAGTTTAAATAGCTTTGGGCTTATCTCTTATGCATCTCAAGGTATTAATTTAGGGTATAACGACACAAATTCCCTTCAGATTAAAGGTACACCTGCCGGTAATGACTATGTATTTACATCAGCTGCTGCATCAGGAATACCGGCTACGCCTAAGAGAATCACTATGTATATTAAAGGTACTGCAACAGGAAAATCACTTTCTTTCAACGTATATAAAACCGGAGGAGGTTTCTATGTATTTAACCTGGGAACATTCAGTACAGGTGCAACTTTAGGGGTAGAAAGTACTAACTCATACAACGGATCCATCAATACAAACGGACAATGGAGATTGGTTGAGCTTACTCTAACAGGTCTTACAGATATTAATACAACAGCTGGAAAAGATATGTTCGCTATTAAAACAGGAAAAGACGGAGTATATGACCTTCAGATTGATAACATCAAGATTGAGTAATACATTTAGGTATTTTTTTTATTAAAGACTACTGATTGGTCATAAATAAAAAGGCTGTCTTCAATTTTGAAGACAGCCTTTTTTAAATGTTTTGATAAGGATAAACAATAGAGAAATATATTACTATTATTTAGTAATTTTAATAATACTTCCCGTCACTTCTTCATTGAGGCTTTTTTTATCAAATCCAAATGGAATTTTATCTATTGACCACCCTTCTCTTTCATTAATGTTTTTATTTTTCAAGCTATCAGTTATATCATAACCCTCCAATATCATAAATCCATTTTTAATATTAACAGAATCATAAACAACAAGATATTTTCTTCCCTTAATGAAATTTCCATCAGCATGAGTCTCTTTTATCCCTTTTTGTGTATAAAATTCATAATCATAACCATCTCCTGTTGATTTACTATAAAATCTATCCGTAGAAATAGTTCCAGTTGTATATTTAAGATTTTTAAGCATTTCTTTATTTAGTATTGCTGTATCTGAAAACTTAATATATAGAATTAAAAATACCAACAATAATGCGCTAGCAATAAGTAATTTTATACTGTCTTTATTATCATCCATAAACTTATTTATTTTCAATAGTAGTGGGAACGGGAACCTGTTGGTTTATACTTTTATCTGCCAGATTAAACAAAAGCTGGGTAGATGCTTCATAAACTATTTTTCCTACAGGTGTTTGAGCACCACCAAGACTAGCTACACCTAACAAAATTGAAGAGGTAGTCCCTCTTGCAACAAGATTTGATACGCTTGCTTTACTTGTATCACTGAAATAAGAATTTGCTGTATTTGCAGATACATTTACTGCAACACCTGCTAAACCTCTCAAGGCTGTAGAACCACCTCCAAAAAAACCATTTATTGCAGTTTGCCCAAAATTCACATTTCCATTTACACTATATTGTGCCACTATATCAACACCTCCTCTAAAAGCAGATAAACTTAAATAGGATGAAACTGAAGATGCTCCAGTAAGCGTAGCAAATCCTCCCAGTGCAAAAGGGGCTGCTAGCATTCCTCCAAACATATAATAAAATCCATTTGCAGCTTGAGCTTCAGGTGAAGCCGCTACTGCAGTACCAAATCTGGATGAGTTATCCCTGTAATTATTCCAAGAATCCTGAGAACCTAATCCAAATAATGCATCATCTATAGCATCTCCTAAGTCAAAATTATTTTCCTGTGAAAGATCTGCTAGGAAAGACCTGTCTTGCTCCTTGTAGGAAGGATCTACCGGGTTAGACTGCCATTCTTTTTCTCCGTCTTCTCTAAGTTCGTAATCTACAGCCTCATCTACTGGTCTGTTTGCATATCTGGCGTATTTTTCATCATTATTATCCTGTGCTTCCAGCCCTTCCAATTCTCTTGAGTTAACTACTCTGTTTTCTGAGAAATTGTAATGAGATTGGTAGGCATATTTTTCACTCAAAGGATCTATATTAAAAAATCGTCCTATAGATGGATCATAATTTCTCCACTTGAA
The DNA here is from genome assembly GCF_058245615.1 of Chryseobacterium sp. UF-290. NCBI lineage: Bacteria > Pseudomonadati > Bacteroidota > Flavobacteriia > Flavobacteriales > Weeksellaceae > Chryseobacterium > Chryseobacterium sp. UF-290. Next base: position 79,109 of record NZ_JBSICB010000004.1, read on the forward strand.
TGAGTTCCAATTTGTATCCGTCTGTTTCTCCTGCCCCTGGAATCCATAGTTATAATTTGGAGAAATACTTTCAGTGTTACTATTGCTAAACTCCATTCCAAAAGGATAGAAGTTAGCAGTGCGATCAATTTTAGTATTGTTATTAGCATCTCTATAATAGGCTAACCTTATATTTCCTACCTGATCTTTGTACTGGTATACATATTTGCCCTGTACAAAATCATAATATCCTTCTGCAGTAGGTATAAACGTCAATAAGGGCGGAATCATTAATAAGGCTCCCTCAGTATCATACTGAAATCCATCATTATATTCTGTCACTTTATAAGCTTGCGAATTGTTTTTTACTATTCCGTAGGTATATACTTTTTTAAGTTTTGTACCATCTGCACGATAAATATATTGAGTGGTTATATTTTTGGTTTGCAGTGGTCCACCGATCGGATTTCGAATGTTATAAGTCTTGTCAAATTTTATGGATCTTGGCAAATTCAGTAAATTATAATCAATTTGTAAAATACCTTTATCAATATGATCTTTCATGTTTCCATTGGAATCATATGAAATTAAATTCCCCGAAACATCGGGATAACCACTATAATTGGTAGAAGAATCCGTCACAGAATCCAGTCTGTTTCCAGTATAAGTATATGCTAAATCATCTATTTTAATTTCAGTTTGTGAAAACCCTTTAGCTTTTCTTAAAAGGGACATAATATTCCCATTTAAATCATAGGTTAAACTTTCATTATAAAAGTTATTAGCTGGAACAAAAGAGCTAGGTTCAGAATATACTCCAGACAACAATCTATCTAAGCTATCATATTTGTAATCATATCTTCTAAAAGTCCCGTCGTCAGATGCTTTCCAGTCTATCTGCGCAATATTACCATTAAATTTTCCAAAACTAGATGATTCAGGATTGTTATATTTTATGGAATATCCGAATAAATCATCATTCAAATTGGTGGGATTGTTAATTCCTGTCAACCAACCACGAATGTTGTAAGTATAGTCTACAGTCTGAATTGGATTATTTCCTGTTCCTCCTATTTGTTTGCTTCTTAGCTGGGATAATTCATTGTAATTATTTACTGCCAGAATCTCTTCAGGATTGGAGTTTACCTTATGCTTGCGGATGGTAAGCCTGTTCTGATTATCATATACAAAACTTTCTTTGATGATGGTTTCTTCATCATACTCTGTTCTTTTATGATAGGTATAAGACTCTTTTACTTCTCCTGTAAAGCCCAATTCCGATTCGATTTTGGTATAGCCGCCTAAATAATTAACGGAATGAGAACCAATAGCTCTTCCTTTCAAGTCATACCAAATATAGTTTTTTGTCCAACTATCATCTTCAATGTTTTTAACATACGCAGCAGTCGGAAGGCTTTTAGTGCTTATACTTTTTGCTGAACTTAAAGCATCCTGGGGTAAAACCGGATGAGTAAGAATAGATGAAGGAATTACAGGAGTTCCTTGTGGATAGGTATCATAATAATTTACGGATAGAAGGGTATCCATACCAGGAAATAATCCCTTGGTATAATATACCTGCATTCCATTTTGGGTAAAGCCAGTTACATCCCTTGATTCAACAACAGTTAAGTTACCTGCTTGATTCTGCATACTGGTTCTATCTCCTCCCGGAATAGTTCCGGTGTAGATAACTCTACCGAACCCATCATATTTGGTAATCATCCACTTTCCCTGCTGCTGCAAGTTGGCATCCTGAGTTAATATCAATCTATTGGCTTTATCATAAACGAAGGAATCCCATCGCCAGACACCTGTTGATGCATCAAGTCCTTTGCCTGGAAGCTTTTTTTCTACAAGACGACCTTGAATATCATACTTATACTGGTAACAAAGGTTATCAAGAGTAGATTGGTCTATAATAGTTTTTACTGCTGCTAAAGGCGGAATTATATAAACCAATTGGTTATAAAAATTATAAACATAGTATGTATCAAGATTTACTATATTCCCACCATTATTATTTTCTTTTCTTATAAGAACCGTTTTCCCCAATTTATTATTAAACGTAATCGTTCTGTTATTATCTTCATCGGTTACTACGGTTTTATATAATTCACCTTCATTGAATAGGTTAATCTTTGAAATGGCGTTCAAGAGTACTTTCTTGGTATCATCCCAAGAAACGTTAATCATGTATTTTTTTACAGCATCTGAACTTTTATTAATTTCAATACTTGACTTCTGTGTTTTTCCTGAACTCAATGTCCATTCATCTCCAGGATTAGATTGTTCAGATATCTTTGTAAGGAATGATCCATCGTGTACGAATTCAGAATAGAAATTACTTGTACCATAAAATCCGGTACCATTACTCGTTGGGCTGGTATTAAAACTTCCGTTACCTGTACTTGTTTGGGGAATAGGTAAATAACTCTTTGACTGAACTCCATAATTATCATACTCAAACGGAATTACCATATCATTCCCTTGGGGGGTTGATTTTATACTAATAATCTGTTGTGGTCTATTTAAACCGTCTAGGTATTGAATATTTTCTATTTTTTTTACACAGCCTTCATCTAAGCATGTTTTTTGGTAAATATAATTTTTAGACGTTGTCCCATGGTTGCTTTGCGACAGTAAAAAATGATTACCTATAAATAGAAGAAGGGATATATTTATAATTTTTTTCATTGTTATTAATTGTTACTGTTTATAATTATATTCAAACTCCTTTATTAGATTCCCATCCATGTCTTTAATCTTTATTAGTCTACCAGCATTATCATAGATGTATTTTTGGGTTATTCCACTTGGGGGAATATTATGTGTTATTCCGATAAGTGGGTCATAGGTCGTTGTGGTTATTTGATAATTCTTCAACAAACTATTATTCCTTAAATTATTAAGTGAATCTATGAATGTTTCCTCAGTAGAAGAGTCTTTATCAAGGTTTGATTTATTTACTATTTCGCTAGAAAGATAAGTTGTCGGATTAGAGTTTGGTGATAACCCTAAAGCATTCATCACTATCTCATAAGATGCTCCTTCAATTTTTGCAATAGGACGGGTTTGGTAATAACCATAAAGTATAGTTGTAGGAATACCATCTTGTCCTGTGTATTGTAATAAATTCCCTTTATTATCGTATAAATCATAAGTCATTATTCTTACATCTTCTTGTGAGTTAGTAGCTTCATAAGCCCAGCCCGGTTTGGTTATACATCTATATTCATATTTAGGAAGTACCAAATTACTGGTAGATGCATCTTGGGCAAATACCGTTTTATGAACTTTGCTATTAGCTTCAGTAGGGTTAACTAGGTCTATATCAATATATTCATAGGTAAGAACTGGAACATTTATTTTATTGATAGATTTAAGTAAATTAACAGTACTAACTAAATTGAAGGTTGGAGTAGTGCTTAATATTGCATCTTCAGGATAAAAGATATCATTGACCAAAACGCTTTCTATAGAACCACTGCTATATATATCGACTGCTAAAAGTTTCCCTACACCAGATATATAACTGGATGGATTAAGATACTTATATTCAATTCGATCTGTATTTGTTCCTGATAATAAGTAATCCTTTACTGTCGTTTTGGCAGGGCGTAAAAATTTTTGAATATAATTAACAATTATAGAACCTTGAGAACTAATGGTAGTATTACTATATGTTTGAGATCCAGGCTCAATAACAAAGTCCAAAATAGGTTTATTTGATCCAAATTGACTTTTGGTAATTAACTTATTATCATAGATGTATTCTTTAACTAAGGCATTATTTTTATCAAATAACTTCATGTTCTTCCTCACTCCATATAAACCTGGATTGGTATATGAGTTATACTTTAATCTATACGCAGAATTGGTATTTAAAAATTCCGCCATCGAAAATTTAGAAAAAAAAGTGGCAAATGAATCTTTGGAATACTGCAGCATTGCAAAAGGAGACTGTAAAGTATTATTTAATGGATAATCTTTAACCGTTGTATATTCTGTCGCCTGTTTTTTATTATCAGTTATTTTTTCAACTCTTGAATATTGTATATTAATATTTCCAGGAGAATCATATATTTTGAATAGTCTCTGTAAATCATCTGAAGCAAAGTTTGGAAGACCATTATAATTGGTTATTAGCATTGGAGGCTGCGCAGATAAATCAACATAGGATGTAAATAACTGAGCCCTAGGATAACCGATAAATGGAGGAGTCATCATGACACCAGACGATGAGCCATTTTCATTTTTATAAAAATATGATGTTGTGCTTTTTACCTGATTTTCATCGATATTGTTGATTTTCTTTATTCTCAAACCAGGTGCTTTTTGATAATCACCCAGTATTAAGAAATCATTCAATTCATATTCAAAACTCTTGATTCCTTTGTTAGGGAATTCAATTTCGGTTAGAGTTCCTATTTTGGTAAAGTTTAAATCCGGATCTCTGGTTATATAATTGTCTCCATAATGTATTGGATGCATCGTTACATTATTATTGACTAAAGCATCATGATGAATTTCAAATGGTAAAAGAGACCATTCCATCTGATCTGGGTAATAATATACATTATCTGCATAGCTTTGTCCATAATTGTCACCACTTATGAATTCATTGGTTTCCTTATAATATCCTCCATAATCATATGCTTTTGAACGTATGTTTGGTAAATACTCATCGTCTTTATATTTAAATTGATATTTTTTTCCAGAATTTACTTCTTCAATACTCAATAACTTAAGACTTTTTCCATCTTTTGAAGAGATCCCCATCCAAGTGTTTTGATATAAAAAGTATCCATAATTAAAGTTATATTGTTGAATGAGTTTATTATTATAGTCATATAATTTGATTGAACTAAGTGCTTTTTCCGGATTCTGCGTATCCTGCCTTATAAAATCATATTCATACACCAGATACCCTTCATCAAATTTTATTTTTTTTAAATCTTTTGTTTTAAAATAATTTACAGAACTTTCAATCCTATTATATTGATAGTTTGTATTATTTTTTTGCCCTCCATCTAAAAAGGGGTTTGAAGAAAGAAAACCGTTCAACTGTAAGCCCGTTACCCCATTGTTGATGATGTCAGGATTAATAACATTTACATACTTACCTATAAAATCACTAATAAAAGAAGTACCAGGGGCTGCTTTAAAACGGCTATACGTTTCTGAACGTATTTCTCTTGAATGTGATGTAGATATTATATTATAATCACCAGATGGAGCATATTCAAAATTCACTTCCCTATTGGTGGAGAGATCTTTTATTGTTGAAATCTTCCAGGAAGAAACATAGGGCACTCTATCAATTGTACCTCCATAGAAATTAACTGGAGATTCCGAATTATAATAATTTGCCATTTCATAATCGTTGAACTGATATTGAATCCCATCATCTGTATTAATGGTAAAATTAAAAAAGTCAGTAGTTGGAATATTACTCACTTCATAACGAGTTTCCTTTAATTTGGATATTTTTATTGGCTTATCGGATAATAATCGTGGCGTGTTTTCATTTTCAAAATAGAATACATGTCTTTTATTTATAGTATTCAAGAAATAGAGATCCGGTAAGTAATCTAAATTGGCAGAATCCTTGTCTGTATTTGAGAAAAAATATTTAATATTCTTTTTCACTTTCTTAAAATATCCGGTCCTTCTTATTTTAGGAACCGCCCCTCCATCATCCATATCATGTGCATCCTGAATATCACGAGTGATGTTAATATCAGCAAGAGACCATCCTAAACCGACATTCCCAGCTCTTTGATTCACCTTTATTCCCCCAGTATTATATTGTAACTTAATGGGAATTTTAATATTCCCACTTTTTATATTAAAAAGAGGAATCTCAACATTAGCTTTCCCTTCTGCCTCATTGAGTTCAGCTTTTGCAACACTAAAGGACCCATTAAAAGATGTGAAATCATTATTTTCCTGAGAGAATAGAAAATTTGCGATAAAAATAAAACTCAATAAAATATATTTTTTCATAATTATTTTGTCCATTATTTTTTGATCAATTTAGTGTTAGCAGTTTGAGTTTGATTGTCCTATGTCTGAGCTCTCACCATCATTATATAAGCTCCCTGAACAATGTTGGAAGTATTAATTTTGGTCACCTTATTTTTAGTGGTTAAGGTTTGGATTTGTCTTCCTGCCATATCATAAATACTTATTTCTGCTTCCTTAAAGTCAAAGCCTATCTCAGCATAACAGTAATCAGATACTGGGTTAGGATAAATCTTCATTGGTAATCGTTCAATCAGGTCTTCCACTTGCTTGTCTCCTAATTTTACAATCTTCCAGTTCTCTTTTCCAAACTCTTCAGCACTTGTTCCTGCCAAAATGATGGAACCATCTCTCCCCATAATTAAATCGGATAAACGCTCTTCTTTGTGTCGGGAATTACCATTGATGTACTTTCTCCAAACTTCATCACCATTTTGATTGAGGTACAGCATCCAGAAAGTTTCGTCATTTTCTGTAATTCTTACTTCAGCCCGTGTGTAGCCTCCCAGTAAAAATCCTTTAGATTCAGAATCTTTCGCATTGGAAACTACATTCAAACTCATTAAAATATCTCTGTTTTTAAAAGAATAAGATTTTTGCCAGATTTCATCTCCTTTTTCATTAAGTGCTATCAACCATAGATCTGTTCCTTCATCTATGCCAACATTTTTATTCCCGGATCTGTCAGAACGGCTTTCTCCTCCTATTACAAATCCAGTTGCAGTCATCGCCATGGTTCTTAGATGATCATCTCCAATTCCACCGTAATTCTTTTCCCATTCTACTTTTCCATCTTTATTCAGCTTAATGATCCAGTAATCTCCTTCTCCATAATTTTCAGTTTTCTTGGAGCCTCCTTTATTGCTTCTAGAATAAATGCCCAACAGAACTCCACCATCTTTTGTAGGAATCATTTTTTCTACCTCATCCAGCCCCTTTCCTCCTATGATCATTTGAGAGATTTCTTTTCCGTTCTTGTCTAATTTTACGATTATAACATCCTTAGAACCATAGCCTTTTTCTGAGTTCTGAACATTTCCAGCCACAAAGAATCCCAAATCAGTGGTTTGAATCACGGATTTAGCTTCTTCATCAGAAGAAGTTCCTATTGTTTTCTGCCAAAGTTCTTCTCCCAATTCATTGATTCTAATTACCCAGATATCCGATCCTCCACTGGAATCTTCTTTCTTATCCAGTCCTTTTCCTGAAAAAGAAGTTCCGGCTAACAAAAAACCTCCATCTTGAGTAGATAGAGATGCTGAAAGATAATCATGGTTCATTCCTGAAAAATATTTTTCCCAGACCTCTTCTCCTTGTTGGTTGAGCTTAACCAAATGGAAATCGTAACCGTTGTTTTGTTTGCTTTCTGTAGAAAGTTTTTGTGACTGAATAGAACTTCCTGTAATCAGATACTGAAGATCTAAAGTTGGAGTCACTTGACTTAGAAAATTCTGGGAGGAAGAGAGAATATCTTTCTGCCATAGCACATCTTGAGCTGACATGCTCAAAAATATGCACAAGAACAGTGTGCTAATGTAAAGTTTTCGCATCGATGTATTAATATAATTATTTTTATAAATTTACATTATTTCATCGAATGGCGAAAAAAAATTTAAAAAGAAGCCTCATTCACTTCTTTTCCTCTTTGGAAGTTCATTGTTTTCTGGCTGCCTTTGTAGGCGATATACCAGATTGACCTGCTTAGGAAAAGTGCTTAAAAGGATCGTGTTTTTAATCTTCAGGATATTGATATCCGGAACGCCTCTGGTCTCAAAATACACCCATACAGTTTCTCCGCTGACCTGACTTCGTGTGAACGTTATCGTTTTAGGAGCCCCATTGACAAATATATCAAAATTATTGTTCACACATTTTTTACCTCTGCTTCAAATCTTTCCGTATTAAGGTTGATTTTGATATCAGTGAGCTTGATCTTGTAACACTTTTCTGGTTTACACGATTCTAATCTATTTAAAAATAAAAACCACTGCTGATTAGACTGTACCCAAAAGTTTAGACACTTTTTAGGGTATGTCCAGATGCAGTGGTTTAATTATTTCCGTTTATTTAACCGTAATCGTTGGGTCCCAGTAAAAGTAACCATACAGAATCTGTTTGTTACTGTCATTTGGATCTAAAATATACAATGCAAACTGCACATAGAAGTTTTCTGTTCCTGTGGCTTTTACTTTTGAATCAAAGCTTGAAAATGTGATGTCTGCAGTGTTGGCGGGAAGCCCGTTTGAGGAGTTATAGTTCGGAACTACTGCCTGTTTTCTTTCTACGGCATTATATACAAAATTATTAAATACCTGATCTCCGGACCAATATTTAATATTGTAGATAATCACGGCATCATCAGAATTCTGATAAATTGAAGTGCCTCTGAAAGATACTATATCGCCGGCTCTTGCACTGAAATTTAAATCAGCGGATCCTTGTCCGGAAATCGCATTCGCGTTGGATACAATCATATGCTGACTGTTGTGGTCAATTCCTGTGGGATTATTGGGGTCCTTGCTTGGGTTAGAGTAGCGGGATCTTACATAATCCGTGTCGATTACTACCAGAACATCTATTTCCTGGCTAGATGCATTGAGTTGTGCGTCCATGATATTAAGTTTTTAGTTTGGTGTATTCTTACTCGTTTGGCTTTTCAGATTCCGCCCCGTTATTTGTGTGATACAGGTTTCACATCTTTAGGTGTAATTACAATACAAATGTACGTTCCTGGAGTTTAATAGGTTAGGGTGTAAATGCTGAAATTTTAAATTAGGTGTTTTTACGTAATTAATCCCTTTTTTGTGATTTGTTTCAGATTGTAAACAAAAAAATACCCCAAAAGTTAGTCTTTCAGGGTACCCATTTATAATGGTTACATCTAATTCTTATTTAAAAAGAAACCTCATTCACTTCTTTTCCCCGCTGGAAATTCATCATTTTCTGGCTGCCTTTATAAGCGACACTGACCAGGTTGATCTGCTTAGGAAAAGCACTTAAAAGGATTGTATTTTTAATTTTTAAGGTGTTGATATCTGAAACGCCTCCGGTTTCAAAATACACCCATACAGTTTCTCCGCTTACCTGACTTCCTGTGAAGGTTATTGTTTTGGGAGCACCATTGACAAATACATCAAAATTACTGTTCACATATTTTTTCACTTCTGCTTCAAATCCGGCTGTATTCGGATTGATCTTAATCGCATCAGAGATATGGCTTGTATTCATTTTTGTGGTAAACTTCAATGTCTTGCTTCCATCAATATAATCCACTTTGGTCATTGAAGAGAAAAAGTCTACATACATAAAACTCATTAACACAAAAAATGTTAAAATTCCTGATATATATAAAAGTTTTTTCATCTTAATTAATAGATTTACAATCATACTTGCTAGTTATAAGTCACAAATAATATGCCAATTAAAAATTTACATTCACAGAATATTTATCATAAAAAGCTTTAATATGCGCTACCGCCTCGTCAGCAGTATCTACCACACGATAAAGTTCCAAATCATCTTCTGCGATCATTCCTTCTTTCAGTAAAGTTGCTTTGAACCAATCCAGCAATCCACCCCAGAAATCACTTCCTACCAGTACGATCGGAAATCTGCCGATCTTGTTGGTCTGGATCAGGGTTATAGCTTCAGTCAGTTCATCCAGAGTGCCGAAACCTCCGGGCATTACCACAAATCCCTGGGAATATTTTACAAACATTACCTTTCTCACGAAAAAGTAATCAAAATTCATTGAATAGGATTTGTTGATATAAGGATTGAAGTGCTGTTCAAAAGGAAGGTCGATATTAAGACCAATAGATTTTCCTTTTGTATTGAAAGCTCCTTTGTTTCCTGCTTCCATAATTCCGGGACCGCCTCCGGTAATGATCCCGAAACCTAATTTGGTGATCTTTTCAGCAATTTCCACTGCCATTTTATAGTACTTATTCTCCGGTTTCAGACGGGCTGATCCAAATATAGAGACGCATGGGCCAATCTTAGCCAGCTTTTCATAGCCATCTACAAATTCAGCCATCACCTTAAAGACCATCCAACTGTCTTTGGTGATCGTTTCATCCCATGTTTTTTGTCTGAAGCTGTTATGCAGCTTTGTTTCGTTTATGTCAAGTTCCGGATTTACTAAACTTTCATCCCTGGTTCCATCAATTTCCATTGCAAAAATTATTTAAAATATTTTTCGGCTTCTATTACAGATTCAGGTCTCCCGACATCTATAAGAATATCATTGTGTACAAAACCGTGGATATGCTCGGTCTGCATCAGATCCAGATATTCTTCCATAATAGAAAATTTGCCTGTCCTTTTTATTTTTCCGAAGATCGCAGGATTGATACAATGAACGCCACTGAATGCAAGAGCCTTAAAGCCTTTGTTGAACTCAGCCAGCCGCTGTTCTCCTGTCTGTACATTCAGCCAGCCTCTCAAAACCATATCGTCATTGAAGAGGAGCTTCCTCGAACTTTCACGGTCCGATACAGCTAAAGTAGCAAAATCTTTTATCTTTTTATGATATTCCACCAATGCATTGATGTTGATGTTGGTTAAAATATCTGCATTCATGATTAAAAAATCTTCTCCGTGATCGAGAAATTTTCTTGCAAAAATCAAGCCGCCGCCGGTTTCCAATAATTCATCGGATTCATCAGAAATATCAATCTTACATCCGAAATTATCATTTTTATTTAAAAAATCAACAATCTGACCTCCAAAATGATGGATGTTGATGACAAAATCTTTTATTCCGAAACTGTTCAGATAATGGATATTTCTTTCCAAAAGAGGAATGTCATTTACTTTTGCCAATGCTTTCGGATGGTGGTCAGTAAATGGTTTCAGTCGGGTACCTTTGCCTGCGGCGAAAATGAGAGCCTTCATAATATGATGCGTAATGAGTGATAAGTAATGAGTAATATAAAGTGAATAACAAGTAATAGAAGTATTACCTATGGCATATTACTGATTACTGCTGTTCAGTTGAGGTTGTTCGTCATGGTGAAGGCTTACTGCTGTTCCCTCCGGGTATTTTTCTTTAATGAATTCCGCGATTTTTATGGCAGAATATACCGATCTATGCTGCCCTCCCGTGCAACCGAAATTGATCTGCAGATGTTCAAATCCTCTCGCTAAATAATCTTCAATATTGATTGATACAAGAGATTTTACAAGCTCCAGAAATTTAGGCATTTCAGTTTTGGTTTCGAGATATTCCTGAACGCCAATATCATTTCCCGTCTGGCTCTTATATTCTTCGATTCTTCCCGGATTTAAAATTCCCCTGCAGTCAAAAGCGAATCCGCCTCCGTTTCCTGACGGGTCTTTAGGTATTCCTCCTTTTTTATACGAAAAACTGTGTATGTCGATGTGTAGCATTTTTATTTTTTTTAATTTAAACCATTAAAGTGTTTTCGGGGTAAGTTAAGTTTTTTGATTATAACCTTAGTGTCTTAATGGTTTACATTTAATATTTCTTGAATTTTTTGTTGTGTTTTATCAGTCGCTAATTGTTGGATGACCTTTTCAAGTTCCGGATAATTTTTCATTTGTTCCCATGAAGCCGCAAATTGTGTAATATTCCGAATTCCTTTTTCCAGACTTGCCATGAAGTGCTGCTTTCTCTGAATAAGTCCTCTGAACCCATATGCCCCCAAAACCTGTAAAAATCTCATCATCTGGATAGGTTTTATACTGCTTTTCAATTGGTCTTGTACTTCAGGATCTGTAAATTGCCCGATATAAAATTCCAGCATTTCATTTTTGAAATCTTCCGGGAAATCAGCTTTAGCCTGAAATAAAAAGGAGATGACATCATAGATTAAGGGTCCTTTCATTGCAGACTGATAATCGATAAATGAAACCTTATTCTCTTCATTGACCATGATATTCCTGGCCTGAAAATCCCGGATCATGATTCCTTTAGGCTCCAGTCCCTCGATAAGGGCTGCGATCTGTTTGAATTCTTTCAGGAGCGTAGATTTGTTATACTCAAGTTCCAGAACATCAGCAACGAAATTTTTGAAATAATAAAGGTCATGGATTATCGGAAGCTCGTCATAGCTTTCATATTCAAACGTTTTAGAAAAGTCTATTTTTCCCTGAGTTTGTATCTGTAACCGGAAAAGCTTTTCCAGAGTCTGCTTTACCAACGATCTTACATAGGGTGATACGCTTTCTTTGGAGATCACTTCCGAAAGGGTATGGCTTCCCAAAAATTCCTGCACATACATCTTTCTGTCATCTGAAACAGCGAGAATAGCAGGCGTATTAAGATCCAGACCGGAAAATACTTTAGAATAATAAAGAAAGCTTTCATTTTCCGGGATATTTTCGTTGTAAGTGATGATAAACTTTTCGGTACCGGCGGAGGCCAGAAAGTTCACTCTTGCAGAGCCACTCTGAGCTAATGTGATGAATTCGGTCGATTTCTTACCTAAGCGGTTTTCAAAAAATCGTTTTGCATTTTCAGAAGTCATAATATGGAAACAAATATACTAATTTAACATGAGTTGTAAATAGTGAGTAATTATAGTTGTAAAATGTATGATCAGCAGCAGAACAGAAGGGAATTTAAGCGTTGGACGGAGATGGTTTTTTTGTTTTTATAGTGAATTAAATATCGCTTTAAGCAAAATTTAAAATATCCTTTCTGAAGACCCTTTCCCGAATTTGTGATTTAAATATACGCTTTCTCCGCTCAAAATCAGCTTAGTTTACCTGCTAATTTTTATCTTTGCAATATGTTTAAGGATTTTAAGCCGGTTTTAGGAATCTTACTTCGTTTCATCATCATCTATCTGGTGTTGCTTTTTGCCTACCAGTTTTATCTCAACAGTAGTAAAAATCTTGGGTTGGATCCTTTTTCAAGAGTGATCGCCAATCAGGTAAACAGTCTGCAAAATGCTATAGGCTATAAAACTGAACTCTATGATGATATAGAGAATGGGCAGGTTTGGTTTTATGTCAAGAACCAATATGTGACCAGAATGGTGGAAGGCTGTAATGCTGTTTCTGTGATGATCTTATTCGTATCTTTTGTGTTTGCGTTTTATAAAGGAGCTAAGACGTTTCTTTTTGTGGGGGCAGGACTGGTTTTGCTTTACATCATGAATCTTCTCAGAATTGCAGGCTTAAATATTGTAATGGCAAATCATAAGGAATATGGTAAAATGTTCCACGATTTTGTATTTCCTTCCGTTATCTATGGAAGTGTTGTGCTACTTTGGCTGATCTGGATCAAATTCTTTGCTTTAAAAAATGAAAATTCTTAATTGGCTCCTGGTGATCGCGGGCATCTGTGGTCTGGTAAGTGTCAGAATCTTTGAAGACACTCTTTTTTATGATCCTTTTCTTAATTACTTCCATGAAGCTAATCAGAATATTGATTTTCCGTCATTTGAATGGGGGAAACTGATTGCGGGATATCTGTTTAGATTTGCTTTAAATCTTTTGTTTTCATGTCTGATCATATACGGTTTATTTAAAAGAAGGTCATGGACCATACAGGGACTTATAATGATGGTTATCGTTTTTGCTATTGCTTTTCCGATCTATCTGTACTGTATCCATGATAAGTTTGAAACAGGATATCTTTTTTCCTTTTATATGAGAAGGTTTGTCATTCAGCCTTTGATTATCCTGCTGATTGTTCCTATGTTTTATTACAGGAAGAAGATATCTCAAAAAGATTATTTTCAGTAAAAAACGCTGAATTTTATTCAGTTATAAACTTGTCTTACATAATTATTTTCTTGACATTTCTTTTGACAGTTGATAAATTGATTTTAAATGGTTTACATAAGTTAAATGTCAGGAAAATGCGACAAAATTTGTTGTGATTTTTCTACAGATATTTTGAGGTTTAATTCATATGTTTGTGATAAGTTTAACAGAAAAATCATAAATTATGAAAAATTTAAAAAAGCTTTCCAGAGAAAATCTTAAAAGTATTAGAGGAAGTAGACTTCGTCCCAACTATGGAGGAATAGGGTGTTCAGATGCTTGTACGCCTGGAAATGGCACTTGTGAACAGTATGGACTTAGCTGTGGAATGTGGGTGACAACGGGATCGGATGGAAGTATTACTACTGCCTGTCTAAAATGTTTGTAAATGCAAAACATAACTGATACTTTATAAAAGTTAATTATGTTAGAACACAACATTTATCAAAATTTTGTAAAATGGGAAAAATTATTTTCAGTGCATTCATATTTATAATCAATTTGTTGCATAGCCAAAATATAACTTGTTTATATGAGCTAAAATTTAGACCAAATCCACTCAAAGATAGTTTGGTCGTCAATAGATTTTATCTGGATATCTATGGAAGGCAATCTATTTTCAGGTCAGAATTGGAAAGGAAGTCAGACTCACTAATAGAAAGAACGAACTTAGGATTAGGAAGAAATGTATTTTTCATTACAGATTTATTTGCCAAGAAAAATTTAGATACAGGAGAAATTCAAAAGGTAATTATTACTCCGACTATGAGAAGCCGATTTTTCATAACTATAGATAAGCTGAATTGGAAAATTGTAGATGAAAAGCAGAAGATTGGAGATCTGCATTGTCAGAAAGCAGAATTAGATTATGGAGGCAGGCATTGGGTTGCCTGGTTTACAGAGTCTATAAATCTACGGGAAGGACCTTATATTTTCAACGGGTTACCTGGTCTGATTGTTAAAATATCAGATTCTGATTTAGATTATGATTTTAGTTTAATACAGTTAAAAAATGTGAAAAATAGTGATTTTTTTATTCCTCAAACGGGAAAGAAAATAAGTTGGGAGGATTTTCAAAATATGATGCAAAATTATTATAACGATCCTTTTTATGAAATGAAAAGTAGTGGTATGAAATACATGGTGGGAGATGATAAGGGAAATGTTTCTACCTTAAGCCCTAAAATAATTTTAAAAAAGTTTCAATTTAATTTTAAAGAAAATGGGAATAATCTTATAGAACTTGATAAGGTATTACTTTTTTAATAAACTATTCTGTTTAGCTATAAAATATCGGAAATAAATGAATGGAAGTCTAAAGGTTTCGTTAAAATAAAACTTAAATTATTATCTTCTTAAGCTTTTAATAAGTTCTTCAATTTGCGAACTTAATTTTTCGGTAACCTCTTTATCTGATATATTAAAAACAATAATATTTCCAGAGGTTGAATTATCCTTATTTTCAAAAGTGTTATTTGTAATGTTGATATTTTTTAATTCATCTTCAAATAAATCTCTTATATCAACATTAAAAATTTCAGCAAGTTTAGGAATATATTGGGACTTAATATCTGAAATTTCATTTTCCCAATTGATATAGGTGCTTCTGTCTAAGCCAAGCATATCGGCAATCTCCTGCTGAGAAAGTTTTGTTTTATTTCTTAATCTTTTTATATTGGTTCCAACCCCCATAATATATATGTTTATACAAATGTAAATATTTTGTCTGGAAGAATCTAAGAGCGTATTAAAAATTTCGGATATACTTGAAGAATTCATTTCAACGAAGGAGAAGTCCTTAAAGTATAAGAGATTATTATAAACGGATATTTGGGGAAAACTTAAGATGCTGTATGCTTATCCACACTTGTTACATTTTCAGGAGTCCATTTTACCCGTTTGATGAAATCTTTTTCCCGGACAGGGCAGTCTTTGATCTGGCAGACTGGACATGAGATGGGTTTGCAGTCGTCCATATGAAAATTGAACTCAATATTTCTTTTGATATTTTTAGCGAGGAGGAGGATTACTTTCTCCATTTCATTATGAGCATCCCGAAGGCTGTAATACCAGGGAAGCGTAATATGGGCATCAATATGAAGTGAAGCCCCGAACTGCTGGATTTTCATGTTATGTATATCGATCCATTCCGTTCTTCTGTTTTCCTCAAGAATCCTGATGATCTGGTTT
This sequence comes from Chryseobacterium sp. UF-290, assembly GCF_058245615.1. Taxonomy (NCBI): domain Bacteria; kingdom Pseudomonadati; phylum Bacteroidota; class Flavobacteriia; order Flavobacteriales; family Weeksellaceae; genus Chryseobacterium; species Chryseobacterium sp. UF-290. The sequence goes on from NZ_JBSICB010000004.1 coordinate 95,042, forward strand.
AATATTTCAGGATCCTGTTCATCCATAATACCGCTTAATGATTTACGGACGATCTTATAACCTACAAAGATGATATAAAGCCCAAAGCCCAGTGCAACGACAGAGTCCAGCCAGTAGATTTTTGTGAAGTAAACGATCACTAAGCTGATAACAACGCCAAGGGTGGTAATGGTATCTGACTGCAGATGCTTTCCGGATGAAATAAGTACCAGTGAATTTTCTTTTTCTCCTTTCTTTATGGAAATATAGCCCAGCAAATAATTAACAATAGCTGTCGCTGCAATGATCCATATTCCAAGGTCGATCTTACTAAGGGTTTTTCCAACAATAAGACTGTGAATTCCTTCATAGATGATCATTATCCCTGCAATGGCAATCAATGCTCCCTCAATTCCGGAGGTAACAAATTCTACCTTTCCGTGGCCATAAGGATGGTCTTCATCTTTTGGCTTCGCTGCCAGATGAAGAGAATAAAGACCCATGAACGCGCTGATGACATTCACGATACTTTCCATAGCATCAGAGAATACGGCATCGGAATTGGTGAGCTTCCAGGCAATGATCTTTCCGATGAAAAGAATGACTCCAAAGGCAGCGATGATCTTTTGGAATCCTATTTTATCTTTATGGATATTTTTCTGGGTATTCATACGAGTTTGATAAAAAAAAGAATCTCAATTCTGAGACTCTTTTTATTTTGTTAGTTTATACTAAGTTGTTTGCTATAAGATATTCTGCGATTTGTACAGCGTTCGTTGCGGCTCCTTTCCTCAGGTTGTCTGCTACGATCCAGAGGTTCAGTGTCTTCGGCTGTGAGAGATCCCGTCTTATTCTTCCTACAAAAACTTCATCTTTTCCTTCGGAGTATAGCGGCATAGGGTAGTGGTTGTTTTTCACATCATCCATTACAATTACTCCTGGTGTTTCGGACAAAATCTTTCTGACTTCTTCCAGGTCAAACTCATTTTCGAATTCAATATTTACACTCTCTGAGTGACCTCCCTGAACCGGAACTCTTACGGCGGTTGCTGTTAAATTGAAAGTGTCATCCCCTAAGATTTTCTTAGGTTCTTTCATCAGCTTAATTTCTTCTTTCGTATAATCGTCATCAGCAAATACGTCGCAGTGAGGCAAAGCATTTTTGAAGATCTGGTAAGGGTAAACCTTCGCGATGGAATCATCACCGGTGATCTCAGAGTTTAGCTGGTCAACAGCCGCTTTACCTGTTCCTGTTACAGATTGGTAGGTGGAAACGATCACTCTTTTTAAATCATATTTTTTGTTCAAAGGTCCTAAAACCATTACTAGCTGAATGGTAGAACAGTTCGGATTGGCAATAATTTTGTCTTCTTTAGTCAAAACATCAGCGTTGATCTCAGGAACTACTAATTTTTTATCAGGATCCATTCTCCAGGCTGAAGAATTGTCGATCACTGTTGTTCCTGCTTCTGCAAATAAGGGAGCGAATTCAAGAGAAGTCGAACCTCCTGCAGAGAAGATGGCGATATCCGGTTTGGCAGCTATAGCGTCCTTCATGCTTACAATCGTAAATTCCTTCTGTTTATACTTCACCTTCTTGCCTACAGATTTTTCGGATGCTACCGGAATTAATTCTGTTACAGGGAAGTTTCTCTCCTCCAAAACTTTAAGCATAACTTGTCCAACCATTCCTGTTGAACCTACTACAGCTACTTTCATTGATTTAAATTAAAATTTTAAGATTAAATTATTTATAAATTATAACGCATCATGTATAATTTCTTTTCTATTTTTAAGCCCCGAAAACTCTTGTCCAGGGGAATGCAAATGCAAATAAGCCTACTGCGATCAAGCCCATAGCAACAACCCCTAATGAGATCGTATCGTTGGATTTTACTTTTTTGTTGACGATCGTCATCAATACCGCTGCAATAAGCATAGAGAATGGATGTTCAACATATTGGAACCTTAAAGCCGCATTCTTCATTACTTCTCCCATGTTTAAGCCTTTAGAGAAAGTAGTGACTAACATAATGATTCCCAATAAGAACTGAACGTGGAAAAAGATCATTGTGAACAGTGTGGTTTTCTTTAAAAATTTGTTCACTTTTCCACTGAAACCGAACATGGTAGCCAAAAGTGCAATGATAAATAATGTCACCAAAAGAATCTCAAGATACCCGAATCCTTTATGGGCATTAAGTAAAATGTTGTAAAAATCCATAATCCTATTTTTTTGTACACAAAGATAGCAAAAATCCCGGCTCAAAGCCGGGATTCATATTTATAAAATCTAATGTTCTGATAGTATTAGAAGTTGAATGATAGGGTTGCAGCCCAAGTAGTTCCGAAACCGAAGTAAGCACGGTTACCTGTTGCAATACCTTTATACATCATACCCAATTGCTCGTAAGTTTGATTAGCTGTATTAAGTGTTTTTCCATCAGCCAAATATCTTGGTTTGTCATCAGCAAATATACTAGTCGCAGAGTCAGAGATATAGATTGTATTAAACAAGTTATAAACGTTAGCACCGATAGTAAAGTACTGAGATTGATCTTTTAATCTGATCTTGTAAGAGAAACCTACATCAAATAAGTTGAAATCAGGTAATTTTAATACTCCTCTTTCCTGAGCGGTAACATTGGTAAATGCTCCTGCATCAACTGTAGAATATAGCTTACCAACATATCTCCAGGTTCCGAAGATATTAAGATCTTTCACTGGTTTTACAGTAAGTCCTAATGATGCAGTCATCTGTGGTATACTGTTGTTACCAGATCCTCCAACTTTTACTTTATCCAGATACAATTGATCACCTGAAGCACCCGCTAAAGTAAGAGGATTATTGTTATCATCAAATGCAGCTACAGTAGCATTTCCTTTGTAATAGTAATCTCCCCAAGAGAACATCCCCTGAAATTCAAGGAAGCTTGTTGGTTTGTATACTCCATCAAATTCTACACCTTGGTGAACTTCTGTAATACCGTTGATTTCAGCATAACCTGTAGTTGTTGAAGCGTCAGGTAATGTGAACGTCTGGTTAGTTTTTCTTAACCATCTGTCTTTCCATTGAGTTCTATATAGGTTAACATTGGCTGAGAATTTTGAAGATCTGAATCCATATCCAATTTCTGCTGAAGAAATTTTTTCGTTTGTCAGATACGGGTTTATAAGTTGCTGGTTACTTGGGTAAACAGTATTCAGGAAAGGCTGTTTGCTGTAATAACCTAAGTTTGCAAAAACATTATGATGTTCGTTGATGTTATAGTTAGCCCCTCCTTTAATGTTATAACCAAAGATATCCTTAAATCCTGTTTTTGTATTAATAGTTTGGCCCTTTAGAGTACTTCCGTCCACTACAAAGTTATCAATTCTTTGATAAGACTGGTTAGAAACTGATCCCTGTAAGAATGCTGATAAGTTATCTTTTGAGTACTCTACCTGTGCGAATCCACTGTACCAAAGAACTTCTCCGTCATTGCTGTATCCTACCTGATCTTCAGCTGGAGCTATTTTACCTCCAAAAGGATTCCATGTAAGTTTTTTATAATCATAAAGTGAATTTACGATTCTTGGTGTCGCTATATTTTTGTTAGCATTATCTTTGTATCCTGCAGCTCCGTAAAGGTCTGTAAGGACTTGATAGTGGTAACCGTAGTAGTATCTGTCATCAGTACCTACTGAGAAATTCCAATTATCATTAATTTTGTGCTGGAAGTTAGCCAAGATACCATACCAGTTATGAGAATTTATGCTTGATCTACGAACGATCGTGCTACCTGCGCCGGCAGTATTTAAATCGACTGCCGCATTAGCTGCAAATATAGCATCATAATTAATATGTCCAGCATCATCAGTAAAGCTTACATCATTGATGGTTTTAGATCCAAGCCTACCAAGATCTCCAGTTCCACCACCTCTACCGTTTGACATATATAAAACTGTACTTAGCTTAGACTTTTCATTCATTGTCCAATCCCAGTTCAACATCATTACAGGCTTAGAATAATAGTTGGCTCTATTGGCTAAAGCAACTTTTCTACCAGTAGCATCTGTATAATATCCGAAATCTGAATTATATCTTCTGTATGGCGTTTTTCCATCGTAATCAGGATTATAGTTGATGTAATTCTGGATAGTAGGAGCAAAAGTTCTCTGGTCGTGCCATTGAGGCGCAGATGTTATTGTAAACTGTAAGTTATGCTTTTTATTGATTTCATAACCTAATGCAAAGAAATATGCATAAGATTCATAATCTGTATTTTCGATATAAGTACCTCCGGCTTGTCTGCTCATTAAGAATGATGCGGCGACACCGTCTTTAGACTTTCCTGTATTGTAAGCGAAAGATGTTTTTAAATAATCGTTGTTACCAACACCTAATCTAATTGTACCACCTTTTTTCATATCTGCTGAACGAGTAAGAAAGTTTACTGTTCCTCCTACAGATGCAATTGCCAGTTTAGACGATCCTAAACCTCTCTGAACCTGTAAGGTACTTGTCACGTCAGATAATCCTGTCCAGTTGGAGAAGTATACGGTACCTCCTTCCATATCATTTACAGGCATACCGTTTACCATCACTGCGATGTTTCTTGATTCGAAACCTCTGATGGTAAGACCTCCATCTCCAAAACCTCCTCCTGATTTTGTAGCGTAAACTGATGGAGTAGTGTTCAAAATCTCAGGTAACTCCTGGTTACCTAATCTTTCTGCAAGTTGTGCCGCTTTGATTGTAGATGCAGCAACAGGTGTCTTTCTATCTTTAGCGATATCGGTAACACCTCTTAAAATTACCTCTTCAATGTCTTTAGACTTAGTTTGTACTGTGTCCTGAACTTGTTGAGCATAATAAACACTAGCTGTAGATAAAGTAATAACCGCAGTTAGTATTGATTTGTTGATTAATTTCATAATCGTTAGTAATAATTAGATTTAATTTTCTGCAAAATTCGCAAAATAAAATTTAACTATTATTAACTCAATGTTAATTTTTAATTAATCTTAATAGTCTTAATGTGCTGATTTGTAGTGTTGTAGGGTAAAATTGAATTTCTATATGAAAAAAGTCATGTTGTTAAATTTTTAACAAAGTGGGGGTGTTTTTGTTAAAAATTCAAAACTATTTCACTGCTTTGAGACTCAAATCTATATTTTCAGCCGAGTGGGTAAGGGCACCTGCAGAGATGAATGTTACACCTGTGGAAGCGATTTCTTTAAGCATATCACGGGTAATTCCTCCTGAAGCTTCAGACTCACATGAACCGTTGATCATTTTTACAGCCTGCTTCATTGTCTTAACATCCATATTATCAAGCATGATCCTGTCTACTTTCGCATTGATTGCCTCCTGAACCTCTTCAAGGTTTCTTGTTTCAACCTCTATTTTAAGCTTTTTCTTGTTCTTTTTAACGTAATCTTTAGCCATCTTCACGGCATTGGTGATACTTCCGTTATAATCAATATGATTGTCTTTGAGCATGATCATGTCGTAAAGGCCATACCGGTGATTGGTCCCGCCACCTATGGCAACCGCCCATTTTTCACAAACTCTGAAATTAGGGGTGGTTTTTCTTGTATCTAAAAGTTTAGTTTTGGTACCTACTAACCTTGAATCCCAGTCATGGGTAAGCGTTGCAATACCACTCATCCTCTGCATACAGTTGAGGATAAGTCTTTCTGTGGAAAGAATAGACCTGGCGCTTCCGGTTACGATAAGAGCGATGTCTCCCACTTTTGCCGGATCTCCATCCTTAAGGAAGGTTTCTATTTTCAGGGTTTTGTCAAACGTCTTAAAAATAATTTCTGCCAGCTCAACACCTGCCAGAATGCAGTCTTGCTTCACTAAAAGCTTTGCGCTCTGCTTCAAATCCTCCGGAATGGTGGAAAGGGTAGAATGATCTCCATCCTGAATGTCTTCTTCCAAAGCATTTTTGATGAATTGCTTTAAAACTTTATCTGTTGCGTAGCTTGGTCTTTTCATTGTATATGCTTTTAGACTAGATCTTTATTATAAAATGCCCCTTTGTTTTCTGTCATTTCCATAGACTGGGTAATGATAAGAAGGGCAACGGTTGTCAGATTTCTTAGCTCTGATAATTGTGGAGAAAGAATAGAATAGTGGTAGATCTCATCAACGGCTGCTGCAATTTCCTGATGCTTCTGTAATGCCATATTCAGACGCCTGTTGCTTCTTACAATACCTACCAGGTCACTCATCATTTCCTGAAGCTGCTTTCTGAGATAGCTTATGATTACCATCTCATCCATGATCTTCATTCCTTCTTCATTCCATTCCGGAACGGCTTTCAGATCATCGAAATTGAAGCTGTTCTCCTTTAGCAATGCTACTGTTTTCATGGCAGCATTATGTCCGAAAACCAACCCTTCAAGCAGGGAATTTGAAGCAAGTCTGTTGGCACCGTGAAGTCCTGAATTTGTACATTCTCCCACGGCAAAAAGGTTATTAATGGAAGACTGGCCATCTCTGTCTACTTCAATGCCACCCATCAGGTAGTGGCAAGCCGGTACAACAGGGATCAGCTGAGTAAAGGGATCAATTCCCTCGTCTTTACATTTTTTATAGATATTCGGGAAATGTTCCAGAAATCTTTCCTGGTTCATCTCATGACAGTCCAGGCCTACATATTCGTCGCCTGAAATTTTCATTTCATTGTCAATGGCTCTGGCAACAATATCTCTTGAGGCCAGCTCTTCACGTTCATCATATTTGTGCATGAACTTTTCGCCTCTTTTTGTTCTTAATTTTGCGCCGTCTCCGCGTACTGCCTCAGAAATAAGGAACAGCATTCCATCGATCTTATTGTAAAGTGCTGTAGGGTGGAACTGGTAATACTGCATATTGGAAACCTTCCCTTTCGCACGGGCTACGAAAGCGATTCCGTCTCCTGTGGCAATGGTAGGGTTGGTTGTGTTCTTGTAAACATGTCCTGCACCACCGGTAGCAACCAGTGTTATTTTGGATGTGATCTTCTTGATCTTTTTGGATTTTTCATCCAGAATATAGGCCCCATAGCAATGAATATCCCCTTCGTTAAGCTCTTTGCCTGGAACATGGTGCTGCGTAATGATATCAATAACGTAATGATGATCAAGGATTTCAATATTTGGGCTGCTGTTCGCAGTGGCCAGCAAGGCTCTTTCGATTTCAAATCCTGTAATGTCCTTATGATGGACGATCCTGTTCTCGGTATGACCTCCTTCTCTTCCCAAAGCGAATTTGCCGTTTTTCATATCGAACTGAGCTCCCCATTCTACAATTTCATTAAATCTTGCAGGAGCTTCTTTCACAACCATTTCCACTACGTCACGCTTGTTAGCGCCGTCTCCCGCACGCATGGTATCTTCAATATGTTTTTCAAAATTGTCTTTTTGAAAGTCTGTGACTACTGCGAGCCCACCCTGTGCATATTTGGTGTTGCTTTCGTCTTCATCTGATTTTGTTACGATGATGATTTTGGCATCAGGGAGCTGTTCAGACACTTTAATGGCATAGGAAAGTCCGGAAATGCCGGAACCGATTACTAATACATCCGCTTTTATCATAGGCTTGCTTTAGGTACAACCGTTTAAATATTAAATAAATTTAAACAATTTTTCGTTTGGTTTTCTTACTTTTTTCATGTGCTGGAAAGGGTCTTCTTCAGAACGGTAGCCTAAAGCGAGGGTAACGGTTACTTTCTCTGTTTCGGGATTGATCTTCAGGATCTCTTCTATCAGATCCTGGCGGAAGCCTTCCATAGGGCATGAGTCTATGTTTTCAATAGCAGCGGCATACATCAGATTAGCCAATACGATATAAGACTGCTTTTCTGCCCAGTTGAAGATTTCATCCTGTGTTTTTTGGCTGATATGCTGATTAATGCTGTCTCTGAACGGATCAAGTTTCTCAACAGGAGTTTCCCTTACTTCAGAAATATGATTAAAATACCCCCGGATATAATTCTCTTCAATGATCTTCTTTGAAATAATTACGATCAGGTGGGAACAGGTAGATATCTGAGAAGGATTGTAAAAAGCCGGAATCAGCTTCTGTTTCATTTCTTCACTCTCAACAATGATGATCTTATAAGGCTGAAGGCCCATCGAACTGGGAGACAGCTTTCCTGACTCAAGAATACTGTGAAGGGTTTCCTGAGGAATAATTTGATTATTAAATTTTTTTACAGAATATCTTCTGCTTAAAGCTTCCAAATAATTCATAGCACAAATTTAAGAATTGAATGTGAATAAAGTGTCCTTAAAACAAAATATCTCCTGTTGGCTAATAAAAAATCACTCCGGCTTTCGGAGTGATTCTTTAATATTAAGGGAAAGTGTGATTAATCTCTGTTTTTTACAACAATCCAGCCTGAGAAATTGATTGGAGTGCTGTTTTTGTTATTCTCTTTCCATGAAATAGAATACCAGTAATTTCCTGTTGGAACTTTCTTGCTTCCATTGGTGGTTCCTGCCCATTTATAACCGTTGGATTTGTCGGCCTGGAATATTTTATAACCGTATCTGTCGAAGATTCCTATCTCCAGGTTCTGTTTTCCGGATAGTGCGGAATAATCAACGAAATCGTTGATGCCGTCATCATTCGGAGTGATTACATTGATAAGGTTAGGAACGGTGATGTTGATTTCGATAGGCTCACAGTTATAGCTGTCTTTTACAAATATTTTAGCCTCACCTCTTGCGACATTGGTAAAGGTATTGGAATCCTGCCAACTAATATTATCCATCGAATACTGATAAGGAGGGGCGCCTCCATTGGCATACACGGTGACTGTGTTTCCTGATATGTCAATACTGGTCACAACCGGATTTTCAGCAGGATATACCGTTACGGCCTGCAGGGCAATACAATCTCCGGTTTTTAATTTTACCCAATATGTACCTACTCCTACATCCTTGATGCTTTGTGTAGTTGCTCCTGTGCTCCATTCGTAGCTTTGGAAACCGGCTCCTGCATCTAAAGTGGTTTTGCTTTCCATACAGATGGTTTGATCTTTTAGCACTCTGGAAAATACCGGAGGAATTACTGTTAATGTAACTTTAGCGATAGAATAGCATCCGTTTGAGTTAAACACTTTTATATAGGCCACACCGGTAGGAGCGATGTATGCTGCCGGTGTAGTGATCTCATTGGTGTCATTGATTGCGTCGGTTAATGACGGATAATATTTTTTGGTAAGTCCACCCTGAGAAACTATAGCGCCCAAAAGATTAAAAGAAGCCATAGACGTATTGCCTTCAATAAAGCAGGATTTTAATTCGGTATCATTAACAACTACGACAGGATAGAGGTTTAATGTGATTTTGGCGGTACTTACACAGCCTTGAGAAGTCGTTACCTTTACATATATTGTAGCGGCTCCGGATGCGTAAGCAGAAGGATTGGTGATCTGATTGGTGCCATTATTCAGATCATACAGGGTAGGGTAGAATTCTTTAGTGACTCCAGTAAGCGTTGTGACGTTGGCTGAATTAAGATCAAATGTTGCTGTTCCGGCATTGTTATTATTACATCCGGTAAGGCTTGCATCAGTCGCTGCAAAAGGAGTTGGATTAAGCTGGATAACGCCGTCTCCATTATCACAAAGAGTGGAAGTCGGGTCTTTGACAATTACCTTGATCGTAGTATTCCCTGAATATTGGAAGCTTGAAGGATTAGCGATGGGGGTAGGGCTTCCCAGTACATAATAGGTGAATATATAATTTCCAGGATTATTGACAAACTGGTCATTATACGAAGTAAGATCTACTACGCCATTTCCGGTTGCGGGATTTGTACATACAAACGGAGTAACGGTGTTGCTTAAAATAGGAACTTTGTCCACAAATACCATCACATTCTTAATGGAGTGCCTTGCACTTGCTCCTCCGGTTGCAGCAGAAAAGCCAAAATATCCTTGTGACATACCTACCGCACCGCCTGAAGGCGCAAAAGACTGATCAACAATAAGCGTTCCGTTTATTCTTACTTTAATAATCCAGTTGGTTGGGTTGGTAAGATCTGTTTCTCCGTTTACTTCCACGTGCCTATAGGTATCCCCTACAAATGGCTCGGTAGGATTGAGGTCAGGAGAATGGAATGTACTTCCTGCTGTATTGTTGAATTCAATATTGTTGCCGGCAGTATTGTTTGTTCCGTACAGGATATGTACTTTACTCATCTGCCCTTCGGTGGTATTGTTGAATATATCGAAGCCTACCATCAGTCCGGAGGCATTTGCCGGAATACCTAATCCTCCTCCCGATACAAATCCTGTAGGAGGATTGGCCAGGTACCAGAATGTGAAGCCGTCCCCTCTTCCGAATTGTGTGGTTCCGTTTCCGTCGATTCTAAAATCAAATTCCACTTTCCATTTATCGCAATAGCTGAGGGTAATGGGTGTAGATAGCTTAACAGCTCCATATCTGCTGGTCTGGTCGGTCGTAAGCCTTACAAAGTCTCCGCTTACTACGGCGTCAGAGACAAGATCCCAACCTGTAGTGTTGACAGGGTTCCCGGTAAGTTGATAGGTTTGGGAAGATAGTTTTCCGGGAAGGTATAGTAATGTGGCCAGTAAAAAAATGAGTATATCTTTTTTCATGATGGATGGATTGTGATGTTGTTGGTTTTATAATAATCTTAAATTTAAAGTGTTAATCATAATTGATGGCTAAGTTAATCTGGCCATTTTTCTAATGTTCCTATATTTAAAATCAGAACTACCCCGGTATGAAGAGGTAGTCCCGATGCTAAAAGCTTATTCTCTGTTCTTTACCAATACCCACCCTGAATATTTAGTTTCGGTATTGTTTTTATTGTCTTCATTCCATGAGATGGTATACCAGTAGGTACCTGTAAGAACCTTTTTACCTGATGAGGTGCCGTCCCATGTGAAATTTCTCATTTTATCTGCCTCATAAAGTTTGTTTCCATATCTGTCATAGACGATGAATACCAGATTTTTCTTATATGCCAGAGCAGAATAATCAATGAAATCATTTACGTTGTCTCCATTTGGAGTGATGGCATTGATCAGATTGGGAACGGTGATCTGAACTTCAACAGGGGGACAGTTATAGAAATCTTTTACAAAGACTCTCACCTCTCCTCTTGCCAGACCTGTAAATATATTGGAAGGTTGCCAGTTTTGTCCGTCTAGGGAATACTGATAAGGAGGAGTTCCTCCTGATACATTTACCGTAATTTTATTATTGTCAATATCGATGCTCGAGATAACAGGATTAGGAGACGGATTTATTTTTACGGTCTGGGTTGTGATACAATCGCCTGTTTTCAGTTTTACCCAATAAAGGCCTACACCAACATCTGTGATAGATGCAGTTGTCGCTCCGGTACTCCATTCGTATCCGTCAAAACCGGTACCTGCATCCAGATCTGTTTTCTCACCGATGCAGAGGGTTTTGTCTTTCAGTATGGCAGATTTAACAGGAGGAAGAACAACAAGATTGATTTTGGCAATGGCAAAGCATCCGTTGGCATCCGTTACTTTTGCGTATACAGCAGTGTTTGTTGACAGATATTGAAGAGGGTTCATGATCTCATTGGTTCCCTCTAATGCATTGGCTGTCGTTGTGTAATATTTTTTGCTGACTCCGCTGGTTAGGGAGGTTACATCAGCGGTAGTAAGATCAAATATTGCACTGGAAATATTGTTTTCGATGAAGCATGATCTGATAGTAGCTTCTTTTACGGGAGTGTCGGGGTAAAAAGCCAGGGTAATTTTTGCTGTGCCGGTACATCCCTGGGGGGTCGTTACTTTTACGTAAACAATTCCCGGAGCGGATATGTAATTGTCAGGGTACAGAATTTCATTTGTATCTGTATTCAGATCTGCAAGGGTTTTATAGTATTTTTTTGTTACCCCCGGAACATTTGTTACGTTGGCGGAATTCAGATTGAATGTGGCTGTTCCTGCCTTATTGTTGTTACATGCGGTGAGGGTTTGGTCTTCCGCTTTAAAAGGTGCAAGGACCAGAAGGATTTTTCCGTCAGGATTATCACACAATATCCCTGCATTATCTTTTATAACGACTGTTACGGTTGTATTGGCATTGAACTGATAGTTGGCGGGATTGGCTATTGGTGTCGAACTGCCAAAGGGGTAGTAAGTAAAGGTATAATTCCCGGGATTGCTGACGAACTGAGAATTGAAAGTTGTCAGATTCACACTTCCGTATCCGGTAGTAGGATTAGGACAGAAAGACTGGGTAGCGGAGTTCTGTAAAATAGGAACCTTATCAGTGTATATTTTTACATTTTTAATAGAATGTCTTGACCTTGCGCCCCCTGTAGATGCCGAAAACCCGAAGTAGCCTACCGTCATTGCCGCTGCAGTGCCTGAAGGAGCGAAAGACTGGTTGCAGATTAAATTGCCATCAATTGTTATTTTTACGATCCAGTTGGTGGGAACGGCGGGATCAACTTCAGCGGTTACTTCAACGTGCTTGTAGGTAGTACCCTGAAAAGGCTGGGTCGTATTCAGATCCGGGGAGTGGAAAGAGCTGCCTGCAACATTAAAGAATTCTACGTTGTTGGTGTCCGTTGTATTGGGAACTTGTCCGTAAGCAACATGTACTTTGCTCATCGTTGCAGTTGTAGTATTGTTGTAAGTGTCAAACCCTACGATAAAGCCAACTGCATTCTGGGAAACTCCAAGGCCGGAACCTAATACGCTGGCAACGGGAGGATTGGCAAGGTACCAAAACGCAATGCCATCTCCGTTGGAGGTTTGGTTAGAATCCATTCTGAAGTCGAATTCTACTCTCCATTTGTCACAGTATTTTAGGTTGATAGGTTCATTCAGCCTGATAGAACCGGATTGGTTGTTGGTATCCGGAGTGAGTTGAATAAAATCCCCATTCACACTTGCTGTGGGGACTACAGTCCATCCGGCGGTATTGACGGGGTTGCCTGTTAACTGATAGGTTTGGGAAAAAGATCTTCCCGACGATATACAGATTAAAAAAACCGTTACATAAAATAATAGATTTTTATTCATTTACTTGGGACTTAGATTAATAGGTAAAGATATTAAATCCCAATCAATAAATGTTTATTTAATGTTAATTTTGTTAAAAATTTCAATTATTATTCAAAAAATATTATTTCTTGTGATAAAATAATGAATGTATTACATGAAAATCTATATTTGTGTTAATGGTATTAGAAGAGGGAGCTATTCTCAAGCCCCTCAAAATAAGTATCGATCTCAAGGTCGGAAGAGGCTGCTGCGGCTACGGCCAGCTTATCACAAAGCTCATTCTCGAAATGTCCTGCATGGCCCTTTATCCAATGCATCTTAGGAGTATGCTTGTTATATAGCTCAACGAACTTTTTCCAAAGATCCGGGTTTTTTACATTTTTCCAGCCTCTTTTTACCCATCCTGAAATCCAGTTTTGGTTGATGGCATCAGAGACATATTTGCTGTCCGTGTACACGTGAATATCATTTTCGGTTGATTTCAGCTTTTCCAATGCCGTGATGACAGCCAGAAGTTCCATTCTGTTGTTGGTGGTTTTTCGAAAACCCTTGGAAAATGTTTTCTGATAATTTTTTTCAGGAACACGCATAAGAATTCCGTATCCTCCTTTTCCTGGATTTCCGCTGCAAGCTCCGTCGGTGTAAATTTCGATTCTCAAATCTGTTTGTAAAATTGAATTATCTGATGTAAAATAGAGTCTTAATTTTTAAACCTTAAAATGGAAAATCGTCATCGTCATCAAAATCATTCATGGATGAACCTGAAAGTTTTGAACTGTCCGGAAGGTCAAATGCTGCTCCTGGCTGGATAGTCGTCTTGATCTTATCAAAACCGCTTGGTTCACCGAAGTTGGAAGGATATCCTCCTCCTGAGCCACCATCAAAGGCTGCTTCGATGTCTCCGAATTTTGCAAAATGTTTTAAGAAAGATAGTCTGACATCCGCTGTAGCACCATTCCTGTGCTTTGCGATGATCAGCTCCGCCTGGTTTTCTGTAGATGTTTCCTGCCCTTCTTCATCATTGTCCCAAACGGCAATTTTATAATATTCCGGTCTGAAGATGAAAGATACGATATCGGCATCCTGCTCGATCGCTCCTGATTCCCTAAGATCCGAAAGCTGAGGTCTTTTCCCGGGACGGGTTTCCACACTTCTTGAAAGCTGGGAAAGTGCAATTACCGGAACATTAAGTTCTTTTGCAATAGCTTTTAATGAACGTGAGATCATGGAAATCTCCTGTTCACGGTTTCCGACTCCTTTACCGCCACCACCTGCAGTCATCAGCTGAAGGTAGTCGACCATGATAAGCCTTACTCCGTGCTGCATTACCAGTCTCCGGCATTTTGCCCGGAAGTCGAATATCGAAAGGGAAGGTGTTTCGTCAATATACAAAGGAGCATTTTCCAATTCGGAAACGTTGGAGAAAAGTCTCTGCCATTCCTCATCATCCAGAGTTCCTTTTCTTAGTTTTTCAGAAGAAATTCTGGTTTCAGAAGCGATCATCCTTGTGATAAGCTGTACAGAAGCCATCTCGAGAGAGAAGAGTGCCATAGGAATTTTATGGCCTACTGCAATATTTCTCGCCATTGAAAGAAGGAAGGCTGTTTTCCCCATTGCAGGACGGGCTGCAATAATGATGAGGTCGGAATTCTGCCAGCCCCCGGTTTCCTTATCGACATCTCTGAATCCTGAAGGGACTCCTGAAAGTCCCTGCTTATCCTTTAGAGATTTGATGGTATCAATAGCCTGTTTCACTAGCGAATTGGCTGTGTCAAATCCTTTCTTAATTGTTCCGTTGGTGATTTCAAAGAATGATTGTTCCGCTTTATCCAATAGTTCGAAAACGTCAGTTGATTCCTTATACGAAGAATCAATTACATTCGCTGAAACATTGATAAGGCTTCTCAAAATATATTTTTCAAGAATAACACGTACATGGTATTCAATATGGGCAGATGAACTTACTCCCATGGTTAGGTCGATAATGTAATGATCACCACCTGCCTGGCTGAGCTTATCTTCCTTTTTCAGATCCTGGATGATCGTCATTAAGTCTACCGGGTGGTTGCCTTCATACAGCTTTAAGATGGTAGAAAAGATGACCTGATGTCTGGGATCATAAAATACTTCCGGGGTAAGAAGGTCAATAGAATGATCCAGACCTTTTTTGTCAATCAAAAAAGTTCCTATAACCAGTCTTTCGAAATCTACTGCATTGGGAGGCATTTTTCCATCCGCAATAGACAATTCTTTTGCAAAGTTTCCGTGTGTCAGGGATGATAATGTTTCTTTCTGAGCCATGGTGCAAAGATAGTTTATTTAAAAAATATTCAAAAAATAGTATTCAACAAATTATAAGCAGTTTTTAGGAAAATGCTGTAAACAGGAGGTTGGATATGTTGATAAAAAAATCACCTCGGTCTGAGGTGATTTTTTTAAGTGATACAGTAAAAAACTTATTCTTTATTTTTTACCAATACCCATCCTGAGTATTTGGTTTCGGTATTGTTTTTATTGTCTTCATTCCATGAAATCGTGTACCAGTAAGTTCCGGTTGGGATCTTTTTGCCAAAGGCTGTTCCATCCCATATGTAGTTATTCATTTTATTGGACTCATGAAGTTTGTTTCCATATCTGTCATACACGATGAATATCAGGTTCTTCTTATAAGCAAGTGCTGAATAGTCAATCACATCATTTACGTTATCCCCGTTTGGAGTAATAGCATTGATAAGGTTTGGAACCGTAATGGTAACCTGAATCGGGGTACAGTTGTAAGTATCTTTTACATAGACTGTATTTTCTCCTCTTGGAAGTCCGGTAAAGGTATTGGAGTCCTGCCAGTTGGTGCCATCTATTGAATATTTGTATGGAGGAACCCCGCCTGTAACGGTAACGGTTATATTATTGTTGCTTATTTCTATTCCTGAAACAACAGGCTGTAAGCTGGGATGTATGCGTACCTCCTGAAGAGTGAAGCATTGTCCGGTCTGAAGTTTTACCCAATAAGTGCCAACGCCAACATTGCTGATGGATTGTGTCGTTTCGCCTGTGCTCCATTCATAGCTGTCAAATCCTGGTCCTGCGTCAAGCGTTGTTTTGTCCTCTGCACAGATTGTTTTATCTTTTAGTACGGCAGACTGTACGGGTGGCAATACTTTCAATTCAATTGTAGCGATAGAATAGCATTGGTTAGCGTTATCTACTCTTGCATATACTGTAGTACTTTCTGAAAGATAGTTCAAAGGTGTCGCAATTGGATTGGATTGAGCTTTGGCATCAGCTACTGTTGTATAATATTTTATAATTGTTCCTGTTGGTGTTGGAACAGGTACGCCAATTGAAGCTTTTGAAAGATCAAAGATTGAATGCTTAACATCATTCTCAATATAGCAGCTTTCAAGCACAGCATCCTGCAGCGCAACGACCGGGTGGAATATTAATCTGATGGTAGTTGTGGCTATACATCCGAAAGCAGAGGTCACCTTTACATAGATTGTTGTTTCGGGCGAAACATAGTTCGTCGGATCAGTGATCTCATTGGTGCCTGCATTCATATCTGCGGTAGTAGGATAGTATTTGATGACGGCATTCGTTCCTCCAAATACATTGGCTGTTGTTAGATCATATTTTGCTTTGCCTTCTCCGTTATTATTACATGAATATAAAGTTGCTGAGCTGGCTGTAATACTTGCATTAACAAATTTAAATTCTCCTGTTATAAAACATCCGTTTATAGGGTTGTCGGGATTGTTAGGGTCTCTGTATACTACTCTGTAATAATAAGATGTTGTACCGTTTACTGTTGCTATTGTAAGGGGATTTGCTGCAGTAAGGGCATCGTTGGTATTGTCATGGTAAGTTACAGTGAAATCAGGGCTGTTGCCATTAATGATTCCGGCACTCAGGGTGCTGAAATCAAACTGAGTAGGCAGGGCGCAAACCATAACCTGGCTTGGATCATCATCGTTGGCTGCCGGAATGCCGGGAGGAAGGAATGGATTAGGAGCCAGAGTCTGGTTGTTGAACGCGGAATTTAAACTTGCGGTACCAGACCAGACCATAGAAAAGCCTTGGGCTGAATTGCTATAATTATCAATGATCAGATAATAAGTTTCTCCTGCCACTACATTCATATAAGGGCTCCATTTGCCGCTGTTTCCGCTTGCCGGGTCCAGGTTAATATCCAGTCCCGTATCTCCGGCAGTTCCTGAGTAATTACATCTGATGGGCTGTACAAAAACGTGATCGGCATTCTGTAAAGATGTGCATCCGTTAGTGGTTGGTCCGTAAACTGCAAAATCATAATCATCATCCTGATCATTGGGGCTGATCGTAAATGCAAGTGTCCCTGAAGTTGCAATGGTGAAAGTATACCATACGGACAAGTTTTCATTGCTATTCAGGCATCCTCCGTTTTGAGAAAGGATTTCTACAATTTCTCCATGGCCGGAAGGGTTATAGGAAATATCAGAATTTCCACAGATGGGAATAGCTGTGACACAGTCTGATTGTGAATATACTGCTTGTGTTATCAATAAAATAAAAAGAAGTAGTATTTTTTTCATTATTAAAACAATTTTTTTATAAAACAAGGTTGAGGGTGGAAATAAATTTTTACCAGCATGTTGTTATAAAGGAAAAAAGCCGCCGGGGCGGCTTTTAAATATAGAAATTACTCTCTGTTTTTTACAACGATCCATCCTGAGAATTTGAATGGTGTATTTTTTTTGTCATTCTCATTCCATGTTACGGAGTACCAGTAAGTTCCGGTTGGGATCTTTTTGCCGGCAATTGTTCCGTCCCATTTGTATCCGTTTGATTTATCCCCTTGGTGGATCTTTGTTCCATATCGGTCAAAAATGCTCAATACCAGGTTTTGTTTGTCTGCGATAGCGGAATAATCTACAACATCGTTTACCCCATCTCCGTTGGGAGTGATCATGTTGATCAGATTAGGAACCACTACAGTGATTTCGATAGGATCACAGTCGTAAGCATCTTTTACATATACTTTGTAGGTACCTCTCGCGATATTGTTGAATACATTAGAGGCCTGCCATACGATGTTATCGATAGAGTACTGGTAATCAGGTGTTCCTCCGATAACGTTTACGGTAAGTGTGGTATTGGAAACGTCTATGCCTGTTACAACCGGTTGTTCAGATGGGTATACAGTTACCTTTTGAGTGGTAACACATTCTCCTGTTGTTAATTTTACCCAGTATGTTCCCACTCCAACATCTCTGATAGACTGTGTGGTAGCTCCTGTGCTCCATTCATAGCTGTTGAATCCCGGTCCTGCATCTAATGTGGTTGTATCTTCCATACAGATAATCTTATCCGTTAAAACAGTGGATTTTACCGGTGGTATTACTGTTAAAGTTATTTTCACTACAGTATAACATCCTCTGGTGTCAGATACTCTTACATATACCATACCGTTTGGAGCAATGTAAGTCTGTGGATTTAAGATCTCGTTCGTTGCATCTACAGCGTCTGTTAATGACGGGAAGTATCTTTTCGTAGTCGTTGCGGTTGGTGTTGTAACAGCGGCATTTTCAAGATTGAACAGACCGGTAGAAGGGTTTGATTCTATGAAACATGCTTTGATCTCAGCATCTTTTGCAATGATCTGTGGATAAAATTTAAGGGTGATCTCTGCAGTATCACTACATCCGAATTGGGAAGTTACCTTTACATAGATCTTTCCTTCCGCTGAAACGAACTGGTAGATATTGGTAATTTCGTTGATTCCGTTATTCAGGTCATATAAAGTGTAATAATATTGTTTAATAGCGTTAGGGTCGTCATAAACATTTGCTGTGGTAAGGTCATAAGTCGCTGTTCCGGCATTGTTGTTATTACACATGGTCAGTGTAACATCCGTTGCATTGATCGTTCCGTCTTTAAATTTAAACTTACCGGTTTGTTTACACTTGTTAATAGGGTTGCTAGGGTTGTCCGGATCGGAATAACTTATGCTGTAATAATAAACCTCTGTTGTTGTTACGGTCTGAGGTAGTGTAATTGGATTATTAGAAGTTAAAGCATCATTTTGGCTGGTATGATAAGATACGGTAAAATTGGGATTACCGTTCAGAATTCCTGTTGTTAATGATGAAAAATCAAAAGTAGCAGGATTTGAGCAGATAACAACCTCCGTTGGGTCTGCAGGGTTTGCAGCCGGTACTCCCGGTGGGATGAACGGATAAGGTTGTACGGCAGGATCAGAGAATGGAGACGATAGGGTAGCTGTACCGCCCCATGCCAATTTAAATCCATTCGTTGACTGGCTATGGTTGTTTACAATCAGATAATAGGTTTCGCCAGGTAACACGTCCATGTATTTTGCCCATCTGTCTCCTCCTACAGGGTCGCATAAGTCTGTAGCGGTCATATTGAGACCTGTGATGCCGCTTGCTACGGCATAGGAGCCCCGGAGTGGAGTACCTCGGGTAGCACACGTTTTGTTAGGACCAAATACCGCAAAGTCATAATCATTAGCCAGGTCATTGGGGATGATTTCAAAGGTAAGGGTTCCTGGAGTGGCAATGGTGAAGGTATACCATACCGAATACCTTTCATTACTAAGACATCCGCCTATGGTTTCCAGGGTATCACCGTGTCCGTCGGGAGTATATGAAATATCTGTGTTGCCACAGACAGCCATTGCCGTCGAACAGTCTGATTGAGCATATAAAATATGTGAAAATATTATTAAGAAAATGAGTAGTGTTTTTTTCATAAGAGAAGATTTAAAAACAAATATTAAAAACTGTTATTACTTAAAAGAACGCTATTTTCAAGATGATATTATAATTATACGATCAATATTTAACGCTCTAAAGGTGTTCATCGATACACCTTAAAACTGACAGAGCAATAGATCAGGTTATCCTGATTAAAAGCTCTTATACTCTCTTGCTTTATTGGTTGATTAATTGTTTACCCCAGTTTGGAGAACCAGCTGAAGAGTCTGTATCAAATTCTTTTACAGCCTTTTGGTGTCGTTCTATAGCTTCGGTTTTGTTGTTGGAGAGCTCAGCTATTTCAGCTTTCAGGAAGGTCAGCCTTGGGCTGTTCTTCAGCTGAGTATCTGCCTTTGACATATATCCGATAGCTGCTTTCAGATCTTTTTGAGGGTCTGTGGAAGCTACTATTCTGATTTTCTGTATGGTAATAAGACCCAGAAGGGTATTGATTTCTCCGTTGTTCTTTTCTGAAGCGAGTGCCTGTGCTGCCAATTTTCTTGCAAGCTCGTTCGATTCAGCCATTGGTTTTTCTGGTGTATGTGTTAACAAAAAATGGGTTTTAAGATACATAGCTACAGCAGCATAGTAATTAGCTTTCCATTTTTCAGAAGTTTTAGCCTCGGAAAATATGTTGAAAAGAGTATCGTAGTCACCGTCTGTTTTAGCATTGCTGAGCTGCTGAGCAGACTGTTGTAAAGCCTGATCTGAAAAAGTCTGGGCGCTTACCCAGGCACTGGTCACGAAAAAGCTTAAAATAAATAAAAGTTTATTCATAGGGGATATTTTATAAAGCAAATATAAAAAATTATTAACGTTAAATTAAAGATTATGAGATATATTTAAAAAAATAGGGTATTGTTATCTAATGTTGTATTTTCTGTTTGGATGAAATTATACGGGGATCGTAAAAATACTGTTGCTTCAGTTTGATATTTTGAGAAAATAAAGTGAATAATTTTAAATAAAATGGCATAAAAGTAAAATCAGGATAAAAAACATTTCTATCCTGATTTTAAGTATTTCTAATTTTGTTTTTTTAAAAATGACTCTGATACAGAGAGCTTTAATATTGCATTTTTCTTAGTTTGGGATTGGTGCTTCCTACCACTAACGCTACCAGGACTGTCATACAACCACCAAAGACTACAGAACGTACAACACCAAGAACTTTGGCCATCAACCCACTTTCGAACTGTCCCATTTCGTTGCTGGACATGATGAAAATTGAATTGACGCTGAGAACACGCCCTCTTATATGGTCCGGTGTTTTTAACTGTACAATTGTTCCTCTGATCACTACCGAAATTCCGTCAAGCATACCACTCATCACAAGGAACATAAAAGACAGCCAATATAATCTGGATAGCCCAAATCCGATGATGCATAACCCGAATCCTGTTACCACGGCAAGAAGTATCTTTCCCTGGTTTTTTTGCAAGGGAACAATAGATAAAAGGGTGATGATGCACATTGATCCTATGTCAGAAGCCGCATTCAGCAACCCGAATCCTTCAGCTCCGGAATTTAAGATATCTGTGGCAAATACCGGGATCATGGCCACGGCACCCCCGAAAAGTACAGCAAACATATCAAGGCACAAAGCCCCTAAGATTTCTTTGGTTCTAAAAATATAGGAGATCCCTTCCCGCATGCTCTCAACAACATTTACAGTTTCCTTTTTATATTCAGAATACTGTTTGTTCAGTTGCCAGAAAAATAGTGAAGCTACCCATATCAGCGATAAAATAACAACCAGTGTCCATTTTACACCGATATATCCGATGAGAAGACCTCCTATGGCATGTCCGCAGACAGAAGATATAAGAAACGTCGCCTGATTCAGCGTAACGGCATTGGGCAGGTTTTCCTTTTTTACGATTTTGGGAATCATCGAAGGAACAATAGGCCCGATAAAAGCCCTTGCAATCCCTGTGAAAAATATAACTCCGTAGATGTAATAAGTGATCTGATGGCCGGTAAAATGCATTTCAACATTTAAGAATGCAGGAATCAAAAGAAGCCCTATCAGGAAAATATAAGCATAATTGCAGATGAGAAGCAATCTTTTTTTCTCATTCATATCAATGACGTGTCCGGCGTACAGGGCACAGCTTACAGCGGGAATCACTTCCGAAAGACCGATGAGTCCTATTGAAAAAGGATCTTTTGTTAATTGATATACCCACCATCCTAATAAAGTGGCCAGCATTCTGAAAGCTAAAACAATAAAGAACCTTCCGGTAAGAAGATTTCTGAACTCAACATTTTGTAATGTTTGTAACGGGGTAAAGGAAATCATGAACAAAAATAGCCCTAAAAATTTATTTAAGGCTATTCATATGCTGATTTTTAAAAGATATAGTAAATATATCCTGAAAGATAAAATCTATTTTAGTCTGCTCTTGAAGAACTGATTACCAGGGCTGCAACACCTGCTGCTCCAATGATTGTGGCTCCGGCCGCGATGGTTGCTTTTCTTGAATCTTTTACAGCCGCTACATTGGCTTTAGGGATGATGACTTCTGTACTGTCCTTTTTGCCTGCCGTACCCACAAGATTATCCCCAACCACATTCCTGAATAATATTTTCTGTTTCGGAGATCCGTCTCTCATCGTAACCTTATAGATTTTTCCGGCTTCGAGATTCGAATAGTTATTTTTTGAAATATCCTCGCTGTATTTTGTAGTAGCACAAGAGGTAATGACAAATAAAGACGTTAATAAAGACGATTTCAACAGTACAGATGCTTTCATTATTTTCTTTTAGTTTTTCAAATTTATAATTTTTTTCGAATATACGTTTTTGGAATTGAAAAAATATGATTAAAGTTTATAAATTTCTAAGAGATCTGCAATGTTTCTGTCATTGGCTAATCTTGGCGTTTTGTTCTGACCTCCCAGTTTTCCCTGAGATTTTGCGTATTCATGGAAAGCGTTTCTGGTAAGTCTGGTGATCTGAAGCTTTTGGAGAATATTTCCTGAGATCAGATCGTCATAATAAGTGTTTCTGGCTCTGAGCTGTAGGTCCAGTTCATTTCTGAATAATTCTGTGTCTTCAGGTTCCTTTTCAAACTCTATCAGCCATTCATGGTAAGGAAGTCCTTCATCAGGGTTTACCTGTGGTGCAAGGTGGAATTCCGTAATCTGGGCAGGATACTTTTCAAGGGTCGCTTTCATAGCCTCTTCCACCTCGAAGGCAATCACGTGTTCCCCGAAAGCAGAAGTAAAGTGTTTGGTTCTGCCACTTACTAAAATCCTGTACGGATCTTTACTGATAAATCTCACGACATCTCCGATCGAATAGGCCCATAACCCTGAATTGGTGGTAAGGATAAGGGCATAATCTTTATGAAGTTCAACCTCTTTTAATGTCAGCCTTCTGGCATTAGGCTTTCCGTATTCTTCCAGAGGGATGAATTCATAGAAAATTCCGTGGTTGGTCAGCAGCAAAAGCCCTTCTTTTGTATAATCGTCCTGGAATGCAAAAAAACCTTCGGAAGCCGGAAATGTCTGTATAATATCTACTCTGCCTCCCAGAAGATCTTCCATTTTGTCGCGATAAGGTTCATAATTGACCCCTCCCGTGACGATAAGCTGAAGGTTGGGAAACAACTGTTTGATCTTTTTCCCATGCTTTTCAGTCAGCTTTTCAAAATACATGATCAGCCATGGCGGGATTCCTGAGATCAGGGTCATATTTTCCTGCTCTGTTTCTTCAATGATTTTGTCTACTTTGGCTTCCCAGTCTTCCATAATATTGGTTTCCCAGCTTGGTAAACGGTTTTTTTGAAGATAATTGGGGATATGATGGGCAACGATACCGGATAATCTTCCCGTTTTTATTCCGAAGACCTCTTCCAGTTCGGGGCTTCCCTGTAGAAATATCATTTTTCCGTTGACAAAATCCGCATTGTTCTTTTTGCTGATATAATGGAACAGAGCACTTTGGGCTCCTGCAATTTGAAAAGGCATACCTTCTTTAGAAATAGGGATATATTTAGAGCCGGAGGTGGTTCCCGAGGTTTTGGCAAAATATTCCGGAGTCTCTGTCCATAAGATATTGGCCTGTCCTTTTTTTACCCTTTCGATATAAGGCTTCAGATCTTCATAGTCCGCTACCGGAACCCTGTCCTGGAAATCCTTCACAGAGTGAACATTTTCAAAATCATGTTCCCGCCCAAAAAGCGTTTTTTGAGCTGTGCTGACAAGAGAAAGCAATAATCCCTCCTGATTTTTTTCCGCATTTTTTTTGAATCCCTCCGCTTTTTGAACATGTTTTTTTGCCCAGATCAGCGCTGCATTTTTCTTGAAGAAGTTTAACATGGTTCAAATTTATAAATAAGTAGAGAATCTGAAACCATTTTTACAAAGCTTGACATAAAAAACCGATGAAACAGGTTCCATCGGCTTTTTTGAAATTTGATTATGAAAATAACAACTATATGTTAATGTTATGCTTATTTGTTTACCTTGTATCTTTTATCTGGAGTTCCGTCCTTTTTCAGGTGTTTATTTTGCTTGTATCTTTTGTCCGGGGTACCGTCTTTTTTCATTTTGGCTGCTGGCTGTGCCGGTTTTACCTCTGCTGATTTAGCTGCCACAGGTTTTGCGGAGTTTGCGGTTTTTACAGTTTGGTGAGCTGTAGTATTGGTAGAGGGAGCAGTTTGCTGGGCCGTTGCAAGTCCTAACCCTAAGATTAATGATATTGCGGATAATAATTTTTTCATAGGAACTAATGTTTGCTTTTTTGTTAAATAAAGATATGCAAAAAGCAGGCTAGAAAATTTGTATTTTTAAACTTAACGAAAGTTTATTACAGCTTAAAAAAAAATTAAAGCTTTTCCATTGATTGAACATAAAAAGGCCTGCTTCATCCGAAGCAGGCCTTTTTATTATAGAGTCAGAATGTTTAGCGTGTACAATTGGCAGTCCATGTTTTCCCGTCTTTTATATACAGGATTTTTAATTCGTTGTTGTCAATTCTGATATAAGAGGTTGCTGTGGCACCGATCATAATAAGAGTATGATCTCCTTTCTGCTCAAACTCAATTCCGTTAAGATCAGGGATGCTGTTTGAGAAAGCGAAGTTATACTTGGTGCCGCTGGCGATCTTTGTTACAAATACGCTTCCGTTATCAGTACTGATATTGGTAGATCCGCCATCATTATAAGAAACACTTCCCTTATAGGTGCCTGCAAAAAAGTCATTGTTTACAGGATCGTCATCACTGCTGCACGACGAAAAAGAAAATGCTGTAAACATCAACAGCATTAATATTCCTAAGATTTTAATTGCTTTTTTCATAATACTATTCTTAATGGGTTGGTAAGGTTAAAGTGCCAAACACTATGCCATGAGAGGATAATGGAATCTTTTTAACGACTTATTAGATAAAATTGTTAAAAATTAAGATTTAAAACTATAAGCTGTTCATTCTGTGTCTTAAACTCTTCCTGTTTTTATCCAAAGAAAAAAATATCCGTACCTTTGTAGAGCATAAACGGTTTCGGAAAACTCCCGAAATCGCTTTTGTCGTTTATACCCTACTATTTATGCAGTTAAAATCCATCAAAGAAAAGTTTCTTCCCGATCTGTTGCAAAAAGAATTCGGAAAAGAAATTTTCACCCGGTTAGAAAACGATCAGCATATTGCTGTGAAAGGAAGTGCCGGATCTTCGGTTTCCATTTTTGTGGCTGAGCTTTTTTTGGTTCATAAGAAAAATATTCTTTATCTGGTAGATGATAAGGAGGATGCATTATACGCCAATACGGAAATGGAAGACCTGTTGGGAAAAGATAAGGTGCTGTATTTTCCGGCAACTCATCTTGAACCATATCAGGTGGAAAAAACACAGAATGCCAATCTGGTTCTGAGAACGGAGGTCTTGAATAAGATCAACTCCGGAAGGTCTCCGAAGGTGATTGTTGCCTACGCCGGAGCTCTCTCAGAAAAAGTATTGAAGAAAGAAGACTTTAAAGCGATTTCGCATCACATAAAGGTAGGTGATCAGCTGGATTTTGATTTTGTGGATGAGCTGTTGAATCATTATCATTTTCAGCAGGCGGATTTTGTTTCGGAACCTGGAGAATTTTCTGTACGGGGAGGAATTGTAGATGTGTTTTCTTATTCTTATGAAAAGCCTTATAGAATTACCTTTTTCGGAAATGAGGTGGAAAGCATTAAAACCTTTGATATTGAGACGCAGCTTTCTGTGGATAAAGTAAAAGAGTTTCAGCTGGTTTCCAATATGAATTTTTCGGTAACGGGCAGCAGGGTTTCATTATTGCAGCTGTTGCCTAAAGAAAGCTATGTGGTTTCCAGGAACGGAATGATAGGAATGCAGAAGATCAAAACGTTCTACGAAAAATCTCTGGAGAAGTATGATACTTTAAGTAAGGATATCGCCCATAGAACACCGCAGGAACTTTTTATTTCCGATCAGGAATTTTTGTTCGATTATAAAAAGTTCAAAACGGTTGACTTCGGAGGTGTGATGATCGAAGGTTTAAAGGAAGTTGCCGAAATTAAAACAGAACAGCTGCCACAGCCTTCATTCCATAAAAATTTTGAACTGCTGATCGAAGATATTGAAGAAAAGCAGGAAGCCGGATTTGATACATGGATTTCCTTTTCAACGGAGAAACAGAAAGAAAGGCTGGAGTCTATCTTTGAAGAGCTTGAGCATGAGCTCCCTTTTAAAAGTTTTAAATCCGAACTGCATGAAGGATTTGTAGACAACGGACATAAGCTGCTGGTGTATACGGATCATCAGATCTTTGACCGTTACCAGAGATATAAGGCGAAAAATACTTTTGCAAAGTCTGAGCAGCTTACCCTGAAAGATCTGATGTCCTTGAAGATCGGGGATTATATTGCCCATATTGATCACGGGATAGGGAAATTTATGGGACTGGTAAAAGTCAATAATGACGGTAAGATCCAGGAGTGCTTCAAGTTGACCTATAAAAATGGAGACCTGTTATATGTGAGCATTCATTCCCTTCATAAGATCTCAAAATATAACGGACCTGACGGAAAAGAGATTGTTCTGAGCAAGCTCGGATCTCCGGCCTGGAAATCGTTAAAGCAAAAAACAAAAGCTAAGGTAAAGCAGATTGCTTTTGACCTTATTAAATTATACGCTCAAAGAAAAACGGCAAAGGGTTTTGCTTACACACCGGATTCTTATCTGCAGAATGAACTGGAGGCAAGCTTTATTTATGAAGATACTCCGGATCAGGAAAAAGCAACGGTAGATGTAAAAAGGGATATGGAGGCCGATACGGTGATGGACCGGCTGGTTTGTGGAGATGTAGGGTTCGGTAAGACCGAAGTAGCGATCCGTGCAGCATTTAAAGCGGCAACGGATGGGAAGCAGGTGGCTGTACTGGTGCCGACGACCATTCTGGCGTTCCAGCACTACAGGAGCTTTAGGGAAAGACTTAAAGACTTCCCTGTGAATGTTTCTTATGTCAACCGGTTCAGAACAGCGAAGCAGAAATCGGAAACCCTGGAAGATCTGAAGAACGGCAAAGTGGATATTATCATCGGAACCCATCAGCTGGTAGGCAGTTCCGTGAAGTTTAAAGATCTGGGACTGCTGATCATTGATGAGGAACATAAATTCGGAGTTTCAGTGAAGGATAAGCTGAAAACCCTTAAAAGTAACGTTGATACCCTTACCCTTACCGCGACTCCGATTCCGAGAACATTACAGTTCTCTTTAATGGCTGCCAGGGATTTATCAGTTATCAAAACACCTCCGCCGAATAGACAGCCGGTAGATACGCATCTGATCGGGTTTAATGAGGAAACGCTTCGTGATGCCATTTCTTATGAACTTCAACGGGATGGCCAGGTTTACTTTATCAATAACAGAATTGAAAACCTTAAAGATATTGCAGGGCTTATCCAGCGATTGGTACCAGATGCAAGGGTGATCACCGGACACGGACAAATGGAAGGAAAGCAGCTCGAAAAGAATGTCCTGGACTTTATGGAAGGTAAATATGACGTCCTGGTTTCTACTACAATCGTGGAAAGCGGAGTGGATGTTCCGAACGCGAATACTATTTTCATCAATGATGCTCAAAGATTCGGGATGGCTGATCTTCACCAGATGCGTGGAAGGGTAGGACGTAGCAACAGGAAAGCATTCTGCTACCTGATCACACCTCCTTATGATATGATGACTTCAGACGCCAGAAAACGTCTTGAAGCGATTGAGCAGTTTTCTGATCTCGGAAGCGGCTTCCAGATTGCCATGAAGGATCTGGAGATCCGTGGAGCAGGTGATTTGCTGGGAGCAGAACAGAGTGGATTTATTAATGAAATGGGATTTGAAACCTATCAGAAGCTGATGCAGGAAGCCCTTGAAGAGTTGAAAGATGATGCTGACTTCGAGAATTTATTTGATAATGAAGAGGACAGGCAGAAGCTTTTCAAATCTGTAAAAGACGTTAATATTGATACTGATCTGGAGCTAATGCTGCCGGATTCATATATATCGAATACAGAAGAAAGATTGCTGTTGTACCAAAAGATCGCCGAGATTAATAATGAAGAAGGGCTTCATCAGTTTGAGCTTGAGCTGATCGACCGTTTCGGGCCATTGCCGAAAGAGGCGGTAAATCTGTTGAAAAGTGTTTCCCTGAAATGGCTTGCAGCAGATATCGGTTTTGAAAAGATTGTGATGAAGAACGGGGTGTTTCTGGGATATTTCCCGGGCAATCCCCAGGATAAATTTTACCAGACAGACAGATTCAGGCACATCATTAATTATTTAACCAGAAATCCGGCAGAAGCTCAGCTTAAAGAAAAATCCGGGAAAGAAGGGAGTCAGCTCATGATGAGAAAAGAAAAAGTAAAAAATGTGGATGAGGTCAATATGCTTTTGAAGACAATTATTGAACATAATTAGAATATAGTTTTCATATATCATAAGAACTTTCATAAAAGTTAGAAAAAACATACAAAAACCCAGGTTTTTGTATGTTTTTTTTGTGATTGTTGTCAGGTTTTTTTGTGGAAATATTCCTGTTGAAGAGAATTAAGCTCTTTTTAACAAGGGTGAAATCACTTTTTATTGATAAAAAATAATTTGTGAGGCACCGTACAGTAAGGGTTTGAGATGGTATGGGGTTAATTCTAATTAATAAAATTAGAGTTATGTAGAAATAATTCTACTTTTTATTATTATTCTTTCTATCATGTAATATGTTTATTTCTATAGGCTTACAAATGTGTAACTGGAATTTTTTGGGCTTCAATTTGTACCTTTGCAATCCTTATTATGAAAAAGATTATATATTGTTGCATAGCTGGTTTTCTTCCTTTCTATGCCAGCGCACAGGTGGGAATCGGGACCTCCAAACCAAAGTCTGTTCTCGATGTAAATGGTAAAACCACCTTAAGAAAAGAACTTAGAGTAGGCGGGACTTCAACCCAGGCCGGAAGTGCAGGGTTGAACGGTCAGGTTTTAGTTTCCCAGGGAGAAGGTTTGCCTCCTGTCTGGAAATCATTGAATGTTTCCTTTATGGAAGAGGGTCAGTACAAACTGATCAATTCTTATCTGTCATCAGATCAGACGGGCATTATTACACTTTCTAATGGTGTTGCCGGTGATAATGTCTACAAAAACAATGTTGGAGATAACATCACTGATATCACCAAAGGAAAATGGGAAAAGATTACCGGTCTTGAAAACAACTTTACCATCAAAAACGGAAGAAACAGGCTGACCTATCAGTTCCAGACAGGAATTGAAATGAAAGCTCCGGTATCTACAACTTCACAGAGTATCAGATTTACCTGTGCGGTTTTCAGAAACGGAAAGCTGGTAGCTGTACGTCCTGACAGGGTTGCTTCTAATAATAACAGTGAAAAGGAAGGACTTCAGGATTATATTTTTACCCTTAATTATACAGAGCTTAATGTGCCTGTGGGGCCCCATAAGATCGAAATCGGATGCAGAAAGATCGAAACTTCAAATCTGGGATCTCAGTTTGCAATAGGACGTAATGTGCAGAATTCCAACGGATCATCCAATGCTTTTACCCTGGAATCTACAATGAAGATGGATGTCATTGAATACGTAAGCTATAAAAACAATTAATTAAGTGATGAAAAAAATAATATCGACTTTACTTCTTCCTGCCGGATTACTGCTGTCAGCTCAGGTGGGAATCAATACCGAATCTCCGAAAGCAAAACTGGATGTGAACGGAGATATGAACTTCAGAAATAAAATTGCTGTACTTGATGTGACAGATAATACCCTTTCCCAGGGGAATAATGACCAGCTGCTGGTTTCTCAGGGAGAAGGCTATCCTCCTGTCTGGAAAACCCTACGTATTCCGGAATATGAACCGAATAAGTTTTATCTGATCTTCAATAATTCCTTTTCAGATAAAAATGGAATTGTTTTTCCTTATTATGATCAGGCAAGTTTTACAACCTCCAAAGCCGCTACCTTTACTAAAGGTGCCAATATCAGTAGCCTTAAAGGATTTAGAAGAATAGAAGGTTTGACACAGACTATCAATGTATTTAGTACTGAGAGTAAAGCTTATTTTCAGTTTGAAACGGTAGTGCAGGCAGATTTTGGGGTAAACAACAGTGCTGCCGATACTTCAATAGATTATGCCTGCGGTATTTTTGTAGATGATAAGCTGGTGAATTTAAGACAAAGGAATTTAAAAGCGAACAATTCTCAGTATCCTTTTCTTACCCACAATCAAATCGGGATTGTAGAAAATCTTTCCAAAGGGAATCATGTTGTGAGTGTCGCGTGTTCAAGAATTGCCTCCTATGGAGAAAGCTATAAAACATTAGCTATTGGAACCAATACGAACACCAATATTAATGACTTTATTGCTCAGTCATCTTTAAAAGTAGATGTATATGAAGTTCCGCAAACATTTAACCCGATAATCAATTAAAAACCAATTATGAAAAAAATATTCTTTCTTACATTTTTATTATCGGTCGCATTGATGAGCGCTCAGGTGGGAATCAATACATCCAATCCTGTTAATATGCTGGATATCAACGGAGACTTAAATATCAGAAAAGAGCTGAGAACCGGAGGAACCGATGCTTTAAAAGGTTCAGCAGGGATGCCTGGGGATATTCTCCATAATAACTCAGATATGGCTGTCAATGACTGGAAAAGTATTAAAATAGCTGATGGGCAGGGAAGCATGTCTGTGTTTTCTATCAATACGGTTGCGGACCAGACCGGAGTTTCTTTTTCCGGACAAAATGGAGATTCAGTTCCTTATTATGAAGGGAATTCTATCAATGGCTGGAGTGTACTTCCGGGTACAACCGATACGTTTTCTATTACCAACAGCGTAAATAAAGTGACCTTTTCATTTCAGACCACGGTTCAAAAATCAGGAGCAAATTCTGCAAGTTTTGCCTGTGGTGTATTTGTAGATGATAAGCTGCGAGCCGTAAGAACAGATGTATTGCTGGGAGAAAGCGGTGCCTATAAAATTTTTAACCTTAATGCCACGCTTGCCAATCTTACCCCTAAAAATAAATATACGGTTAAGGTAGCCTGCATCAAAAGAGCGATCAGCAGCAATACGCTGGGAATAGGCAGGGCTGTGAATACTACTTATCTGAACAGTGATATGTCGCAATCTGTTCTGACAACATCCGTGTTGCAACCCTATTAATTTTGATCATCATACAATAATTGGAAATCTAAAAACGTTATGTTTTTAGATTTTTTTTGTTTATTAACTCTTTTCTTTGTGAATTTATTTGAATAAGGTACAGTGTGTTACCAAAAATTGAATTATATTTGA
The DNA here is from genome assembly GCF_058245615.1 of Chryseobacterium sp. UF-290. Classification (NCBI taxonomy): domain Bacteria; kingdom Pseudomonadati; phylum Bacteroidota; class Flavobacteriia; order Flavobacteriales; family Weeksellaceae; genus Chryseobacterium; species Chryseobacterium sp. UF-290. Next base: position 126,598 of record NZ_JBSICB010000004.1, read on the forward strand.
AGAAGCTAAAAAAAACTGTCTATGGTAAAAAACTATTTTTTTAAAATGTTTGCCGGTATTGCTTTCTTAGGGATGCTGGTATCATGTAATACAACCTCGGATCCTATGGAATCGATCCCTGACCCTGATCAAGGTACGCCACCTCAGAAAATCCTGTCAAAAATCAGTGTGGATAATGTTATTCAGGAAGAATATGTTACAACGGCAGTAACAGGAGCTCTGGAACAGGCGGTTTTTAAAGATACGAATGCAGCCAATGCTTATTATACCGGAAACGTAACTTATACCGAAAAAAATATTACGAAAGTTAAATTTGTAAGTCCTGCAACGGGCAGTCTTGCTTACGAATTCGATGTTGTTCCGGACAGTAGCGGAAAGAAGATTTATAATGCTAGCTGTACTGCGACAGGAGCAACAACGGCAGCCTCTCATATCAGTGACTATTCATTTACCTATGATGCTGCCACCAATAAGCTTACTAAAATCCTTGAAAAAAGAAAAGCGGGAGGAATCAGTGCCTATAATATGTTTATAGAATACGCTTTTATATATGAAGGAGAGAATGTTTTCCAGGTTGTTTGCTCCAAAGGAATATTTGATATAAACGGAGTTCCGAACCTGGGTACGGCAGTCGTTACGAAATACAGCTTTCAGAACCATGATGGGCGAAAAAGTCCTTTCTCTACACTTCCGTCAACGTATTTTATTTTGCAGAGCCTGATCAATCCGGCTAATTTCTACAAAATATCTCCAAGCAATCCTACGTCTATGTATATTCAGATGCCGTCTTCCTCTGTGAATACAGCTCAGAGTTATTCTTATGATAATCAGGGATATCCTAGCTTTGAGAAGAATCAGAACATGACCTATACTTATAAAAATTTATAAGAGACATTATAATTGTTAATCTTATCAGAATATAAATAATAATATAATTTTTAAGCAAAAAAAAAATTATATTTGTCAAAAAATAATTAATTACCGGGAAATGAAACAAATTTTCTATTTTATTTTATTAATTGCGGGGTTTTCCTCAATACATTCCTGCAAAAATTTACTGGATGAGGATGGGAATCCTTTATTGGATCTGAATGATACACAAGGTTTAAGTGGCCCAAGAGCGCTGTATAGAGAAATTACAGATAAAGATACTATAGCAGAATATCACTACAGCGGACTTCTTGTGACTAAAGTGATTACAGACAGTGCATCTGTTACAGATATTATGTATAGTGGAGACAAAATCAGCCAAATCAATTTTAATGGCTTTTTAGATCTTGACGGAAATGGAAAACTGGATCAGGACAGCGTTTCATATACTCAGCTATTCACTTATGCCAATAATAAGTTACAGAAAATTTCTGAAAACCGTTCTGTCTTCAGAAGACCTCCGCCTGTACCGCCTGCAACAACTCCAGGTCCTCAGACATTACTGAAAAAGGAGAAAACCCTTTACGAGATAGTATTCAGTGCATCCACAGGTAAGCTGGAGTCTATAAAGATGAGCAATGGCCCTGATGTTCCAGGAACTCCACTTACTTTCACAGACTTCTCTATGACGACTTATAGCTATCTGGGAGATAACGTATCTAAAGTGCTTAGAGATTATGGTACTTCAATATCCGGAAATGTAGTGGGTAATATTACAGGAAAGTTTAGCTATGAATACTTTGCCTATGATGAGCAGGTGAGCCCGTTTACTTTGCTGCCGGATGTGTATAAGATTTCAAGACTGCTCACTACAACGAAAAATGATAAAGAAAGTCTTATTTTATCTCCAAATAACCCTAAGAGATGGTCAGTAACTGATCTTACACCACCTATTCCGACTCCGATTATCAAGAGTACGAATTATGTTTATGATCCGCAGACTTACATGACTAAAGGATATGGCGTTAACTATATTTACAAACCACAATAGAGCCATTTTTTAACAATATTCAAACTCAATCTTTATAAGGTTGAGTTTTTTATTTTTTATCTCTTAATTTTGCAAAAAATTTCTGATGAAATATTTAATCGTCGGGCTTGGAAATAAAGGCTCAGAATATGAAAATACACGACATAATATAGGTTTTAAAGTAGCGGAAAAAATAGCGGAAGCGCTTGAAGTGCCCTTTAATACATCAAATTTCGGCTGGATGGCAGAAGGAAAATATAAAGGCAGGAAAGTCTTTGTCCTTAAGCCTGATACCTATATGAATCTTTCTGGCAACGCCGTAAAGTACTGGATGCAGAAGGAGAATATTCCTTTGGAGAACGTTCTGATCATAACCGATGATCTTGCCCTTCCTTTCGGGACATTAAGAATGAAAGGGAAAGGTTCTGATGCAGGTCATAACGGTCTGAAAAATATTAATGAAATGCTGCAGACCCAAAACTATGCAAGATTGCGTTTCGGCATCTCGGCAGACTTTAGTGCCGGCCGCCAGATAGATTATGTACTGGGAACCTGGAATGAAGAGGAAACGGAGAAGCTTTCCGAGAGAATTGAAACTTTTTCCAAAGCCAGCCTTTCTTTTGTTTTTGCCGGAATCAATAATACAATGTCTGCGTTTAACGGGAAATAGGTAAGAGGTAGCAGATTGCAGGTGAGCAGTACTCAACTAAAATGATAATTTGTAAGATTCAAATATAAAGGCCATCGGATTCCGATGGCCTTTTTTGAATGCACTTTTAAAATTAATTTCCAATCAATTTATCTGCTGAGCTATGCTCTGTTTTTATATACGTTTTTTTGTAACCAGCTGAAATGTAGTGGTCTTATAACCAGCTTACAGAACCTGTTTCAACATCATAATTAGCTCCTACGATCTTGATCTTACCTTCTTCTTCAAGCTTTTTAAGTGTTGAGCTATGTTTACGGATATCTTCGATCGCATTTTTTACGTTCTGCTGATTAAGTCTTTCCAATAGTGAACTGTTTTTTGATGAACGCTCTTCATTTTCTTCGATCACTTCATCGATGATGGGACCAAAATGGTTGATCAGGTGGTTCAGGTTATTCATTCCCATTCCTTCGATTTGAGCGGCATCAAGCCCTCCTTTTAAAGCACCGCATTTAGTGTGACCTAACACTACGATAAGTTTAGAGCCTGCAACGTTGCAGCCGAATTCCATGGAACCCAGAATATCCTGGTTGACAAAATTACCGGCAATTCTGATACTGAAAACATCTCCCAGTCCCTGATCAAAGATCAGCTCTGCAGAAGTACGGCTGTCTATACAGCTTAAAACGACAGCAAAAGGCCATTGCCCTTCACGGGTATCATTTACCTGCTCCAGAAGATCTCTGTTTGCTTTAAGATTGTTGACAAACCTTTGATTCCCTTCTTTTAAAAACTCTAATGCTCTTTCAGGAGTAATGGTCGACTGGGTTTCGTATGTATGTGCTTTCATATAATTTAATTGTTTTTCGAATTTTAGTTAAATAAAAATTTAATTGATGCTCAGTGAGCTTACATTGCTCTTTTGTGAGTGATCAGAACGTGAGAATCCTGACTTTTTTCATAATCTCTGTATGAGGTTTTAAAGCCCAGAAGTTCTACATTGATGTCTTCTTCCTTCGCACGGATATTGGCAAAGTCCTGAATCATTTCCAGAACATCTGTAGTAATGTATGATGTTTCGCTGGCATCAATGATTATGTTGGAGTTCGGTTTAATATTTTTCAATGTTTTTTTGATGGCTGCTTTGTTCAGGAATGACACTTCTTCAGCCAGTTTGATCTTGATTCCGTCTGCATCATCCAGCTTTTCCCTGCTTAAATAATACGCTCTTTTCATATTTCCCTGAAGGATATAGAAAATAGAGATCGCAAGACCTATTCCTACCCCTTTCAACAGGTCTGTAGCGACTACTGCTACTACAGTGGCAACGAACGGGATAAACTGAAATTTCCCCAAATGCCAGAAGTGCTTGAAGGTTGCAGGTTTAGCGAGTTTGTATCCTACTAAAATTAATACGGCAGCAAGGGTGGCAAGCGGTATCAGGTTGAGTATAAAAGGAATGGTCAGCACACATACCAATAGTAATACACCATGGATCATTGCTGATATTTTGGAGGTTGCTCCTGCATTGGCATTGGCCGAACTTCTTACCACTACGGAGGTCATAGGCAATCCTCCGATGAAGGCACTTATCATGTTTCCTATTCCCTGAGCTTTAAGTTCAAGATTGGTATCCGTAATTCTTCTTTGTCTGTCTAATCTGTCCGCTGCCTCAATACAAAGTAAGGTCTCAATAGAAGCTACAATGGCAATCGTTGCTCCTGCGATCCATACTTTAGGATTAGTAAATCCTGCAAAGTCAGGCATTGTGATCAGGTTCTTAAAATCTTCCAGGGACTTGGGAACAGGCAATGAAACCAAATGCTCCTTACCAATCGCTAAAGAGCTTCCCATTAATTTGAATACTTCATTTAAAAGTATTCCAATAGCTACAGCTACTAAGGCTCCCGGCAGCATTTTCATTCTTTTTAAGGCAGGAAATTTGTCCCATGCAATAAGAATACTTACAGATACCAGGGTCACAATGATTGCCCCCGGATGAATTGCTCCTAAAAGCTCTGTAAAATAGTTAAAATTAAGACCGTTAGTGAACAGTGATTCATTTCCCTCATAATCTTTATCGAATCCTAATGCATGAGGAATCTGTTTTAAAATAATAATGATTCCGATGGCAGCAAGCATCCCCTCAATAACGTTATTGGGGAAATAATTGGAAATACTTCCGGCTCTCACGAATCCCAGAGCCAATTGGATCAATCCGGCAATAATACCTGCACATAAGAACAGTTCAAATGCTCCAAGGTCAGTAATGGCAGTCAGTACAATGGCGGTCAGCCCTGCTGCCGGCCCCGAAACGGATATGTTTGAATTACTGAGAAACCCTACTACAAGACCTCCTACGATCCCGGAAATAACTCCGGATAATGGTGGTGCTCCGGATGCTAAAGCGATTCCTAAACACAGTGGAAGGGCTACTAAGAATACAACGAGCCCGGAAGGGAAATTCTCCTTGATTCCTCCTAATAATGATGTTTTTTTCATGATATTTTTGAAAAAGATATAACTGACTGATTTATCCTTAAATAATCAATTATAAAAGATTGGAAATTTAATTTTTAAAGCACATACATAATATTCATTACCGGAAATGGCATGAATACAGTAAAAAATCTAATTATACTTAAAAATTAAGCTTCCGGAGGCGGAGAAAAAATAGTGAGTAAGGGTGACAGATGAAAGGAATCATCTACCAGCACAAAAGATACGGCCTGAAGGCCAGGTTCAGAAAACTTCAGATAATCGAATACATCCAGAGTTTTCGGAAGTGTCTTTTCGTAAACAATAAAAGAGGATGGATGAGAATGGGGCTCTTCTTCATTGACTATTATATTTGTTCTCAGAATATCCCAGCCCGCAACCGCAGCTATGCTTGGCAGCGCTGTAAAATTCAGAAAAAACATTAATACAATAACACTCCAGAATTTCATTTTACATTTTTTTAGAAAAACTATTTGGTCTTTCTGCTCATTACCCAGTCAGAACTTGTAAGATTGTAGATTTTCTGAATATCTTTTAAGATTTTCTCAAAATCGATCTCCAGATCAATGATCTTACCTGTTCGAAGGTCAAATACCCAGCCATGTACAACAGGATACTCTTCTAAAATGTATCTTTCCTGTACACAGGCCATTTTGATTACGTTGATGCACTGCTCCTGAACGTTGAGTTCCACAAGTCTGTCATAACGCTTGTCAAGATCTTCGATAGCGTCCAGTTCAGCCTGATGCAATCTGTAAACGTCACGGATGTTTCTCAGCCACGGATTCAGTAATCCCAGATCCTGAGGGGTCATCGCTGCCTTTACACCGCCGCAGTTATAATGTCCGCAAACGATAATATGTTTTACTTTAAGATGCTCTACAGCATATTGAATAACTGCTGTGGAGCTCATATCTAAAGTATTGATAACATTAGCAATGTTTCTGTGGACAAAAACCTCACCTGGCTTTGCTCCCATCAATTCTTCTGCTGTGGCCCTGCTGTCTGAACATCCGATATACAGATAGTCCGGATTCTGAGTCTTTGCCAGCTCGTGGAAGAAATGTGGGTCTTCCGAAACTTTAGATTCTACCCATTTCCTATTGTTTTCGAAAATACTTTCGTACGATGGTGACATAATTTAAATTTTAAAAAGGTTTATAATTATTTATTTCGTTTAAATTATTTCCAAAATCAATAGACTAGATCAATAATTGTGCAAAAATATACTTTTTGCCGAAAAATCGCCCATTTTTAACAAAGTTTAATATTAAAATATGCTTAAAATCATGTCTAATACACCGATATACTTTGCTTTAAGGGTATGTTGGCTGTCTGATCATTCAGATGTTTAAAAACCAGGATAAAATTACAAAGTATAAATTAAAATCTGTAATTTCAGAATTAAAAAATTCTTAATTTTAAAAAAATAGAATAAGATTTGTGAGAAATAGTTTGAAGATCAGTCGATTTTATATCAGAAAAATCATCAGATCTTGAAAAAAATGAATAAATTAAAACATTGATTTTAAGCCTTTAGTTTATATGCCGGATTTTGATCTTCAGACTTTGTCGCCGTTATTTTATCTGGCCGGAATTTTTATTGCCTGTTTCTCCTCATTCCTGATTGCTGGAAAACGCAAAAAAATAATGGCAGATTATCTGTTGGCAGCATGGTTCCTGATCATAGGAATACACCTCACTTTTTTTGTATTGTTTTTTTCTGGTTACTATGTAAAGTTTCCTTATTTCCTCGGACTTGAAATTCCCTTTCCCTTGATTCATGGGCCAATGCTATATCTGTACATTCTGTGTCTCACGGGGCATCACCCCAGGAGAATCTGGCTGCTGCACCTGTTACCAGCTCTTGTAATTTATCTGGCGCTGCTTAAATTTCTGCTACTGTCTCCTCATGATAAAATTGCTGTTTATCAGAATGGTGGAAATGCTTATAAATCTTTAAGGAAAAGTATGAAGATTCTGATCATTTTATCAGGATTCCTATATGTAAGCCTGAGTATTCTTGCCGTAAGAAAATATAAAAAGCAGATTTCCGACCTGTTCTCCAATACCGAGAAGATTAACCTGAATTGGGTCTATTATCTGATCATAGGCATTGGAATGATATGGATTGCCGTGGTACTGAAGAATGATATTCTGATTTTTTCATTAGTGGTTGTATTTATTCTGGTGGCAGCTTATTTCGGGATAAGCCGTGTGGGTATTTTAAATCTGGATATTGCAGAAATGGAATCCATTGAAGAAGGCCGGGTGGGTGATGACCCTTCCGAAGCAGTAAAATATCAAAGGAATTTTCCAGGTAAAGGAACTATACAGGAGGTTTATGAAAAGCTGGTGTATCAGATGGAACATGAAAAACTATACAAGGATTCGGAATTGAATTTGGATCATGTTGCCAGCTTGCTGAATGTACATCCGAATATATTATCCCAGACGATCAATACTCTTGAGAATAAAAATTTTTATGATTACGTCAACCGGCAGAGGATTGACGAGTTCAAAAGAATAGCTGTCTTGCCGGAAAATCAAAAATTTACCATTCTGTCACTGGCCTTTGAAAGTGGATTTAATTCCAAAACTTCATTTAACCGGAATTTTAAGAAGTATATGAATTGCTCTCCAAGAGAGTTTTTAAAAGGGCAAAGGATTACTATAGAATAATATTTCTTTTAAACTGCTTATTTCTAATGGTTTATAAATAACCTGAATTCGGGATAAGGCACTTTGCTTGAAAATAAGATTTGGAAGCTGGAGGCTGGAAGAAGGAAGTTATTGAGGTTTGAAAACAGCTGAAGATCAATTTCATTCTTGTTTTAAGAAGTACTTCATCAAGTTTTATGATAACTATCAGAAATTATTTGTCCAATATTAACTTCCAGCTTCCCTCTTCCAGCTTCCTGACTTAAACCTTTGTTTCTTATCCCGAACTCAGGTTAAATAAGTTCCACCTTTCATTTTGGAACAGTTGGAGCTTTTGTAATTCTCATTTTTACAGGAAATTTAATTGAAGGTTATGAAAAAATTATTATTTGTGATCATGTGTGTATTCGCGTTGTGTATAGGAGCTTATCCTTTGATCTACGCATTTGTGGAACATAAGCATACTTTTCTGGGTTCCAAATCTCCTGAAGTACTTCATGATCTGATATGGAGAACAGCATTTTTTGCTCATATTATTTTTGGAGGGCTGGCTCTTTTTATAGGCTGGCGTCAGTTTGGTGATTCATTCCGGAATAAACATGTCACAATGCACAGGATCATTGGGAAGCTCTACGTAGCAGCGGTGATCATAAGCTCCGTATCTGCTGTATACATGGGATTTTATGCCAATGGAGGAATTATTTCGGCGTTGGGATTTATCTGTTTAGGACTGATGTGGTTGATCATGACGCTTCTGGGCGTTGTACAAATAAGAAAAGGCTGTATCATACAACATAAAAAGTTCATGATCTATAGCTATGCCTGTACGTTTGCTGCTGTAACGCTTAGATTGTGGTACCCTCTGTTGAAAAACCTTACACAGGATCCTGCCGGCTCTTATGTTGCTGTAGCGTGGTTATGCTGGGTTCCTAATATACTGGTTGCCTATTTTATTAACAGGAAAATGTCTGTGATATAAAAACGGCCCCGATTCGGGGCCGTCTTATTTGAGTAAAGATTATTGGGGAGATTCCCATTTTAAAACGACTGTTATTGAAAGTATTATCAAGCGTGTTGCCAGATTGTTGGTAATCATTAAAATAGAACCAGGATAAATTTTCAGATATCCGGTGAGTAAGTTGTAATTATTCTGCCGTTTGGAAAAGAAGGGGAATCTGTTACTGATGTTAGTTTGTCAGTTTTTCATAATCTATACTCTTCATATTCAGGTTTAAATATTTATTTTCTTCGTTTTTATAATGCTGAGGTGCTTCCAGCCCCATATACTTCATGAGCAGCGGATAGATATAGGTGGTCTGGATCAGTTTAGGATCACGCCCTGTGATTCTGTATGCAGCAGGTACTTTATCACCATACCATACAAAGAACGGGACCTGTGTGGATTCCTTGGAGTCTATATGCAGTAATTTGTCACCCTGTATTTTAAGACCGTGGTCAGAAGCGTAGATGACTACTGAATTGGTGTTTTTAAGAGTGCTGAAAATGTCTTTCATAACATAATCGGTATATTTTATGGAATTGTCATAGCAGTCCATATTTCCGGACTTCCAGTTATCCGGCAGTCTGTTGCATGGGTTAGGATGACTTCCCATAATGTGGAAAACAACGAATTTATGATCTCTTTTTTGAATGACATTTTTTAGTTCCGGGATGATTGCTTCGTCATATCCATTTACCCATTTTTTATTTTTGGCCATGGAGGCGATTGCAGTTATTCCTTTAGCGCTTGCCTGTGTACTGATCCAGAATGAATTGTAGCCGGCCTGATTGGCAAGATTGACGATATTGTAAGATAATTTATCATAACGGTATCTGAATTCGTCAGGATGTATGCTGGAAAGGATAAGCGGTACGCTAAGGTTGGTAATTCCTGCAGGGGAAACTGCCTGATCATAGATCATCATGTTTTCAGCTTCCAGATCCGTATAAGGTGTCGTTTTCTTGGAATAGCCGTATAATGACATATTCTGCTTTCTTTCAGATTCTCCAATGATAAGAATAACGTTCTCTATCCCCGGCTGTATTTGTTTTATGTTGAAAACCGGAACATTTTTTTTGATCATACTGATATCTTCCTGAATCTTCAATGCTGTATTGAAATCGGATAAATGATAATAGACACTTTTGATCATCTTTCCTCCGCCTTTATTGCTTACATATCTATGCTTAAGAAAAAATGTGAAAGGCATGATCAGCCATAGTAAAGCAATGAACCCATATCTGAAATTAAATGTAACGGTATCTTTCAGATAATTGACCGAATAGATCAGCAATCCCATAAAAATGAGAAACAAAAGACCCGGTAAAATAAACATATAAGACATGCTTATTGCTTCATCCACATTGGATTCCACTATACTTATCGCCATTCCTACATTAAATCCGGAATGGTAAATAAAATAACAGGATACTGATATCAAAAAATTAAGCCCTAAGAATAAACATAGAATAACGGCAATAATTGATGTATACCTGTTTTTAAAAAGGAATGCATTAAAAATAAGGAAGGAAAAGAACATCATTCCGTATTCGAAAATATTTCTGATGCTTTCCCATTTCTCAGTCCCGAATAAGTTATCAAATATATAAGGGAATGAAAGCAGGAAGCCTGCGAGATAAATTAAAATAATGAGAATGGGAATAGTTTTTTTGAGCATGGTTATTATATGAAGTTGCCTTTACTGTTAAGATAATTGTATAATCTGTCTCAGGAGTTTCCGGTAAGGGTAGCTGAAGGTTCAGAATAATGTACTATCTGAAATAAATGAATATCAGATCAAACAATAATTCTTTAGTGTTGCAGATACTGTACCGTCTCAAAAGGAAACTGCTGGTAAGATTGTCGACAAAGTTTCACAGCGGATTGCTTTTTCCGCTTAGATTTTCGTAATTGTAGAAAATGAAACTATAGAACAGATGATACAGATAAAAAAGAATGGATTTCAAGTTGTATTTTTTTCATCAAAAATTATTTTTTAGTTAATAATTATATTAGGGTTGTGTTTTTAATCTTCAGCGGTTTTTCAGAACAAGAACATTGCAGGAACTCTCCCTAAATGTGACACAGACAAAGATTATATTGACTTCAAATTAATTATTGTCTTGTTATTGGGAAGGCCAACAATGATTTTTTTGCAAATTTAAATGAAATAATTTATGATCGCAATAGATTTTTTACTATAACTGCTGGATTCACTATACTTTACGGTTGATATAATCTTTCGTAGCGTCGCTTGTCGGGATGATTTTGGCTGGGTTTCCTATAACAACAGAATTCGGGGGAACATCGAAGTTGACATAAGAGTTGGGAACGATCAATACATTATTGCCGATCGTTACAGCGCCTACAATTACAGCGTTGGCACCTATCCATACTTCATCACCGATAACAGGGGAACCTTCATTTTTACCCCGGTTCTGCCGGCCGATAGTAACCCCCTGTGCAATATTGCAGTTTTTTCCGATAATGGTTTTCGGATTGATCACAAGGCTTCCCCAGTGCCCCAGGTAAAAGCCTTCTCCGATCTGCGTTTCAGGATAGATCTGAAATCCGTATTTGATCTGGTAATGTCTTAAAACGATCCGCCAGAACGTATTCAGAAAAGCTTTTTTCTGGTACTTCTGAGCCATTCTCAGAATATAAATGAAATGGAGATTGGGATTAATACACTTTTTCCAGATCTCAAATTTTGAAAGCCACTTTCCGCTTTCCCGGTAAAAGTCTTTTTGAATAATTGAATAATCGGCCATAGTCAAGGTTTTTAAACTTCATCAATTATTTTCTGAAGATGCTCTACAGATTTTTCTAAAACAAACGGAAGCTCAGTTTCGGAAATTTGTTTTTTATATTGCTCAGAAACGGAATTATCTGTAAGGAACTTCTTCATCCCTTCATAGATCCCTTCTTCAGAGTTGGGTGTGATATTTCCAAGTTTTCCGTCCTGCAGAAGATCTCTGATTCCTGAAATGTCTGTAGCGGAAATAGGTTTGTTGAGAATAAGGGCCTCAGCAATGATGGTAGGAAAGCCTTCATGGCGTGAAGACATGATATAAAAGTCTGCCTTTTTCATATACGGATAAGGATTGCTGCTGAAGCCAAGCATTTTTGCCGTATCCTGAAGTCCTGATTTATTGAGCTGATCCTGAATATTGTTAAAGTCATATCCGTCTCCGATGATCAGAAGCTGATGCTTCAATCCTTCGTCGATCAGTTTTTTGTGGACGTTCAGCAGTCTGTCGTAGCCTTTCTGAGGATAAACGGTTCCTACCGTTACAAAGGTAGGGAGATCATTCCGGAAAGGATAATCGTTGACCGTGATATCAGCTTTTCTTAAAGTATCTTCTTTGTCGATCGGGTTGTATATTTTGATGACCGATTGCTTTTCAGTGTCATTTTTTGCCAGCTTATGCATGCCTTCCTGCAGTTTATTGGAAATCACCAGGATTCTGTCAAACTTAAAGAACTGCCTGATCACTTCCGGGGTATATTCTTTCAGATTGAAGATGTCATTCTGTACCCATATGATCTTTTTCGAATCTTTTTGAGGGCTGGATAGAATTTCCCGGTACATTGCATGAATGGCTGCAATCTCTACATCATATTTTTTATTTTTTAAAACAAATTTGTAAAGAAGGGAAGGGAACCAAAGAAACATTTTCTGATAAAGCACCCTGTACGCTTTCACAGGAATATCCTGTGGTCTGTTGGTGGTTATCATTTCTCCTTTCAGCAGATAGTACAGATTCACCCAGGACGGAACTTCTTTTATATAGAGCCCTGAATAAAGATTGACCAAAAGATCCACTTCATATTTATCAGGAGGAAGATTTTTCAGAAAGTTGATCAAAACTTTTTCAGCACCGCCGTGGCGTAAAGAGCCTATACGAATGAGGAGTTTTTTCTTTTTCAATTTGTTTTTGTTTTATAATTTTTACAAGATTAAAATAATTATTTAATTTTTCTTGCTTTTTTATACTTGTGAGGAAGATTTTCTTTGATATAGGCATCCAGCTTTTTCCTGTCTTTCTCCAGTTCACGGGGATATTCCGGGCTGTTCCTGAGGACAATGTCTCCATAGTCTTCAATCGTACAGAGAAACTGGGCCGGATTTCCGATAAATACTGTATTGTCCGGCATAGATTGTGACAATACGGAATTGGCTCCCAAAATACAGTTGTTTCCGATCTGTACATCCTGCATGATTACGCAATTCAGCCCGATTGTACAATTATTGCCGATCTTTATTCTTCCGAGAATCCTCGCGTCCTCATAGCCGGGAAGCTTTCTCAGAAGGGTAGTGGTTCCGCCGTGATTGACAAATCTTACTCCTCCTGCAATATTCACATTGTCACCGATCTCGATAAGGTAGGGTTCTGTTCCGAAATAAATCTTATCCGGCATATTAAAGCTTTTGCCGACTTTCATGCCTCTGTATTTCGCCACTTCAAGGCTGGCCCTATTCAAAAAAGAATGATAGAGGGAGTCTATTTTTAATAGGATTCTAAATATAAAAATCATCACAGGTGTAAATTTGTTTTTATTTACTTTTGCAAAGAAAGAGAATTTATTAATATGATGAAAATTTCAAAAATAGAATATTATCTTCCTCAGCAGGTGCTTACCAATGCTGATCTGGAAAAACACTTTCCAGAGTGGAGTGCTGAGAGAATTCAGGAAAAAGTAGGTATCAGCCAACGCCATATCTCTTCTGACGATGAAACGGTGCTGGATATGGCTGTACAGTCTTCAGAAAAGCTTTTTGAAAACTATGACAGGGATAAAGTAGACTTTATCCTGTTCTGTACCCAAAGTCCGGAGTATTTCCTGCCTACAACGGCCTGTATTTTGCAGGACAGATTGGGGCTCAGGAAAAATATCGGGGCTATAGATTTTAACCTGGGCTGTTCAGGGTTTGTGTATGGGCTGGCTTTTGCCAAAGGACTGATCTCTGCAGGAATTGCCAAAAGTATTCTTTTGGTTACTTCAGAAACCTATACCAAGCATATTCATCCTGATGATAAAGGAAACAGGAGCATATTCGGGGATGCTTCCGCTTCTGCAATTGTTGAAAAAGCAGAGGGCATCAATGATTATCAGTTCTGTCTGGGAACAGACGGAGGTGGTGCTGAAAACCTGATCGTTAAAAAAGGTGCTTTCAGAAAAGATTTTGAGCTGAATCCCGATCATGAGTTCGGTCCTGAAAATATTTACATGAATGGTCCTGAGATCTTTAATTTTACCATTGAAAATATTCCGGGGCTGGTAAAAGAAACCCTTGAAGTGAATGGTATGACGATGGATGATATTGATCATTTCGTTTTTCATCAGGCCAATTCTTTTATGCTGAACTATTTAAGGAAGAAAACCAAAATACCGGCAGAAAAGTTCTATATTGATATGGAAAAAACCGGGAATACGGTCTCAGCCACCATTCCTATCGCTCTTAAGAATATGATGGATAAGGGATTGCTGAAAGAAGGAGATAAGGTTTTAATGGCCGGATTTGGAGTAGGATACTCCTGGGGCGCCACTATAATGGAAATATAAGACTAACAACATTTAAAATTATAAATATGAAAACATCCGTTTTTTTAGAAAAACTACAGGAGGAGCTGGAAGAAGATGAAACGCTTACTGTTGAAACCAATTTAAAATCTTTGGAGAGCTATGATTCAATCAGTTTGCTTTCTGTCATTGCATTTGTAGATGAAAACTTCAATAAAAAGATCGATACCAAACAGTTTAAGGATATAGAAACCGTTTCGGATCTGATGAATGCGATAGGGAAAGAAAACTTTGAAGATTAATGGATGCTTTCTCGTTAACCAATAAAACAATTCTTATTACAGGGGCTTCTTCCGGCATCGGGAGAAGCTGTTCTGTTGAATGCAGCAACAGTGGAGCCAATCTGATTCTTGTAGGACGAAATGAGGAAGAGCTGATGAAAACAGCCTCTTTGCTGAATCCCGGAACAAAGGTTGAGATCATTGCTGAAGATATTACTCATTCTGAACGGCTTGAAGCGATCATCGCAGAAAAAGTTGCTGTTTTGGGGAAAGTATCAGGCTTTATACACTGTGCGGGAATAGAGAAGACCTTGCCGCTGAAAAAGCATAGTGCCCAGCTGTATCATGATATATTTGAGATCAATGTCATTGCAGGGTTTGAAATTGCAAAGATCTTGTCTTTAAAGAAATATAAAGAGGAAACTTCCAGCTTTGTATTTATTTCATCTGTCGCCGGTATGGTAGGAGAGGCAGGAAAGGCTGCCTATTCAGCCAGTAAGGGAGCCGTAATTGCCGGGACCCGTTCATTGGCAATGGAACTTTCCAGAGGCAATATCCGTGTCAACAGTATAAGTCCTGCCATGGTCAATACTCCGATTTTGGAAAAGATGTTTGAAGATCTCGGTGAAGACGCTTCATCAGAAATCATAAAAAAGCATCCGCTGGGAATAGGTGAGCCTAAAGATGTAGCGAATGCCTGTATTTTTCTTCTCTCCGACGCAGCAAGATGGGTGACGGGTACCAATCTTGTGATTGACGGAGGATATTCTGCGCAGTAATTTATTGTTTATGGAGAGTTTCTATGATCTCTTCCACGCTGTCGAATATCTTTTGGTTGTCAAACTGATTCTCAATATTTTTAAGATTCTCCCTGATGTGGAGAACCAGATCAGGATCTGTAAGAAAGGCTTTCATTCCTTTATACATCTCATCAACATCATAGTTGATGAGGTATCCTGTTTCCCTGTCTTTGATCATAAGTCCTACGTCTCCCACATTGGTCGCCACTATAGGCTTCTGAAGAATCAGTGCTTCGGCGATTACCAGCGGCCACGCTTCAGATTCGGAAGGAAGAACGAAATAATCCGCCTTTTTGATATAAGGATAAGGGTTCATTTGATTTCCTGCTAAAATAAACGTTTTTTCTACATTATTGCTCGCTGCCTGAGCCTTAAGGTTCTTCATTTCCCCACCATCACCAATGATAACAATACTATGATGGAAACCTTCATCTATAAGCCTTTTATGAGCTTCAATAAGCTTGTGGTAGCCTTTTCTTGAATGCAGTCTTCCGATAGAGACAAAAACAGGTCCTTCAGGGAAATTTTCCAGTTTTTCTTCTGCCTTGCGTTTGATCTCCTCGATAGGAATAGGGTTGATGATCACACTTTCTGCAGGATAATCCAATTTAGGATAATACTGATGCATCATATCCTTTATTTTGTGGGAGCAGTACACCATATGGTCGAACTGGGGAAAACTTTTTAGTATTCCAGGGACCAACGGCTGAAATTTAGGAACATTGATCTCAGAGTGAAACCATCCTATTTTTTTTGAGTTCTTCTGGGTTGAGTTGAGAATAACATCGTAATCTCTATAATCCATTCCGATCTCTATATCGAAAGTGTCATTGATGATGCGGTCTGCAATAGCAGGGTTTTTCTTCAGCTTTCTGAGCTTGATCCTTCTCGCGATCAGCTGCAGTTTCTGCAATACGGAATTGCCGGAAAAATCTTCTTTTCCGTCCGTAAGGTAAACCTTCCGGATATGCTTGGGAAGTTCATCACGTAGTTTTCCCTGATTGAGCGTAAGGCATACGGTCATTTCGTATTTGTCAGTGTCGAGATTGTTGAGAAGTCCCAGCAGAACTTTTTCCACACCTCCCATTTCCATGGAATGGTGTCTGAACAAAATTTTTATTTTTTTATTTAAAGTCATGAGAACTTTCTTATGATTCGTGAAAGCAATGTGTTTTGTTTGTTGAAAATAAAGTCAGGCAGATCATCAATTTTATCAATATCTGTACCATACAAGCGGTCTGTATTTCTTCTTTTGAGAGCATTATACAATACAATATGCCAGTTTTTACGTAATTTTTCTTTCTTTTTTTTATCCTGGGAAACTCCTTTAGCGTGGATTCTGTACAGATAGTTGGATTTTTTTATAAAATAAAAGTCTCCTTTTTCGTATAATTTCAGATAGAGATCCTGATCTACTGAGGAGGTAAGGCTGTCATCTATCCCTTCGGTCTGATCATACGTTTTTTTTCTGTAAGTGAAAAAGTGAGCAACTTCAAATCTTATATTAAAAAAATTCGGGTCCCTGTTTTTTATTTTTTTGGTGTATGGAAATAGCTTTTCAGGAACCAGTTGTTCATTACAGACGTGAAAAAGAGAATAAGTAGCTACAATATTCTTGTCTGTAAAGGCTTGTATACTTTCTTCTAAGGCTTCAGGCGTTAAAGCATCATCAGGGTCAACAAAGCCGCATATGTCACCTGTTGCCAGTTCTGCACATCTTTTTTTAGTATATCCCACTCCTTTATTGACTGTGTTTTCATAAAAGGAAAACCTGGGATCTGCGGAGATCATTTCTTTTACTGTCTGTTTTTCTGATTCATCAGAGCAATCGTCTACAATAATGACTTCCCAGTTGGTATAGGTCTGGGCCATGATACTATCAAAGCAGTCTTTGAAAAAGAGCGCATTATTATAGTGTGCGATAAGGATGGAGAACTTCATTATGGGTGTGTCTTGAATATTAATTCCTGATGATTGATTACTGTTGTATTGGATGGAATATCTTTATGAATGGTGCAGCCTGCTCCTATAATGCAGTTGTCTCCTATGGTCACTCCTTTCAGCACGGTGACATTGCTGCCAAGCCAGCAGTTCTTCCCGATTTTGATAGGTGCTGTGGTAAATTCAGAAGAATATAACTTAAAGTTAGGATGAGTCTCATAGGCATGGTTGTGATCATACAGTTTTACATTCTCACCGAATAACGTATTGTCACCTATGGAAATGCTGTCCAGACAATTGATAGAGCAAAAATTGTTCATGAAAAAGTTATTTCCGATTTCCAGGCTGGCATTCTGCTGCACAAGAACATGAACATAGTTCCTGAAGCTGACCCCCTCTCCGATACTCACCTTTTTTAAATTTCCATGAAGAATAAAATGGTTGCTGGTCCCAAGCTTTATTCCTTTAAAGGAAACATTAGGGTGTTTTCTGAGAAGTGAAATCTGACTTTTTCGTTGAAGTTTTGCTAGGATTTCATGAAGCATATTTAAATTTGTTTTCACACTTGTAATTACAAATATAATTTGTTTTACAGAATTATAATAATAAATCTTATTTTTGTGCCTTAAAATTAACACTTTAAATGAAATAAAACTGTCAGCAGATTGGGGGCAGATGTGTTTTGATAAAGTAAAGCATTTTGTGTTTCTGTGAAGATAGGTCAGATTACATTTACCAGATTTATTGCTGCCATGGCAATTGTTATTTCCCATTTCAATAAAGATCTGTTTTTATATAGAATAGATTATATTTCCAATCTTTTTTTGAGGGCGAATGTGGGAGTCAGCTACTTTTTTATTCTCTCAGGCTTTATTATGATCGTGGCTTACGGTCAGAAGAATAAAATAGACTATTTAGAATTTTATAAGAACAGGTTTGCAAGAATTTACCCGTTGTATGTACTTGGGCTTTTGCTGTATTTTATAACAAGATATCATCCTTTTGACGGGCATAAGGTTCTTTTGTACGGATTGGGCATACAAAGCTGGATTCCCGGAGAAGCCATGATCTTAAATTTTCCAGGTTGGTCAATTTCAGTAGAATTCTTTTTCTATCTGATTTTTCCTGTACTGTACAATTATTTTTATTCCAAAAAGAATAAAGCGATCTGGATCTTTGCTATTGTCATCTGGATGGTTACCCAGGTCTTTTCAAACTGGTATCCTACCTTGGGAATATATAAGGGACCCCATACTAAAAGCCACGAATTTCTATATTATTTTCCTGTATGGCATCTCAATGAGTTTCTGATCGGAAACCTTGCAGGCCTATATTTTATTAAGAATTTCAGGCAAAAGAAGTATGATCTTCACATCGTTCTGCTTTTTCTGCTGGTAATGGTTTCGCTGATGTTCGTTCCGCTGTTTTACCATAATGGTCTGATGGCTTTACTATTTGTACCTGCTATTATTCTGATCTCCTTTAATAACGGATGGCTCACAAAAATGTTTTCACAAAAGCCATTGGAATATCTTGGTGAGATCAGCTATGCGGTGTACATTACCCATATCCCCATCCTTTATCTGCTGAGGGAGTTTTTAAGAGCACAGCAATACAGCTTTGATATTGATACCGTATTTGTTATCTACATTATTGTAATGCTGATCTGCTCAGCAATTTTCTATCAGTGCATTGAAAAGCCAATGAGGAATATTTTGAGAAAGATCAGCTTCAAAAGGAATGAATATCAATGATTTCCAGTTATAAACTAAATTTTTAGTTTATAACTGGAAGTGTCAGAATAAGTGCTTTCTAAAATTGATATTATAAAGCCCTGAGCGCATGCTTGGATAATCCGTCAATAAATATTTGGAGATCATTCCCCATTTTTTCAGGAAGGGAGCATTGGCGATCAGGAAGCTTCTGTAAACTCTTTTGATATGGAGCTTGATCTCTTCAGGCAGCGTATCTTCACTTTCTGCCCATCTGTTCACCTCTGCCCAGAGTACAACTCTTGTTGAAGCCGGTTTTACTTCCCGGCTGTCTACTTTGGTAATTCTGTTGTTCTCATGTACTCCCCTTACGGCTACAGCACTGTCAATAATTCCCGAATATAAATTCAGGTAATAGGAAAGCCTGAATATAAATTCCGTGTCCTGGTGAAGCCTTAAATGGGTTTTAAAGAAATATTCCATGTTTTTCAGAGAACTTTTCCGGAGGGTCAGAGCATCCAGGCTGAACAGCCCGAAAGTTCCTCTCATATTAAGCAGTCCGGGAAATACATCTCCGGGCTGCTGTTTTTGATAAACGGTTGTTAAACGGTCTCCGAATACTTTGTAATATTGCTCTTTTGCTTTTTCTGAATAATAATGAACTCCAATTGCTCCATAGACACCGTCTACATCGTCATTTTTAAAGAGTTCCTTTTCCGCATCAAAGCGGTTGGGAAGATAGTAATCATCTGCATCCAGGAATGAGATGAAGTCTCCTTCCGCTTTTTCTATTCCCAGATTCCTGCTGGCTCCGGCTCCGTGATTACCTTTGTCAGGATGCTGATAAAGCTTTACCCTGCTGTATTTCTCAGCAAGTTCCCGGCAGACCTGCAACGCGTTGTCGGGAGATTTATCCTCCACCAGGACTACTTCATAGACTTCTTCAAACTGAAGAGCGGATTCTACAGCCTGGGAAACAAATTTTTCGGCATTATAAACGGGAACAACTACTGAAATTTTCATTTTTAATAAGTGGGAAATATGATACTGAATTCTTTTAACTGCAATTATGTGATCCTAAAGATCTTTTTCATGATAAGACCCAGAACGAAAGGCACACGGGCAATATTATGCTGTAATGTTTTGAAGCGGTCTATCGTAAACCTGGTGCTTTCCGTCATTCCATATTCTGAAAAGTCAACTTCCGGAACAGCCTTATGCTTAAAGGTAGAATTCATTAAATTATACTGATGAACAATCTGGATATACATCTCCTTGCTGTCTTCTATAGAGAAGTTTTCATAATCACGGTAGCTGTTATGAGCTCTTTCTTTCAGCATGGTCTTGAAGTTGTCTACACTTTCTGCCAGGCTTACGAACGGATTGGCCACTGCATTGTATACCGTAACTACCGCTTTATGGTTCGGCTGCATAGTAAGCTGATAGCCTCTTCTTAAATCGATAACAAGGTCATGTACCGGCTTGAAGTATTCCTGTACGGTTTTTACATAATCCTTATGCAGCATATCATCATTATCCAGCTCGCTGGTGATGACGAATTTTGTCTCCGGAGTGAAAAACTGCGGAATAACTTCTACCGCCTTTGTTTTCATCTCATCAAAATCCTCTACAAAAACAGGCCTGAAAGTAGGATACTCCTCTTGAATCTCTGCAATGATTTTTCTGAATTTTTCTGAAGTATTTACATCAAAAAAAGGAAGCCAGACGAAATTCTGATTGGTTTGGTTTTTATAGGAAGGAAGAACATAGGTTCTGAACAGCCTGAATCTGTCATCCAGCCATTCTTCTGTAAGTGGTTTAAAACCCGAACGTGTTTCGTTCCAGCCTCTTGTAGGAACATTGAATCTTGTCATTATAACGTGAACAAACTGACTCATCTAAATAAATTTATTAAAAAGTTATATATTCTATAGGGCTTGCTGCCATATATATTTTCAAGTTTTTTTTCATAAAAGGTTTTTCTGTTCAAGAGCGCAATATAGCTTGGGAAAAACTCATGGAAGAGTGCTTTATGCTTTTCATACACCGCATGGTATATAAACTCTTTTTTGTCATTACTTCCTGTAATTTCTTTGATCATCGAGGTTTCCGGGTGGGATCTGTAGTTGAAAACAGGATAGTCAATTTTGGTGATCGGCTGCTCTCTGTGGGAGGATATCAGCTGGATCCAGAATTCCCAGTCTTCGAAGCCATGTCTTAATTTTTCATCATATATGATCCCTTCATCAAAGTATTTTTTAGCAAACATGGAAGTACAGTATAGCTTGTTTCCCAAAAGCAGTTCTTTAAGGGTAAATTTTTCCTGAAGGTTAGATTTTTTGCTGGTATGTCCGAAGGTCACTGTATCTGAAAATACAATTAACGTTTCCGGTGCCTGATCAAAAACAGCAATCATTTTTTCTAAAGCCTGAGGATTAAGCGTATCATCGGCATCCAAAGGCAGGATATAATCACCTGAAGCATTTCTTATTCCTGTATTTCTCGCTCCTGATAACCCTCTGTTCTCCTGATAGACATATTTTATTTTTTCATTTTCAAGCTTACGGGATACAGCTTCAGTATCATCTGTTGAGCCATCATCTACAATAATACATTCCCAATTGGAATAGGATTGATTTTTAATAGATTGTATGCATTCCTCCAGATATTTTGCATGGTTAAAACATGGAACAATGATGGAGACTTTATTTGCCATTCAATATGTTTTTTATTGTAAAAGATAACTGAATCCGTTTTCAAAAGCTTTACCTGTATGTGCCTTGAAGGTCAAAACTGTATGTTTTTCCTGTATGCGGGACAGCCTCAGCTGCTCATTTTCTATAGGTGGAACTGTGGTTCCGGTCATTGTAATCATTTGTATTAACTTTTATATTGTGAGGGGAAATATAAATTAAATTTTTGCTTCTGCTGTTTTTTCCGGCAGCATTACCGGTTATAAAGGTATGATTTTTCTTGTATTCAAAAGATTCACCCTGTATTTCATGTAGATTGTTTATGATTTTTTAATACTCATAAATAAGCTGTGAATAATCTGTTCAGGTATTCTTCAGCGGATATCCCCGTAAAAAAAGATTCCGTAAGAGGACTGAATTCAATATTATAATAGGAGCCTTCGTCTATATTTTCATAGACCGCCTTTTTACCAAGGTGAACTTCCAGCCGGGTCAGGATCTCTGACAGGGAATATTGATAAGGATAAGTAAGATTAACGGTTTCATTGTTGAGGTCGTCAAGATAGCGCTCCGCAAATAATGCAATATCATCTATACCGATCAGGATTCTTCTTGCATGGCTGTAAATGGTGAACCGCTTTTCTGATAAGATAGAGTTTTTAAGAAAATTAATTAATGTATTCGGGTTTCCTCCACGGCCTACAGCATTTCCTACTCTGAAAATGATGAAATTTCCGCATTGCTCTGTAATGATCTTTTCTGCGTTCAGCTTGTGAGCTACATAAGGGCTGTCCGCTTTGGTAGGGTCATAAATGCTGCATGTTGAAAAATAGATCAGTTTTTTTTCGGGATATTTTCCGATGCTGGATTGTAAAAGGGTGATTTCCCTCTCAAATTCAGAAGGATCTTTTTCCAGTGAATTGGAAACTCCCGATGCAAAATACATTACATCTTCTCTGTCATAAGATCTTACGGCGTTTGCCAGAATTCCATTACCAATAATCATATATTCTTTTTCTAATTAAGCTGGGATTATATTACACTTAGTCCTGTAAAGGCAGTTACAGATATTTAAAAATTTTAAACAATCCAAGCCTATCACCCAGTTTTGCCCATTTCGATTTTTTTACACGATCCAGCTTATGAAGCAGCTGCTCATATTTGTTTTTTGAAACATAGTTTTGCAGAAAAAGATCTTCAATATTAATGTTTCTTCTTTCAGCCATCTTTATCATGGCTACCCAGTGCCAGAATACGGCTTTTTCCATATTTTGGGTTGTAGAAATACCGTTTTTATGGATTCTGTATAAATAGAGATCTTCGTCTATATATTTTACAGGGGCTGTTTCGCACATCTTCATGTACCAGTCCTTATCTTCAGCGATTTTTAAGAAAGGATCGATACCGGATGTTTTTTCATAGATCGTCTTCTTTAAAGTGGCAAAGCTTGAAATTTCTCCTTTGAAATTATAATAAGACTGGTCTAATGCTGTGATCTGTTTTGCTTTGTGTACCGATTTTGGGTTGAGGTGCTCATCACAAAATACCAGATTGGAATATACCAGTCCCGCTTCTTCATTCTCTGCGTGGGCCTTTAAAATAAGCTCCAGCGCCTGAGGTACCAAAGCGTCATCAGGATCCAGGAAACCGCATATTTCAGATTCAGCGAGTTCTATCAATCTCTTTTTGGTATACCCGATCCCTTTGTTTTTTTCATTCTGATAAACTTTGACCCTGGGATCTTTGTCTGCGATCTTTTTTAGAATTTCCAGGGAGTTATCAGTAGAGCCGTCATCCAGGATTACCGTTTCCCAGTCTGTTTCAGTCTGAGCAATTAAGCTTTGGTAGCATTCTTCAAAAAAATGTCCATTGTTATAATTGGCGACAAGTACGCTGAATTTACTCATTTCTATTTGTGTTTATTCAATATTTTTTTTAATGCATTCAGATATCCGAAACCATATTTTCTGTCCGGTTCCAGTATATTTCCTTCTGCCCATTCGTTCCAGGATTTTACAATTAAGAACAGTTCGGGGTAATCATTTTTATCCTCGAGATAATTGACTGCTTTTTCTACCTGTTTTTCGAATAATTCCGGAGAATTGTTGCCCAGGATGATTCCATTATAGCCGCTTCTTGGGGTGTTGTCCCAGTTAGGCAATATGCAGGGGAAATTAGGAATATTATGCTCTTCGAACTTTAGATCTCTGACCACCAGATTGGTGTCCTGAACTCTGACTTTCTTTTGCTCTTTCTTCTTGATTCCTACAAGTCCTTTAACCCTGTTCTTGTAATAGTCGTAAGAAGATATATAGTCTTTACTTTGAACGTAAGGTGCCCATGCTTTCTGAAATGCATTGGAAATCTTGCCGTCATAACCCATCGATTGAAAATCTATATCGTCACGAAGCTTATTGGAAGCCATGATATACAGATCATCAAATCCGTTTTTCTTTGCCAGCTCTCTGAATTTTGAGATATAATGAGGGTCTCCGTCGTTCAGATGATTCGGATCATAAATGATGAAAACCGGTCTATTATCTACTTTTATGTACCTCTCATCTTTGAAGAAAGGTAAAAGATATTCGAAATGGGCGATCAGGTCCTGCTCATCAGGATATTCCTGTTTTACCAGTATTTTTTCAGAAAGGCCATGCCATATCCCGGACCATGTTTCGTTGGCCCAGCAGAAGCAAAAGGGGAAGTCCGGTTTTCCGGATTTCAGCACATCGTTGGCAATACGTTCCAGTAATTGCTTACTGTTTCCGAACCAGTAATGATAATAGATAAATCCGTGCACTCCATAGTCTTTGGCCATTTGGGCCTGCTGCTCTCTTACTTCCGGAACACGCAGGTCATAATATCCCAGATCTGCAGGGTATATAGGCTGCTCATGTCCTTCAAACAAAGGTTGGGCTTTACCTACATTGGTCCATTCGGTAAATCCTTTTCCCCACCATTCGTCATTTTCGGGAACAGGGTGGTACTGGGGAAGATAAAATGCAAGGGGCTTTATTTTTTTCATAATCAGTTTTCTAATGTTTTTATTAATCTGGCAGGAATTCCTGCAATTACAGAATTTTTAGGAAAGCTTTTGTTGACTACCGCATTGGCTCCTATGATAGAATTTTCTCCAATGGTAACTCCGGGAAGTATGCATACTCCTTCACCGATCCATACATTGTCTTCGATGATCACCGGACCTTTGGAATACAGGGGTCTCATGCCTGGGATCTTTTCTAAATCTTCAGCAGTAATATTTCCGTGGGAATGATCGGAAATGTATATCCTGCTTGCCATGAGAACATTGTTTCCTATAACGATCTTATCAATCGCCCCGATGTGAACATCAGAATTGCAGATAACATCATCACCAATCACTATTTCAGGATTGAATGTCTCTCCCTGAAAACGGTCCCAGGCTTCCAGCCTTAAATGATATAGAGCGCTGAAGTTTTTACCTATAGAGATATATTTAGGATTTTTTATCCAATGTTCTTCCGGAATGGCTGAATTTGTCCCGAATTTCTTAAAGCTTTTTTTAGCCCATTCATTCAGCTTGTTTTGCTGGTGAATTTTATAAGCATTGGAATTCAGTACGTTGAATAAAAATTTTACAATATGTTTTTTCAAAAAATTCATATTTTTATTATTGAAAAATGATGCAGTCCTGATATTATTTTGTAAAAAAACTGTTGATCAGTTCGATAATTTTATTCTGCTCAGTTTCAGATAATTCATAATAAAATGGCAGTCTAAGCAGACAATCTGTGAAATGATCAGAATTAGGAATATCCTTTTCAGGATTATTGGCTAAGAAAAAATCACTTTTGTTTAAACTTAAATAATGAAAAACAGGGTGAATATCCTGAGCTTTTAAATGCTGGATCAAATGGGTTCTTTCATCGTAACTTCTGCAAACAATATAATACATATGGGCATTGTTTGTCGCATAGGAAGGGATATCCGGTAAGGAAACAAAACCTTGCTCCTGTAATGAAGACAATCCATTCTGATACTTGTCCCATATCTCTAGTCTTTTTTTCTGAATGACCTCAAGGTTTTCCAGCTGAGCATATAGAAAGGCCGATATGATCTCTGAAGGTAGGAATGATGAGCCAAGATCCACCCAGCCGTATTTATTCACTTCTCCTCTGAAGAATGCGCTTCGGTTTGTTCCTTTTTCCCGGATCACTTCAGCACGGTCAAAATATTGGGAATCATTAATGACCAGCATTCCACCTTCTCCGGCAATGATATTTTTGGTCTCGTGGAAAGAGAAAGCTGCAAAATGCCCTATAGATCCCAATGCTTTCTTGGTTCCGTCTGAGAATGTATAATAGCTGTCAATAGCCTGTGCCGCATCTTCCACTACAAACAGATTGTGCTTGTGGGCCAGATCCATGATCTTTTCCATATCACAGGCTACTCCTGCATAATGTACGGGAACGATAACCTTTGTTTTTTCTGTGATATGTTTTTCTATTTCTACAGGATCAATATTAGGATTGTCATGGCAAGAATCTACAAAAACTATTTTAGCTCCCCGAAGGGCAAAGGCATTGGCTGAAGATACAAAAGTATAGCTCGGAACAATGACTTCATCACCCGGCTCCACATTGCATAAAATCGCTGCCATCTCCAGCGCGTCCGTGCATGATGTTGTCATCAGCACTTTTGGGAAATGATATTTTTGCTCAAAAAACTGCTGGCACTTCTTTGTGAAAATTCCATCTCCGGAAATCTTACCGCTTTTTACCGCTTCTTCAATATAGGTAAGCTCTTTACCAATGATAAATGGTTTATTAAATGGGATCATAGTGTTTTGAATTTTGAATCTTTGATGTTTATAAATTTCTTTTCAATATACCTGTAAGAGCCATAGCTGATTAAAATACTCAGGCCCGGAATGAAAATAAATACACCAATATTAAATACAAATATATTATTATAAAATTTTAATAGCTTATAAAAAACAGGGAATATTAAAAACATAATAAACGGATGGTACATATAAATTCCATAGGAAATACCTCCTAAAAACGAAAAGGACTTGTTCCTCAGAACAACTTTGTTTGATGGGTTTATACTTATTATTATCAGCAACAGAAATACAAATCCTAAAATAATGTTTTGGATATACAAAGTAAAGACAGGAATGGAAATCAGTGCCAGTATCAACAATAATACAGCTGCATAAATCGTTTTACTTTTTGTATACGCTGTAATTTTATCAGCGTATACTGAATAAAAGTATCCTCCCAGCGAACCAATAGCCATAAATTCAAACGGAATAATGCTGACAATACCACCTATCAGTGAATGGGGGAATTTCAGGTTAATCACAATAAAAGCAATCAAAATGCATAAGAAAACCGAGACCATTATTTTTTTATTGAAAAAGGAAACTATAAGGGGCCAAACGATATAAAACTGTTCTTCTACACCTACTGACCACGATTGTGAAGCTCCTACAATAACTTTTCCTGCTTTCAGGGCAAAATTGGGGAGAAACATAATGTGGAGAAATACCGACATTATATCATAGTTGGAAGTATCTTTTATTAAATGGTAATAAGACGGAGTGATGGAAAAAAGAGGAAAAGCAGATGCTAAAAACGGTATAACAATAAAGGATATGAAAATAATAATATAGTATAATGGCCATATTCTGAAAATCCTTCTCAGATAAAACTTTTTAAGGTTGATATGGTTATTTTTTCCTTTTTCAGCTAATAAAAGATACGTAATCAGAAATCCGCTAAGCACAAAGAAAAGATATACACCGTTTTTCCCTAAATGTCCGATAAAATAGGCACTGTATTTTGAATCAAATAAACTTCCGATTTGATCACGGTGTTTGAATAATTCAATATGATGCAGAATTACGGAAAGTGCTGCAATTGCCCTTAACTCATTTAACCCTCCAAAAAAAATATTTTTATTTGACCCCATATGAAATTACCGTATAAATCTTACAGGATTTCCTACATACAATCCAGGATTGGAAATGTTCTTGATGACAACAGATCCTCCTCCCAGCTGTACTTTTTCCGAAATGCTGATATTGTCAATAATGGTGCTGTTTATCCCGAGAATACATAATTCGGAAACCTTTACAAAACCAGCTATAGATACTGATGGAGACAGGAAACAATGATTTCCTATTACAGAATCATGGGCAATGGAGCAGGAAATATTCATCAGTACATTATCTCCAATCTCTACATCCTGATCGATCATACAATTAGGGTAAATAATAGTTCCGCTTCCTATTTTGGCTGAAGGATCAACAATGCTTGTTGAATGAACGAAGGTGTAAAAAGGGATTTTGTTTTTAAAGCTTTCAAATACCTGTTTCTTGAAGTCTAAATGCTTGTATCCTATAGCAATTACCAATTCATCAAAAAGGCCTTGTTGAAAAGAATCCGGAATATCATTCTTGCCTCCTAATACCGGAAGGTCTTTTACCAGGCTTCCTTTTTCCTGAAAGTCATCAAAAAAGCCTACAACCTGATCTTCTGTATCAGTATGGATATGATACAGGATCTGTTGCCCCAAATGGCCTGATCCAATTATGGCGATACGTTTCATGCAAAGTCAATTTTTTGGTCAGACTGATAGATTAAATATCCAGACCGGTCATTGCTGGAATGTACATTTTGTAAAGAAGGATTTGTAATTTCTTTCTTTACAATGTATTGGTCGAATTTGCTGTCAGTAAAAAAAGGCAACAGGTATTTTGTGTTTTCAGACAGAAAATAAACACCTGCATATTTTTTTTGTGTTATTTCAACAGGAAGTTTAAACTGGCCTAACGCGATATCTAAAACAGCCTGTACATAATCAAATCCTGTGGACAGCTGCACCAGATCCGAACCTATAAAATCACCACCCATCCGGCTTCCTATTTCAATAGGATAGACATCACCATCTGCAGTGATCATGAGTTCCACATGAGATGCTCCGTTTTCTACTTTTGTAGCATTCAGTATTGCATAAGTAATATCCAGTATCTTATTTTGAATATGGTCAGGAAATGAACTTGGCTGGTGATGTGCCAGTTCTACAAAGTAAGGCTCTGAGGTAATCACTTTATCCGTAATTGTTATCATCCTATGTTCGCCTTTAAAACTAATGGTTTCAACACTTACTTCTTTCCCTTTGATATATTCCTCTACCACACAGGTTTTAGAAAAAGAACAGTTTATCGCATTTTCTATGGCTGTTTTGCATTCCTCAAGAGAGTTGACCTTTATAACACCTAAGCTTCCGGATCTGTCGGAAGGTTTTATAATTAAAGGGTAGTTAAAATTTTTAAAATCATCAGGGTTGAATTCGGAAACTGTAATAGAGTGGGGAGATCGGATATTATTTTCCTCAAAACATTTTCTCATCAATGATTTGTTGGTGGTGAGTAATGAACATTCTACACTGTTTCCCGGAAGATTGAGCTCATGCGCTACATAAGCTATTGTCGGAATACAGATGTCAGTGGCGATTGTAATAATACCATTTATACCTATCTCTTTACATTTTTCAAGAATGATATCCTTTTCCAGAACGGAAACGTCATAAAAATAGTCTGAGTATTCTTTACATACTGCTTTCCCATCGTCCCAGGCAAAACAATGAACCTCCAGCCCATTGTCCTTTGCTTTCTGAACAAGGGGCATCTGTAAATAGCTGGCTCCTAATATTGCAATTTTTTTCACCATTTAATTAATATTTAAATTTGAAAGAGGATACTTTGTTATAACGTTTCGATCTCCGGTACCTGTATTGAAAATTCCTTATCCTTCCATTGGGCCGTTCCTACATTCTGCCATGGCTTATTCATTTGTTTTAAAAGAAATCCTTTTTCCCAATGATGGGGAGTGGTGTCAATTTTCTTTACCTTGATAATGAATTTTGCGTCCTGTAAGTTGATATTGTTCATTGCAGCCCAGAATGCTGTAAAGTCCCGGATTCCGGTTTTCAGGTTTTCCTGATTGATGATATTGTCTGTAGTACGGAACGACCATTTGATCCATGTAGGTCCATACAGATACCTTCCGGCAGTTCCGTCTTTTTCTATAATAGGCAGCCAGACCTCGTTCCCGTTCTTATCGAGATAAGCAAGGGAAACAATGTGATTGTATTCGCTGAAATGGTAATCCATGAAAACAGCGTGGTGAGTGATTCCCAGATAAGTTTTTGAGGGCTTTTCTACAGCGTCGGAAAGTCTGCTTATCTTTTTTCCTAGAAGTGTTTTTTCAAAGCCTCCTTTATTTTTAATGGAATTATAGGAAACGATAATCTGTAATATGATTACTATGCTGAGTCCAAGGCTGATCAGCGAAACCTTAAGGTCTTTTAATGTATAGCTTTGAAGAATTTTGAATTTATCCTCATCTGGGGGAAGAGATGGGGGTGTGTATCCGCAGTTGTCCTCCGTACATCGTTCAGTATTTCTGTTCTCTGCAACAAATTTGTATACGGCTTTACCGATATGGTAAATTCCGGGAATGCGTAATATCCAGCTCAGAGGTTTTAAATAAGTGATGGCATTAAAAACCCTGATATAGGTATCCAGTCCTTTGTATACCTTGCCATCCTGTACCGAATGAATGTCATCCAGAAGCTCATCCGTTGGAATATCTTTCAGTAACGGATTCTGCTCTGCATAATATTGTACCATTTTAAAGTCTATTCTTCCCGCAATATCAAAATGCTGGATCGTAATCTTTGTACGGTTGCATAAAGGACATTCCCCATCATAGTAAAAAGTAAGTTTGGCCGGTTTTTTACGGACAGTGAATAGTTTTTCCCACCAGGAAACAGGTACCATCAAAAGATAAATGGCACACATTCCTAAACCAAACCATGGAATAGGATAACATATCAATATTCCCAGATGCAGTCCCATACCTATAATCAATAGAGGAACTCTCCATTTTTTGCGGAAGAATGTGAAAATGAAAACAAGTTCAAAAACGAGTGTCAGATACCCGAAGAACAGCATTAAATATTTCTGATCCAATATGGCAGGAATCGAAATAAAGTTGGTGAAGGGAATGCTTGTCGGGTACCACATACCCAGTCCCTGGGTCCAGTATGCCGATGTAAACTTATAAAAAATAGAATCAAAGTATACAAAAGCAACCCCAATAAACATGGGAATATAATAGCATAAAATACTTACTTTTTTGGGAGGATCATACTGAAACCTGGTATTTGAATACTTATATTTCTCAATAAGCCGGTCCAGGGATAAATTCCTCGAAACCGGTAAAAACAGCATCAGGAAATTGATTCCCAGATAAGCATAGAACATATGATACTCATAGGTGTTGATACTGCCTATAAGAATAATGGTCATCAGGTAATTAATGATCGTTGCCAGTCTTGTGAAAAGCCCTAATATGATAAAAATAAGGGCAATCATCCAGATTTTTATTGGAATTCCAAAATCAATTTCGGCAGGATCCAGAAAAGGGATTTTATCAAAGATCAGATGCCTGAAATAATAGAACTGGATTACTTCACAAAGCAATACCGACGTGTAGACAATCCTGAATATGGAGAGTCCCAGGCCGGAAATTTTTTTATTATAAAGTCTTTTGATCATTCGTTATTTTAAAATGTTGGTAAAAATTTCTTCAGCATATTCATAGGAGGAAAATTCTTCTACCTGATGAACCGCATTTTTAGAAAAAATATTATAGGAATCCTTATTGAGTTCAAAGATTTTTCTTATTCCTTCAGCTAATTTTTTACTGTCCTTCAATGGAGCTTTATAGCCGTTATAATCATCTATTACCATATTGGTTATCACACCTGTATCAAAGCCTACAACCGG
This sequence comes from Chryseobacterium sp. UF-290, assembly GCF_058245615.1. Classification (NCBI taxonomy): domain Bacteria; kingdom Pseudomonadati; phylum Bacteroidota; class Flavobacteriia; order Flavobacteriales; family Weeksellaceae; genus Chryseobacterium; species Chryseobacterium sp. UF-290. The sequence goes on from NZ_JBSICB010000004.1 coordinate 158,101, forward strand.
AGTTCCGCAGGCTAAGGCTTCAGAAACCATCATAGGACCGGAATCTTCAATAGAGGAATTGACAAAAAGATCAGCAGCCTGGTATAGTAATGCCAGCAGCCTGTAGTCTTTTATATAATCTATTTTCTGTTTGGTAAAGGTAACCCTGTCAAACTCTTCATTGACGCTATTGGAAACTACCAGCAGAACGATCTTATCCTTTACATCCTGGGGTAATTCCTGATCCAGTATTTCAAGAGCCCCGATCAGGTATGCAAAGCCTTTTCTGGGATCTTCCATGTTCTGAGCCCCTGTCAAAATATAGAAGCGGTCATCAGATAATGAAAAGATCCTTTTTGCTATTGATTTATTTTTGTCATTGAGTAACCTGGTATCGATTAAGCTGTTGATATTATAAATGATTTCCTGCTCTCTGTAAATTTTTGATTTTTGAGCCTGTTCCAATGTGAGCCCTGAACCTGCAATGATCTGAAAGTTAGCTTTTTGGGCATTACTGTATTTTCTCTCAAAATTATTCTTTGCAACCACTTTTTCATCCTCTTTTGTAATGGCAGGACACGTTTCATCACAACCTCTTACATAGCCTTCGCACCCCCAGGAAAAATGACATCCCCCGGTGAAATGATTCATGTCTACCGTGATATTATATATTTTGGCTTTCGTTGCATTATATATATTGAGGAGGTCTGTGGTATTGAGAAAATCGATGGTCATCCCTACAAAAATAAAGTCAGGGATAAAGCCTACGGTTTTCAGCAGACTTTCTGTATTGATGTTTTCTGCTGATTCATCCTTACTGAAAAAAGAGTATTTTCTGTCTGTGCTAAGCGTTTTTTTTACCTCTTTGGGTTTTGTGAGGTTGAATTCTGTTTTGACCTTATTAATAATCTTAGTCAGAGTGCCAGGTTGTACAGCTTTAGGAGAGGGGTGGCTATATGCTTTAATAAATTCTTCGTTCTTTGTTTTGTGCTTTACACACATAGCAACTTCATGTCCCATATTTTTCATGATATGGGCCACTTTATACATTGCTTCGTATGCTCCGTTTACATCACCTGTAGATAAAATTAATATTTTTTTACTCATTTTTTATATCCATATAACAGGTGGAGTGATGATTCCGTTCTCTGTATCTCCGGTAAGGAAATTCTCATGACCTGTCTCAATGATATTAAGCTGTATACCTCCTTTTATAATATCATATAATTCTACTGCCGGAGTATCTATTGCGACTGACAGTACATAGGTATTGGGAATTAATTTCCCTCCTTCGATTTTTATGGTAAAATTATTTTCATTTTTTTCTTCAAACACTTTCCTTGTGATGAAGATTACATTTTCAAATTTATCTAACACGGCAATGTTTACCCTGATGCCGTTTTTTACGCTTCTGTTGATAAAGCTGATATCAAGATTGATGTCATCATTATGTCCAAATTCGGTAGTCTCTACAGCATTGTTATTGTAAACCCTTACTTTTTGGATCTGGGCTTTTTTGCTGATATCTTCAATATATTTAAACTCGCTGTTAGGAGAAAGTTCATTGATGATATAATTTTCCAGCACGCTGTTTATATCTCCCCGGTGGGCAACCTGTCCGTTTTTCAGAAGGATACCGGATGTACAAAGCTGCTTCACAGCGGCCATGTTATGGCTCACGAAAAGAATGGTTCTTCCTTCTCCTTTTGTGACGTCATTCATTTTTCCCAGGCATTTTTTCTGAAACTCGGCATCGCCTACTGCCAGAACTTCATCTACAATAAGAATTTCAGATTCCAGGTGAGCGGCAACGGCGAAAGCCAGACGAACGTACATCCCTGAAGAGTATCTTTTAACAGGAGTATCAATGTATCTTTCTACTCCGGAAAAAGCTACAATTTCATCAAACTTACGTTTGATCTCTTTACGGGTCATTCCTAAAATGGCACCATTTAAGAATACATTTTCCCTCCCGGTCATCTCAGGGTGAAAGCCTGTTCCTACCTCCAGTAAAGAAGCGATCCTTCCGTTGGTGTATATTTTTCCGGTAGTGGGTTTTGTTACCTTGCTCAATAGCTTAAGTAATGTAGATTTTCCCGCCCCGTTTCTTCCAATGATTCCTACGGCATCACCTTTTTCTATTTCAAAATTGATATCACGCAGGGACCATACGTATTCAGAATCTCCTTTTGTCGTTCTGTCGTTAGCCTCTCCGATTTTCAGATAAGGATCTTCTTTTCCTCTTACCTTATACCAGAATCTGTTTAAGTCATGAGAAAGAGTTCCTGTTCCGACTTGTCCCAGGCGATATTGTTTAGATATATTTTCTGCTTTTAAAGCCAGCATATTTTTTCAATTTATATTTTTAAATAAGGGAATAATTATACAGTGTCCATAAAGGTTTTTTCAACCTTATTGAAGATCACAATTCCTACAGCCATGATGATAAGGATAATGATCGTGCTCACACCAAGCATAAGAGGAGAGAAGTTGCCGACACCTAACCACGCATATTTAAAGCATTCAAAAATACCTGTTAAAGGATTATATAAGGCAATCTCTTTGAAAACTCCTCTGAGCGAAGAAGTAGGATAAATAACAGGAGTTGTATACATATATAAACTGACTCCAAACCCTAAAAGCATGTTGAGGTCTTTATATTTTGTGGTAAGAGCTGAGAAAATCATTCCTAACCCCAGAGAAAAGAATGCCATCAACAGAATAAGAAAAGGCGTGGCAAGAATCCACAGATTGGGCTGTACCTTACCCTGGCTTAAATAATATACCCATACGATAAGGAACAGAAGAAACTGAACCCCCAATCGCATAAGATTTGATATTACGATCGATATAGGCGTAACCAGTCTCGGGAAATAAACTTTCCCAAAAATTCCCGCATTTCCGGAAAATGTAGACGAGGTAGCCAGAAGAGAGGTGGAAAAATAATTCCAGAGCGTAACTCCGGCAAGATAAAAAAGAAGTGGGGGGGCACCGTCTGTAGGTAATCTGGCAATCCTTCCAAAAATAATCAGATATACAATGGTCGTTAAGATAGGATTGATAAAAAACCAGATGGGTCCCAAAATGGTTTGTTTAAAGCTGGATACAAAATCTCTCTTGACAAACATATAGACAAGATCCTTGTATTTCCAGACTTCTTTTAGCTTCAAATCAAACAACGAATGATCAGCATCAATCGTTTCGGTCCACTTTTGTTGTGGTTCATTCATCTGTGTAAGTTTTTGCAAATTTATAGATAATTAATTCTTACAATTTTTTTTAGTTTATGAATTATTATTAACATAAAACTAAAAAATTACAACTAATATATTGATATTTGTTGGCATGAGCAAAAACTATTGGCATAAAGCCAATAGTATGCAAAATGTGTAAAATTTGTTGTTATTTTCCAATAAGTTGTTTCAGGTATTCACCGTAACCGCTTTTGCCATATTTTACGGCTGTTTCCAGCAGTTTTTCTTCATCGATGAATTTGTTCCTGAAAGCAATTTCCTCGATGCAGCCAATCTTGAATCCCTGTCTTTTTTCAATGACGCTTACAAATTCTGATGCATCATGAAGAGAATCAAAAGTTCCGGTATCCAGCCATGCCGTGCCTCTGTCGAGAACAGCTACTTCAAGCTTTCCATTCTTTAAATAGACATTATTGATGTCAGTGATTTCCAGTTCCCCTCTTGCGGAAGGTTTGATGTTCTTGGCAATCTCCACCACGTCATTGTCGTAAAAGTACAGGCCGGGAACAGCGTAGTTTGATTTTGGATTTAAAGGCTTTTCTTCGATGGATACAGCTTTTAAATTATGATCAAATTCCACCACGCCATATCTTTCAGGGTCTGCAACGTGATAAGCAAAAACAACCCCTCCATCCGGATTGGTTTTGTTTTTCAGCAATGTTCCCATTTCGGAACCGTAGAAAATATTGTCACCAAGGACAAGAGCCGCAGAGTCGTCACCGATAAACTGATCTCCCAGGATGAATGCCTGAGCGAGTCCGTCCGGACTTGGCTGTACAATATATTCAATATTACAGCCGATCTGTGAGCCATCTCCTAAAAGCTTGATGAATCCCGCCTGATCATGCGGAGTCGTGATAATTAAAATATCCTTGATCCCCGCCAAAAGAAGCGTGGAAAGCGGATAATAGATCATAGGTTTGTCATAAACAGGCATCAGCTGTTTACTGACTGCAATGGTTAGAGGGTAAAGTCTTGTTCCGGAACCTCCGGCTAATATTATTCCTTTCATCTTTTATTTTTTAAATTCTCTATAGCATAGTCTATCTGATTCCTGATGTTAAAATTTATGGTATCAGTCATTAAGAGTACAGAATTGTTCTTCGATAGTGTGCCTCCTATGCTTTTATGGAATGCAATTAACTTTTTTAAATTTTCTTCAGGGATAAAAGAAAATGAGCTGTACAGTGATATTCTTAATTTATTAAAATCAAAATTGCTGATAATAGAACGGGCCTGTTCTTTGGTAAGAAGCTCCTTTGGAGGAGTTACATCATAATCAAACATCCTGAGCTCGATATATTCTTTGGCATAATTGATCAGTGCTTCTTTGTAATGGGATACCTCTATAAACTCATCAATCAGTTTTTGCTGAGATGAATTGGCCATGGCGGGAGGAGGGAGTTCTTGCGCTCCCGCTAAAGCAGAAAATATCCCGAAAAGCAATAAAAAAATATGCTTCATCATCTTTGTTAATTATATTGTTTTTCGTAATATTTCTGGTAATCTCCGCTGGTTACATTTTCCAGCCATTCTTTATTGTCAAGGTACCAGTCGATGGTTTTTCCTAATCCTTCCTCGAACGTTACAGAAGGTTTCCAGCCAAGGTCTTTATTTAATTTAGTCGCATCAATAGCATAGCGCTTGTCATGACCCGGTCTGTCCTTTACAAAAGTGATCAGTTTCTCGGAATATCCTTCCGGTTTTTCCAACTTCGCATCCATTTGCCTGATCAGTTCTTTTACCAGGTCGATATTCTGCCATTCATTGAAGCCTCCAATATTGTACGTTTCTCCGGTCTTTGCTTCATTGAAGATCTGGTGGATCGCTCTGGCGTGATCGATTACAAATAACCAGTCTCTGGTGTATTTCCCATCGCCATAAATAGGTAACGGTCTTTCATTAATGATATTTGAAATACAAAGAGGGATCAGCTTTTCAGGGAAATGATTCGGCCCGTAGTTGTTGGAGCAGTTGGATACAATGAACGGCATTCCGTAAGTATTTCCATAAGCTCTTACCAAATGGTCAGAAGCTGCTTTTGACGCGGAATAAGGAGACTGCGGATCATAAGGTGTTGTCTCCAGAAAGAAACCGGTTTCCCCTAAGCTTCCATAGACTTCGTCAGTAGAGACATGATAGAATAAATTCGTTCTTTTTTCATCCGGGAACCTGCCATGCGTATGATCAGGGTTAAGTGTCCAGAACTCCTTACAAAGATTAAGAAGATTGGCTGTTCCGTTCACGTTGGTATTAATGAATGCCATAGGATCCGTGATGCTTCTGTCAACATGACTTTCTGCAGCCAGATGAACAATAGCATCCGGGTTATATTTTTCAAATACTCTTCTGAGTTCTTCCGGCTGGGTGATATCTGCTTTTTCGAAAACATAATTAGGCTCATTTTCAATGTCCTTTAAGTTTTCTAAATTTCCGGCATAGGTCAAAGCATCAAGATTGATGATCGTACTGTCCGGATTGTTTTTTACAAATTCTCTTACCACATGAGAGCCAATAAAGCCGGCTCCTCCTGTAATGATTATATTTTTCATTTAATTATTTTGAGATGGTCCTTCTTCCTATACTTTTATAATAAAATCCGTTTTGTTCCGGGATTTCCAGCGGATACATATTCCTTCCGTCAAAAATGACTTTATTTTTCATCTTCTTAGCCATAAGCTCAAAATTAGGATTTTTGAATTCCGGCCATTCTGTAGCGATGAACAGAGCGTCAGCATCTTCTAATGCGTCATACATTCCTTTGGCGTATTGTATTTTATCTCCAATAAGTTTCTGAACGTTGCTTTCTGCAACAGCATCATATGCAGTGATATTAGCTCCCTTTTCAAGTAACAGGGCAATATTGTCTAAAGACGAAGCCTCTCTGATGTCATCCGTGTTAGCCTTGAAAGCAAGTCCCCACAGGGCAATTTTCTTCCCTTCAATATTTCCGCCAAAGTACTTTTCGATTTCAGAAACTAAAATTACTTTCTGTGCCGTATTTACCTGTTCAGTCGCTTCCAGGATCTGGAAATTAAAATCTTCCTGTTTTCCGGATTTGATTAGCGCTTTTACGTCTTTAGGGAAACAGCTTCCTCCATATCCGATACCGGGGAATAAAAATCGGTGTCCGATTCTATCATCACTTCCCATTCCTAACCTTACCTTGTCTACATCGGCACCTACTTTTTCACAGTAATTGGCGATCTCGTTCATAAAGGTGATTTTTACTGCCAGGAACGAATTGGAAGCATATTTTGTAAGCTCAGATGATTTCTCATCCATAAAGATAATCGGAATACCTGTATTGGTAAAGGGCTGGTAGATTTTAGACATAATGTCTTTTGCTCTTTCGGAACTGGCTCCTACCACTACTCTTGAGGGATTCATAGAGTCTTCCACAGCAAATCCTTCTCTGAGAAATTCCGGATTTGAAACCACATCAAAAGGAATATCTGTTTTTGCGGATATCGTTTCTCTTACCCTGTCTGCGGTTCCTACGGGAACGGTACTTTTGTTGACAATGACCTTGTATTCTGTCATCATCTCTCCAATGTTGTTGGCAACCTGAAGTACATAGGACAAATCTGCAGAACCATCTTCTCCCGGAGGAGTAGGTAATGCCAGATATATGACTTCGCTTTTATCTAAAGCTTCTTTCAGATTTGTGGTAAAAAATAATCTTTCAGACTGGATGTTTCTCAGAAACATTTCTTCAAGGTTCGGCTCATAGATGGGAACAATGCCGTTTTTCATACCTTCTACTTTTTTTTCATCAATGTCAACACAGTAAACTGAATTGCCAAGCTCTGCTAGGGTAGTTCCTGTAACTAATCCTACGTAGCCTGTTCCTACAATCGTTATATTCAAAATGTTTTGTTTTTAAAATTCAAGACAAAAATAATAAAAATACTTTCACTTGCTTCTTTAATTTATTGTAAATGAGTTTTAGTCTATTTGCTTGATAATAAGATTATTTTGCATTTTTAGAAAAAAAGCGTATATTTGCAATGGATTTACGGAAAAAATGAGAAGGCTTCGCAAGAAAGCCTTTTTTCGTACTGTAAACCAAGATAAAAGTACGTATGGAGTTTAGAAAAAGAATTGAAGAATTATTAAATGAATTCCTTGAGACCAGAAAAGATCTGTTTCTTATTGATCTTAAGATCTCTGCAGGGGATGATATTACGGTGATTTTGGATGGTGATAATGGAGTTTCGTTGCAGGACTGCCTTGATGCGAGCCGTGCAATAGAATTCAATATGGATCGTGAAGAGCATGACTTCAGCCTTCAGGTGATGTCTGCAGGATTGAGCGAGCCATTATCCACACCAAGACAGTTCAGTAAAAACATAGGAAGAGAGATTGAGGTAGTGCTGGAGGATTCTTCCAAGATTGAGGGGGAATTGTCAAAAGTAGACGATGAGAAGATCACACTTATTCTGCGTTACCGGAAGCCGAAAGATATCGGAAAAGGAAAAGTGGATGTAGAAGAGGAGAAAGAGATTTCTTACTCCGAGATCAAAAAAGCATTAGTAGTAATTAAATTTTAAAAAGAAAAAAGAATAGATGGATAATATAGCGTTGATTGAATCCTTTGGTGATTTTAAAGACGAAAAAGGGATCAGTAAGATTGATCTTATGGCAATTATTGAAGATTCACTGAAGACACTTTTGAGAAAAAGATTTGACTCAGATGACCATTTTGATGTGATTGTAAACCCGGATAAAGGAGATTTTCAGATATTTTTAAATAAAACGATTGTAGAGGACGAAATGTCTGAAGATGATGATCTGGAAATTGAAATTTCTGAAGCAAAGAAGATTGATCCTACCTTTGAAGTAGGTGAGGACTTTACAATGGAAATTCCTGTTGCACAGTTGGGAAGAAGAAATATCCTTACCCTTAAGCAGATCCTGGCTACAAAACTTCAGGAGCATAATAATGCGATGCTGTACGAGCAGTTTAGAGATAAAATCGGGGAAATCGTTGTTGGGGAAATCCACCATATCCGTCACAAGCACGTGATCTTGCTGGATGATGAAGGAAACGAATTTATTTTACCAAAAGAAAACCAGATCCCATCCGATTTCTTTAAAAAGGGTGAGAATATCAGAGCTATTGTCGAGACAGTAGATTTTAAAGGTTCTAAACCGCAGATTATTATTTCCAGAACTGCACCTAAATTCCTTGAGAAGTTATTAGAGCTGGAAATTCCTGAGATCCAGGACGGAACAATTATCCTGAAAAAGGTAGTAAGAATTCCTGGAGAGAAGGCGAAGATTGCAGTAGATGCTTACGATGACAGAATTGATCCGGTTGGAGCTTGTGTAGGGGTAAAAGGGTCCAGAATTCATGGCGTTGTAAGAGAGTTGAGAAATGAGAACATCGATGTTATTCAGTGGTCTAAAAACCCTGAGATCTTGGTGAAGAGAGCATTAGGAAACGTTACAATCAACAAGATTGAGATCAATGAGGAGACCAGCTATGCGTTGGTATATACTCCGGTTGAGGAAATTTCTAAGGTAATCGGAAAACAAGGTCAAAATATCAGACTGGCTTCTTGGTTGACAGGATATGAGATTGATGTATACAGAGAGTCCAGCGAGGATGACGATGTTGAATTGAAAGAATTCAATGACGATATCGAGCAGTGGATTTTGGATGAGTTTAAGAAAGTAGGACTTACGACTGCAAAATCAGTATTAGATAAAGAAACTGAAAGTCTTTTAAATATGGTTGATCTTGAAGAAGAAACAATAGAAGAGGTTAAACGTATTCTGAGAGAAGAATTTGAAGATTAAGATTTTAGGAATAAAATTTAATAAACAGTAAAAAGGAAATACTTTAATTTTAAAAATTAAAAAACAGTAAATAATATAGATGCCAAAAATTAGATTAAATAAAGCGGTTAAGGAATTCAACATTTCGATGTCCAGATTAGTAGAGTTTTTACAGTCAAGGGGTTTCGAGGTTGAAAGCAATCCTAACGCTCAATTGGAAGAAGCGGCATATTCTGCATTGGAAGCTGAGTTTGCTAAAGACGGCGAACAACGAAAGGCTTCCCATGAGGTGGTGATCACTAAAGTTCCGGAAGAGAAGCTGGAAATTGAAGAGAAGAAAACCCCTGAAGTGATAAGAGCTAAAGCAAATAAACCAGAAACCAGAATTTTAGGTAAAATAGATTTGGAACCTAAGAAGCCTGAGGCTGAAGAGGCTCCTGCAGCTCCTGTGGCCCCTGTTGCGACACCGGTTGAAGAAAAGAAAGAAGAAATTGTGAAAGAAGAACAGCCGGAAGTAAAAGCAGCTCCAGAAAAACAGGAATTTAAGGTTTTGGATAAAATTGATTTGTCTCAAATAGAATCTAGAAACAGACCTGTGAAAAAAGACAAACCAAAAATGGAGGAGAAAAAAGAAGAAGCAAAACCTGTGGAACCGGTAAAAGAAACTCCAAAACCAGTGGTTGCAGAAGAGAAAAAAGCGGAAGCACCAAAAGCTGACGCTGAACCTGAATCTCAGGAACCTCAAAAAATTGAGACGGTATATCAGAAGCTTGATGGTCCTAAGATCGTTGGAGAAAAGATAGACCTGACTCAGTTTGCGCCAAAACCAGGTGCTGGGGCGAAAAAGAAAAGAAAGAGAATTGAAAAACCAGGTGGTCAGAATAATCAAGGCCAGGGGAACAATCAAAACTCAGGAAATAATAACCAAGGTGGTCAGGGCCAAGGAAACCGTCAGAACAACAACGGTGGACAAGGTGGAAACCGTCAAGGACAAGGTGGGCAAGGAAATCGTCCACAAGGTCAAGGTGGCCAGGGAGGAAACCGTTTCGGAAACAACCAGGGAGGAAACCGTCAAGGTGGCCCAGGTGGTGGATTTAAGAAAGGGGGTCAAAACAACAGACCTGGTCAAAGAGTGATGCCCGTTGAATTAACTGACGAGCAAGTTAAGAACCAGATCAAGGAAACCTTAGAAAAACTTACCAATAAAGGAGGTAAATCTAAATCTGCAAAACACAGAAAAGATAAGAGAACTTTCCGTAGAGAGCAGGATGAACGTCAGCAGGAGCTTGAAGCACAAGACAGAACGCTGAAAGTAACGGAATTTATTACAGTAGGGGAATTAGCGAGCTTAATGAACGTTTCTCCAACAGAAGTAATTTCTGCATGCTTCTCACTTGGGGTAATGGTTACCATGAACCAGAGATTGGAAGCTGATACCTTATTATTAGTAGCGGATGAGTTCGGTTATAAAATTGAATTCTCTGATGCTGATCTTGAAGATACAGACTCAGAAGATGAAGTTGATACTGAAGAAAGCTTAGTGTCAAGAGCACCGGTAGTTACTGTAATGGGACACGTTGACCACGGTAAAACTTCATTACTGGATTATGTTAGAAAAACTAACGTAATTGCAGGTGAGTCCGGAGGTATTACTCAGCATATTGGTGCTTACAATGTGAAATTGGAAAACGGTCAGAGAATTACATTCTTAGATACTCCGGGTCACGAAGCCTTTACAGCGATGAGAGCGAGAGGTGCTCAGATCACAGATATTGCAATTATTGTAATTGCTGCCGATGATGATGTAATGCCACAGACAAAAGAGGCAATTGCTCACGCTCAGGCTGCAGGAGTACCAATGATTATTGCTATCAACAAGGTGGATAAGCCCAATGCAAATCCTGATAATATCCGTCAACAGCTTTCAGGCTTGAATCCGCCGGTTTTAGTTGAAGAATGGGGAGGAAATGTTCAGGCTCAGGAGATTTCTGCTAAATTTGGTAACAATGTAGATGTATTATTGGAGAAAGTTTTATTACAGGCAGAAATGCTTGAACTGAAAGCTAACCCAGACCGTTCAGCTAATGGAGTTGTTATTGAAGCCTCTTTAGATAAAGGAAGAGGATATGTGGCAACAATGTTGGTACAGACCGGAACTTTAAGAGTTGGTGACTATGTAGTAGCAGGTAAAAATCATGGTAAAGTAAAAGCTTTGCTTGACGAAAGAGGGAAGAATCTTGCGGAAGCAGGTCCTTCAATTCCTGCAACGATTTTAGGTTTGGACGGAGCACCTACGGCAGGTGATAAATTCCGTGTTTATACTGATGAAAGTGAAGGTAAAGCAATTGCCAATAAGAGAGAGCAGCTTCAGAGAGAACTTTCTATCAGAACGAAAAAACATACAACACTTGAAGAATTAGGTAGACGTATTGCTTTAGGAGAGTTCAAAGAACTGAATATTATTCTTAAAGGTGACGTGGATGGTTCTGTGGAAGCACTTTCTGACCAGTTACAAAGATTATCAACAGAAGAAATCAGTGTGAAAATCCTTCACTCAGGTGTAGGACAGATCACAGAGTCTGATATCAATTTAGCAGCAGCGTCAGATGCAATTATCATTGGATTCAACGTAAGAGCTGGTGCTAATGCAAAAGAGCTTGCTGACCGTGAGGAAATTGAAATCAGAACATATTCTGTAATCTATAAAGCAATCGATGAAGTAAAAGAAGCAATGGAAGGAATGCTTTCTCCGGAAATCCAGGAGCAGGTAATTGGAAATGTTGAAATCCGTGAGGTATTCAAGATTTCTAAAGTTGGTTCAATTGCTGGTTGTATGGTTCTTACCGGAAAAGTAACAAGACAGTCGAAAGTACGTTTGTTGAGAGATGGTATTGTTAAATTTGACGGAGAGCTTGAAAGCTTGAAGCGTTTCAAAGATGATGTGAAGGAAGTGACAAAAGGTTACGAATGTGGTCTGAACCTGAAAGGGTATAACGATATCGAAATCGGGGATATTCTTGAGGTTTACGAAGAAGTAGCTGTTAAGAAAAAGCTGAAATAATACATTCAGATAAAATAAAACCAGGCGCCTCATTGAGGCGCCTGGTTTTTTATATGTTAAATTTATTTAAACAATTTTTTAATTCTGATTTAAAAAAGTAACCAGCTTTATTAAATCTTCGTCCTTGTCAAACTTGATCTTATTTGATTTGAAAAAAGCGGATAAACTCTCTTTTTTATCCGGGAATTGCTCGATTATTTCTTTCTGATTTCTCGGCTTCTTTATAAAGCCATTGTCTGTTTTGATGTAATATACCGGAGGTAGGGTTTTGAAGTTCGCTGGCCTGTCGCTCGCATAAGAATTTGCTGCCGGAACAAAATCGTTGAATTTGGTCTTGATCTTTTTATACAGGCTGTTTTTACCATTGGAAAGTTCAAAAAAGTATCCGTTTAGATCATCCGAAGTTTGGAGAAGTACTATAGTTTGTTTTGGGGAAGCAACCTCAATCCTTGAAAAATCTGAGGTTTTTGGAAGAACCTGAACTTCTCCGTTTTTCTTAAACTCAACTTCATCGGAGTAGCTGTTATAACGTACAGGTACCTGCTCATAGTTAGCAGCGACTTTAGCATTGGAAAATTCTTTATTGATATAAGGAGAATCGCCTGCGATTTCTTCATATTTAAGTGTCTTACCTGTTGTAGATTTGATACCGTCAAATACCGATTGCGCCCCTGTAGCACCATTTACTGAAAGGGTCTGCTGTGCAAAGCTAGCTATGACTAATGTGGTCAAAATTGTTTTTTCATTCTTTAAATTTATGATTTGTTTTCAAAAGTATAAATATATTATTTTCAAAAGAGAAACTAAGTGATTTTCGGATCACAAAGTAAAGTTCTTTTTAATTAACGGATAAAACAATAAAAGGTGATATAAAATATTGGTTTTTAACTTGATAATAGTTAGATCGCTGAAAATTAGCATAGTTGTAATTTAGATTTATTATAAATAATTTTTTTTTAACTGATTATAAAGTGTTAAAGGGGCGGGTTTTTGAGATCGATTTTAAATTTTCATGAATAATTTGAAGTAAATATTGTGAATTATTATATATGTATTGTGGTAAGGTTACTGTATTGTGAATGTAAACAACGGCTGTAGAGGTGAAAAATTTGCCAGTATTAATATTTATTAACATATTTGCTCCTAAAATATATTAAAATTTGTTAATATGAATGTTAAGCTACGTGTATTAAGTGCTGGAGCATTGTTCTTTATAGGACAAGCCGCTTTTGCACAAACGACAAAAAAGGATACAACCACAAAGGAAACTCAAATTGAAGAAGTTGTGATGGTTGGTTATGGAAAACAAAAGAAGGGCGATGTCACAGGAGCTATTGCAACTGTTAAGAGTGAAGCTTTACAGGAACAACCGGTTTCATCTGTTGAATTAGCATTACAGGGAAAGGCACCGGGTGTTCAGGTTGCTAATACAGGAGGTAGAGCTGGAAATAATACTAAAATAAGTATAAGAGGTAATGGATCATTAAGTGCATCCAACAATCCTCTATACATTATTGATGGGGTACCTCAAGAATCAATGGGGAATTTGTCTCCTGAAGATATTAGTAGTATGGAAATCTTGAAAGATGCTGCATCTAGTGCAATTTATGGTTCCAGAGCATCAAATGGGGTGGTTTTAATTGAAACAAAATCAGGTCGTTACAGTGGGAAGCCTACAGTGTCTTTTTCAAGTTCTTATGGTATACAAGAGATAATCAAAAAACCAGATCTTCTTAATGCTTCTCAGTACAAGCAAGTACATGATGTAGCAAGACAAAATTATATCAACGATATTCAGAATGGGATATTGCCTAATCCAGCCGTTGGTTCTGTTGGTTATTTAGGAATTAATAATCCGATGCCAGATACAGGTATCAATACTAATTGGATGGACTATGTTCTAAGAACTGGGACTATTACTAATAACCAGTTAAGTATTACTGCTGGAACGGATAAGTCAAAAATGTATCTGTCATTATCTCACATTGAACAAGAAGGAATTATAGTACAAGATAAATATCAGATTGGAAGAGTTAGACTAAATGTAGAACAAAAACTAACGGATAAATTTAGAATAGGAATTAATTCTTATTTTACCTATACAAAATCGAATCCAATCGCTGATGACAATAATACTTATCAGCCATGGAGCAATGCAATGAATGCAGCTCCTAATCAAGCTGTTTATGGAGCTGATGGGAGACCTAACAGAAATCTAAACACTAACAATCCTCTTTGGGCATTCGAAAGGCAGGTTAGTGATATATGGCAAAGAGTGGGAGCTAACTTCTTCGCTGTTTACAATCCCATTAAGGGACTTACTTTAAAAACCTCTCTTAGTGGAGGTATAGATTCTAATAGATATAACAGATTTGATGCTCCTAGTACAAGAAGAGGGGAGAAGGAAGGTCAACCATGGGGGTATGGATACTATAGTACTAAGAATAATAGAAATTACTTGATCGAGAATACAGCATCTTATGATAAGTCTTTTGTAGATAATAAATTAAAACTTAATGTTTTAGTCGGACAATCATTCCAAAGATGGGAGTATGAAGATTCTTTTGTACAAGGAGAAAATTTTCCCTCAGATGATCTACGTTGGTTAGTTTCTGCAGGGGTTATCAATAATGGTAGAGCATACTATGTTGCAATGTCAATGGCTTCTTTTTTTGGAAGAGCTCAGTTGTCATGGGATAATAAATATAACTTAATGTTATCGACTAGATATGATGGTTCTTCCAAATTTGCAAAAGGTAATAAATGGGGAAATTTCCCTGCAGCATCCTTTGGTTGGACCGTTTCTAATGAATCTTTTTTCAATGTGCCAGCGATTAATGAATTGAAATTGAGGGCTTCTTACGGTTTTACAGGCAATCAAACAGGTATTGCTTATTCAATCGGACAAAATCTTATTGGAGCGGGCCAAAATCATAATCAGAATCCAGGTTTAGCGGTAACAGACCTTTATAATCCGGATCTTAAATGGGAAAAAGGAAAATCTATAGATGCAGGGTTAGACTTGTCAATATTTAATAGACGCCTTAATTTAACAGTTGATTATTATGATAAAACAACAAATGATTTATTATATAGGATGCCAGTTGTTCAGGAAAGTGGGTTTTTAAATCAAATGCAAAATGTAGGTTCAATCAATAATAAAGGCTTTGAAGTTGCATTAGATGCTAAAATCATTAAGGGAGAAAAGTTTAAGTGGGATTTTGGAGCTAATTTCTCTTACAACAAAAATACTGTTGAAAAAATTGGTACCAAAGCAGGACAATTTACGACAGGTTTTGCTTCTATTGTTAAAGAAGGAGAATCTTTAGGGTCATTTTATCTTTACGAATCTCTTGGGGTTGCACAACAAAGATATGAATATAAAGATGCTGCTGGAAATGTAACTAAAGTTGTAGAAGCTGGGGATATGATTTATAGAGATCTCAACGGTGATGGTATTATCAATGGAGAAGATAGAAAAGTATTCAACGGAGGTATTGCTCCTATGTATGGAGGATTCAATACTAGATTTAGTTATGGTATACTAGATTTATCTGTTAATGCACAATATTCTATCGGTAAGAAAGTATACGCTTTGTATAAAGAGAGAAGTGTAAGTGGGGCAGGAGTAGGCTATCCATCTTTTTCAACTAATATGATTGGCGAGCAAATGGATTATTGGACACCTGAAAATATGAATACTAATGTGCCTAGACCTCATTTAGCAAGTTCTGTTTCAAGTTGGAATAATCAAAGATCTTCTCGCTTTTTAGAAAATGCTGATTATTTAAGAATTACGGATATTACTTTAGGTGTAAATCTTAATAGTAAACATTTAGGTTTTGTTAAGTCTATGAGGATTTATGCTCAGGTAAGAAATCCATTTACATTTACCAAGTATTCTGGATTAGATCCAGAAACATACTATGTAGATCAGGCTGTAACATCTGACCAAACAACATCAGATACTACGAAAATTTCTTCGGGAGTTGATTTAAATGGTATTCCTAATGTAAAAATTTATAGCTTAGGTTTAAATGTTAATTTCTAAAATTTAATTAAAAATGAAAAAGTTAAGTATATTATTACTTGCATTTGGATTATTATTCACTTCATGCGAGAACGAGTTAGATATTAAGTCGGAGGCATCTCTAGATGCTAATGCTCCTTTATCTTCGGCAGATATTGATAAATTGTTAACAGGAGCATATAAAAGAATAATGGAACCTAGCGGTTATCCTTATTTTAATGTGATGGCTTCCGAGATTATGGGTGATAACTATAAGCCTTATAAGTTTCAATTTATTCAGGTTCAGTATCTTTATGAACATATAGTTCCGGCAGATGATATTCTATTATCTTATTATTACAAAGATTTCTATACTGCAATCAGTAGGGCAAATACAATATTAAAAGTTCCTACTGCATCTGATGCACAAAAAGGGAAGGCAAAATATGTGAGAGCATTGTCGTATCTTAGACTGTACGATCTTTATGAAGGAGTTCCATTGGTAGATGAGAACTACGATAATAAGCCAATAAAAGCAAATACACCTAAAGAGGTTTTAGCATTTATTATCGAAGACCTTAAATATGCTAAAGCTAATATTGAACCTTTAAATACTGCTAACTCGATAGCTAAACTGACTCCTACTAAGGAAGCTGCTTCTGCTTTATTGGCAAGAGTATACAGAATGAATGGTGATTTAGTTAATGCAGGTATTGAAGCTGAAGAACTTATCCAAAGTGGTAAATTTACTATTTCAGCAAATCCTAAAAACAATGAGGGAGAAGTAATCCTTAAATTTGCGGGTAACCTTGCGGAAGCAAATGGATCTTGGGGATGGATTATGAGTTATGATGCAAGAACTTGGAACTGTTTTGGCGTAGCAGATGATCTGCTGGCATTATTGGGAACAAATGATACAAGGAAAGTATTATTTGATATTGCCCAGGCTCCAGATACGGGTAACTTCGTTTTCTCAAATAAATATTCGAGAAATGATGATTCAGATTTGTTAATTTCCAGAATTCCTGAGATGTATCTTATTTCAGCAGAAGCAGGAAATACAGCGAGACTAGCAGAACTTCAGAATATAAGAAACTCAACACTTTCATTAGATGACGAAAGAAGATTAGAATTATCTTTTGAATGGGTTAGGTGGTCAGATTTGAAACTTAAGGGAGAGACATATAAATTACCTTTCCCACAAGGTGCTATAGATGCTAATGAACTTTTAAATTAATCAACAATAATCATATTATATAGAACCCCTGCTCCGAGCAGGGGTTTTTATTTGCTATTATTTCTTATTTTTGCTGTACAAAAATGAATAATGAAGTATATCCTTTTCATATTTTCCTTCTTTAGTTTCGTAATTAAGGCGCAGATCGTTGATAAGGCAGATGTCAAGGTGCCACCGATTAAAAAAGAAGATACATTGGTAATAGATTCGGGAAAAAAAGATTCCCTGGAGATTTTCAAACCTACCATTAATGATTATCAGTTTCAGACCCAGTTTTCAGAAAAAAAAGTTTTTGACACGGTAATGACTTTTGATAAAACTCATATTTTCTCTCAGTATAATAATCAAGATAATTTCGGAAGAGTACAGCCTGCCAATATTGGTTCGGGGTTTAACCCTCTTGTGTTTGAAGTAAATGCGGAACAGAACCTGGCTTTACTGCCATCCAATAAATCTTATATGATCCTTGGGGCCAATGAGGTAAAATATTATGATGTAAAAACACCTACCGCTTCATTCATTTATCACAATGCTATGCGGAATGGTGCCGCTTTAAGATCTACCTATACCCAGAATATAGGGAAAAGGTTCAACTTTGCTCTTGAATACATGGGACTTCGTTCCCAGGGACTTTACAGGAATTCATTGGCAGCAAACAACAATACAATATTTTCAGGGCACTACATTTCTAAAAGCGGGAACTATGAAATCTTCGCCCACTATCTTCATCAGAATGTAAATAACCAGGAAAGTGGAGGGATTACAGAAGATGATTTGTTTCAGAATGGTGACAGCAATTATAAGAACAGACAGAATGCACAGGTAAATCTTGCATCGACAAGCTCTCAGTTCTCTTATAGAAGATATTATCTGAGTCATCAGTTCACTCCGTTCAACGCAGAAAAATTTCCTTTCAGCATCAGACACACCATTTCTCATCAGGGGAATAAATATTATTATAATCAGGGTGCACTGGAAACTTATTGGTATGAAGCGCCTACAGACTTAGTGGACGGATTTACTTTGACTACCAAAAAGTATTCTGATAATTTCAGTAATACGGTGAGTTTAATTTTCAACAATGAAAAATTCAAACTGGATGCAGGAGTACGATATCAGATGATTAAACTAGGTATCAGAGATTGGGTTGCACTTAATGGAGTACCTTTTCCGGGTGAGCTTAAAGAGAACAGGATAGGAGCTGTGGGAAATCTACAGGTAAAACTTTGGGATAAAATCCAGCTGAACTCATTTTTAGAATTTTCTAACGGAAGCCAGTTCAAAAGCTATCTTAGAACAACCAACAGCTTAAAATTTGAGCCGATAAAAGATTATTTTGTCAATGCTAAAGTCAACTTTCAAAGCGCATATCCGTCATTCAATTATCTTCTAAATACTTCGGTCTACAGCAATTTCAACTATTATTTTGAAAATGCAAAGAACCAGTCTGTAATGGAAGCAGGAGGGAGTATCAATCTGAAGTGGTTTAAAACAGAAATTTTCGCCAACTATTTCAGAATTGATAACTATACTTACCTTGATAATGATGTAAAGCCGGAATTTGGTGCTGTACCGAAACAGAGTGAAAGCTCGGTGAACATCTCCCAGATTGGAGGAGACGCAACGTTCAATTTCGGTAAATTTTATTTGAATACAAGATTACATTTCCAAAATGTAATGACCAATAAAGAATTGCTCCCTTTACCCGGCTTCATTGGAAGAGCTAACTTCTTCTATCAGACCCAGGCATTTAAAAAGGCCGCTGAAATTCAGGCTGGAATTAAAGTATATTATTTCTCAAAATTTGCATCAAGAGAATATTCACCAATTCTTAATGAATATATTCTTCCCAATACAAATTCCTTCTCTATCGGAGGGCAGCCTATTGCCGACCTGTATATTAATATGAAGGTGAAAAAAATGTTCTTTTTCATAGAAGGTCAGCAGATAGGAACCTTTATTTCCAATAACAAAGCATATGCATTTCCACATTATCCGGTGTATGATTTCAGGTTGAACATCGGGATCGTGTGGTATTTGTTCAACTAAAAACTGTACGGGTTGAAAACGATTAATAAAATATCATTTAACGATATAGAAAGCATTCCTCAATTGGTAAAAGATTTTTTGAATCAGGAAATTGAGGGGTTTCAAAATAAAACATTTTCTGTAGAACATTTTCGTCAACAGATTCATCTTAAAATAAACAGCTCTTCATCTGACCAAAGAAAAATTCTGTCAGAAGTATTTGAAGAGCAGCTTTCGGATCTTACACTTTCTTCAAAGCAGAGAGAAAATCTGGAAAAACTCCAGCAGCCTAATACATTTACCATTACAACCGGGCACCAGCTGAACCTCTTTTCAGGCCCTGTTTTCTTTGTCTATAAAATTTTACAGACAATCAAGACCTGTACTTATCTGAAAGAATATTTTCCTGACTTTAACTTTGTTCCTGTTTATTGGATGGCTTCGGAAGATCACGATTTTGCCGAGATCAACCATTTTAAAACCGAGAACAATTACTATGAGACTAACGAAAAATCAGGAGGTCCGGTAGGAAGAATCGGGATCAGCGATACCTATTTCATTTCCGAATTTGAAAAAGAATTTAAAGATTCTGTTTTCGGAACCGAATTGATCCTGATGATGAAAGAAGCTTATAAGACCGGAAATACTTTGACGCAGGCTATTAAAATTCTGGTGAACCGTCTCTTTTCAGCATTTGGGCTTCTGATATTGGATGGAGATTCCAAAGCGCTTAAAAGTCAGATGAAAGAGGTCTTTAAAGATGAGCTTCTTCATTTCAGCCTGCAAAAGGACTCTAAAAATAAAGTGGATTTTCTGACTGAAAAGTATGGAAAGGTTCAGGTAAACCCTCGTGAAATCAACCTGTTCTATCTTTCCGATACGAGAGACCGAATCGAGTTTAATGGCCAGGAATATAGCATTGTAGACAAAAATATCCGGTTTACAGAAGAGGAAATACTGGCAGAATTGGAAAATCACCCTGAAAGATTCAGCCCGAATGCTTTAATGCGTCCCGTATATCAGGAAAAAGTGCTCCCCAATCTGGCCTATATCGGAGGAAATGCAGAGATCATGTACTGGCTGGAACTTAAAGATTACTTTTCAGCAGTTAAAATTCCTTTCCCTATTCTTATTCCAAGGAATTCGATGCTTTTCTTAAAAGAAAAAACAATTAGGAAGATTGACAAGCTGGATCTTAAGGTAGAAGACTTTTTCCGGAATTTTACCGTACTTACCAATCAGAAAATTTTAGAAGATAATACCATTTTAAAATTATTGGACGAAAAAGAAGAATTGCTGATCCACAATTTCTCAGAGCTGAAAGCTTCCGCGGAAACCACTGAAAAGTCTTTTGGGAATATGGTAAAAGCAGAGGAGGTAAGGCAGCTGAAATCATTTAAAAGAATGAAAAAGCGTTTGCTTCATGCGGAAAAAATAAAACAGAATGAATTGCTGGAAAGACTTGAAAATCTGTTTTTAGATGTTCACCCTGCCAAGACCTGGCAGGAAAGAGTGTATAACTTCAGTGTATTCTTTTCAGATTATGGCTATTCATGGCTTGAAAATTGTTTGGAAGAGATGGTGGTTCAAGATTCCAAATTAATAATTGTTGCCATTTAATTTTAAAGAAGTATTTTTGTAAATTATAATTATCGAATATGATAAAGAGGTTTTTTATTCTATCCAGTTTATGTATGGTTTTGGGAGTTTCAGCCCAGAAATCACATACGGTTGTACAAGGCGATAACCCTTACAACATTGCAAAAAAGTATGGAATGACTGTAGATGAATTGCTGAAGCTAAACCCTAAGCATAAAGATGGCAAACTGGCTATCGGAGATGTTTTGACCATAAAATCAGATAAGACAGCTACTCCGGTTGTGACTAAAGCGGCTGTAGCTGAAAAAGTACAGACTACTGCCGGTACTGCAATAGGTAAAATCGTTTTGCAGCCAAAGCAAACGATCTATGGAATTACAAAACAGTACCGAATTTCAGAAACAGACTTAAGAAAACTGAATCCGGAACTGGATTCTCATATGAAAATAGGCGATGAGATTACATTACCTCTTGCCAGTATTAAAAAATATGGAGATCAGCAAACTGTAGTGGCCACTAAACCTGTAGAAACTACGGTTGAAAAAACAGTAGCAGAAGTATCTGCTGTAGAAGGTGAGACGTACGTGATCCAGGCCAAAGATAATTATTACAGAATTACAAAACAGTTGGGAATCAGCCAACAGGATCTTTTTGCTTTAAATCCCGGATTGGAAGAAAAAGGATTGAAGCCTGGTGATACCATTAAAATAAAAAGATCAAATACAGATACCGTTACAGAACCTGTAAATTCAAAAGCAAAAATTGATTCAGGAAATGAAAAATCTTCTGCTTCCTCAAATGTTGTTGTAGGAGATGATTACGTGACCTATACTGTTCAGCAGGGAGACACTGTTTTCTCCATTGTAAACAAATTTGGCGTTTCAATTGATGAATTGATCGCTCTTAACCCCAGCCTTTCAAATGGGTTGAAAGCAGGAATGGTTTTAAAGATCAAAAAACAGGATGCCGCTTACGTAAAGAAAAACGGTGATGCACTGAGTGTTATCTTAATGCTTCCTTTCGGGTATAGCACCAACGAAACGCAATACAGAGGGATGGCACTTGACTTTTTGACGGGAGCCAAGCTTGCTATAGAAAGAAATGCAAGAGGAGGTCAGAAGCTGGATATCAAGATCGTTGATTCAGGAAACGAAGCTTCTTTCAAAAATTCTCTGACTCAGATCAATCCTGATAATACGGATTTGATTATCGGTCCGTTCTTCAAATCAAACGTAATTGATGTTCTTGATTTTACTAAAAATCAGAAAATACCGGTTGTAGCACCATTTGCCAACACTCCGGAACTCTATAACTACAGTAATCTTATTATCGTTGAAACGAACAATCAGACCTATGCTGATAAGATCGTAGAAGAGGTAAAAGGAATCTACTCAAATCAGAAAATATATGTAGTGGCAGATGCTAAAAAAGAAAATGCCAATTACATTAAGGCAGGTCTTGAAAAAGCAGTGAAAAATCCTGAAATTATTCTTGTCAATTCTCCGGCAGATATTCAGCTGGATCAGAACATGATGACAGGACAGTCTGCCCCGGTTATTGCAATTCTGGCGAATGATGACAATAATGTGGGAGACGCTTTTGCCAATAAGGTGATCGCTATTTCTAAAGAAGTACAGGGAGTAAAAGCCTTCAGTATGTTCTATTCGCCAGTCTTCGAAAAGAAGGTGGATGATCTGAGCCAGGCAAGCCTTGTGTATCTGATGGATAGAAAAATCAATACAGATGGAAGTTTTGAAAAAGAGATCCTGGCTGCTTATAAGAGCAAATACTGCAAAACACCTCCGAAATATGCCATCGTAGGTTTTGATGTGGTAAATGATATGCTGACCAGAGAAAACAAAAAAGGAGAAATATTCAAGCAGATGAATAAAGTGCAGACTCAGCTTGCTACAAAATTTGAGTTTGTCAAATCAAAAGCCAACGGAGCGTATGTAAATACCGGCTACAGAGTAATCAGGTTAGTACCTTAAATGTTTACAGCTCTTAAAAAGAATATTCTTAACATTATAATTATATTTGCATAATATTTAATTCAATACATGAAAGCACTTGTATTTCCAGGGCAGGGTTCTCAGTTCGTAGGAATGGGAAAAGAATTGTATGATTCTAGAAAAGATATTAAAGATCTGATGGAATCTGCCAATGAAATTTTAGGTTTCGATATTCTTTCCATTATGTTCAACGGAACGGATGCGGATCTTAAAAAAACAGAGGTCACCCAGCCTTCAATATTTATACATTCAGTAGCAGCATTAAAGGCGGTAAACGGTCTTGGAGCTGAAATGGTAGCAGGACACTCTTTAGGAGAATTCTCAGCATTGGTAGCGAACGGCGTTTTATCTTTTGATGATGGTTTGAAATTGGTATCTGAAAGAGCTAAGGCAATGCAGGAAGCTTGTGATGCCAATCCGAGTTCTATGGCGGCTATTTTAGGGCTGGAAGATGCTAAAGTAGAAGAGATCTGTGCACAGATCAGTGGAATAGTTGTTCCGGCAAACTATAACTGCCCGGGGCAATTGGTAATTTCAGGAGAAACACCTGCTGTAGAGGAAGCATGTGCAAAGCTGAAAGAAGCAGGAGCGAAAAGAGCATTGTTACTCCCTGTAAACGGAGCTTTTCATTCACCATTGATGCAGCCTGCACAAGAAAGACTGGCGGCAGCTATCGAAAAAACAAAGTTCAGAAAAGCGACGATCCCGGTATATCAGAATATCACAACTACAGCGGTAACAAACCCTGATGAGATCCAGCAAAACCTGATCGCTCAGCTTACCGGTCCTGTAAAATGGACACAGTCTGTCCAGAATATGATCAAAGACGGAGCCTCTAATTTTATAGAAGTTGGACCAGGAAAAACCCTTCAGGGATTGATCAGAAAAATTGACGGATCAGTGGAAGCTGCGTCTGCCATCTAAATAAAAATATATGAAAGCGATATTTTCACCGGGCAAGCTTATGCTTACTTCAGAATATTTCGCAATCGATGGAGCTCTTGTCTTAGCAGTACCTACCAGGCTGGGACAAGAGTTTTTCTTTGAAGAAAAGGATGACGGCCAATCTCTGATCCTTTGGGAAGCTCTCCATCAGAACAGACCCTGGCTAAAGGCTGTCATTGATTATAAAAACTGGCAGATCCTGGAAGCTAATATTCCATCAGCTGAATTCATTGTGAAGACATTAAAGAATGTTCAGCAGCTTTCTACAATTAAATTCAAGAACGACTTTACTTACCATTTAAAAACAAACCTTCAGTTTCCTGCAGACTTTGGATTTGGAAGCAGCTCTACCTTAATGACCAACCTTGCAGAGTGGGCTGAAATAGATCCTTTTTATTTAAATGCAATCAGTTTGGGAGGTAGTGGCTATGATATTGCAGTGGCAAAAGAGAAATCTGCCGTTCTTTTCCAAAGTAAGCCTGAGATCAGATATGAGAAGGTAGATTTTAATCCTTCCTTTAAAAATGAACTGATTTTTATTCATCTCAATCAGAAACAGGATAGCAGAGAAGGGATCAATTTGTATAAATCAAAAAAGAAATCCGGGGAACTGGTTAATGAATTTTCAGATATCACAAAGAAAATTTTATTATGCAGCGAATTGGAAAATTTTTCCGAATTAATGATGATTCATGAACAAAAAATTGCCAATTTCCTTGAAATTCCTGCAGTTAAGGAAAAAATATTCTCAGACTGTCCTGCATTTGTCAAAAGTTTAGGAGCCTGGGGCGGAGATTTTGTGATGAGTGCCAAATTTGGGGGCTTTAAAGACTATTTTTGGGAGAAAGGTTTTACGACTGTTTTTGAATGGTCAGATATAATTAATTTATAATCAATAATTTACAATCCCGTTTTTTTATTTGTCATTCTGACTTATATCAGTATATTTAAACCACCTTTAACAAATAATTAATATTATTTTTGTTGAAGTCAATAAAGAAATAGAAAATATAAGTAAAATGAAAAACACTAAAATCATCCAGGATTTAGAGCAATTAGGGATTAAAGGAAACTATGAAGTAGTGTATAACCCTTCGTACGAAGAATTATATCAGGCAGAGGTTTCTCCTGAAAATCAAGGGTTTGAGAAAGCTGAGCTTACGGAATCTGGCGCAGTATCAGTAAAAACAGGAATTTTCACAGGTCGTTCACCTAAAGACAGATATATTGTTCAGGATGATGTTACAAGAGATACAATTTTTTGGGATGGTAAGGTAAACCTGCCAACTACACCGGAAATTTTCGGGTCTTGTAAAAAACTAGTGATGAACCAGCTCTCAGAAGCTAAGAAAATTTATGTAGTAGATGCTTTCTGTGGTACGAATGCAGATACAAGACTTAAAGTAAGATTTATCATGGAAGTAGCATGGCAGGCGCATTTTGTTACGAACATGTTTATCCGTCCTTCTCATTATGAGCTTGAAAACTTTGGAGAACCTGATTTCACAGTAATCAACGGTTCTAAAACAACTAACCCGAACTGGGAAGCTCAGGGGCTGAACTCTGAGAACTTTATCATGTTCAACCTTACTGAAAAATTACAGATCATTGGTGGTACCTGGTACGGTGGTGAAATGAAGAAAGGAATGTTCGCTATGATGAACTATTACCTTCCATTAAAAGGAATGGCTTCAATGCACTGTTCTGCTAACGTAGGAGAAAAAGGAGATGTAGCGCTATTCTTTGGTCTTTCGGGAACAGGAAAAACGACCTTGTCTGCAGATCCGAAAAGATACCTTATCGGTGATGATGAACACGGTTGGGATAACAACGGAGTATTCAACTATGAAGGAGGATGCTACGCTAAAGTAATTGACTTATCAGAAGAAAAAGAACCGGATATTTTCAGAGCGATCAAGAGAGATGCGCTTCTTGAAAACGTTGTTATTAACAATGGAGTCGCAGATTATACAGACGGATCTATTACAGAAAATACAAGAGTTTCTTATCCAATCTATCATATCAACAAAATTGTATTACCTTCTAAAGCAGGACATGCTAAAAAGATAGTTTATCTTTCAGCAGATGCATTCGGGGTACTTCCTCCGGTTTCGATCCTGAATGAAGATCAGGCTCAATACCACTTCCTTTGCGGATATACTTCCAAACTGGCTGGTACTGAAAGAGGAATTACAGAGCCGCAACCATCTTTCTCTCCTGCATTCGGTGAAGCATTCCTTACATTGCACCCAACAATGTATTCTAAAACATTGATCGGTAAAATGAAAGAGCACGGCGCTAAGGCTTATTTGGTAAACACAGGATGGAATGGTACAGGTAAGAGAATCTCTCTGAAAGATACAAGAGCGATCATCGATGCAATTATTGACGGTTCTATCGATAATGCTCCTAAAACTCAGGTTCCGATCATGAATCTTGAAATCCCGACTGAGCTTCCAAATGTTTCTGCCGGTATTCTGGATCCTAGAGATACCTATGCTAATGCTTCTGAATGGGAAGAAAAAGCAAAAGATCTGGCTTCAAGATACATCAAGAATTTTGAGCAGTATTGTGATACTGAAGAAGGAAAAAAATTGGTCGCTTCAGGTCCTCAATTGCAGCAGCAAACAATCTAATAAGATTACTTATAAATATTCAAATGCCTCATCCATGATGAGGCATTTTGTTTTTTATTTCCCACTGATAGCACAACTTTCGCAGGTGCTTGAGCATAAAAACGGAAACTTGATCTTAAAGAATAAAATCTGCATAATCTGTTAAATCTGCGAGCGAATATTATAACAAATCTGTGGAAGATGTGAGGTCTTATTGTAAGCTTAATAAAGCCAATCTGTATCCAGCCATTCCAAATCCGGACAGAACCGCATCGGTGTTAGCTGCTGTTACAGATTTCTGTCTGAATTCTTCTCTCTTGTAAATATTACTGATGTGAACCTCAATTTTGGGTTTCTGTATGTTCTTTAAGCAGTCAGCTATAGCATAAGAATAATGAGTGAAAGCTCCCGGATTGATGATTATCGCATCAAAATCATCTTCCTGAAGTCTGTTGATAAGTTCCCCTTCAATATTAGACTGATAATATTTTAATTCATGAGCATGGAACTCAGATCTTAGAACTTCCAGATAGCTCTCCATGGAAATGCTCCCATAGATCTCCGGTTCTCTTGTGCCTAAAAGATTCAGGTTAGGCCCGTTTATAATCAAAACTTTCATTTTATAAAATTAAAAAGTTTTTTCAATTAAAAATTAAAAATTTAGGTAAGGTTTCTCATTTTTTGACAATTGAATTATTTTTAATGATATTTATCATGTTTGAAAAAGTGATAATTCTTTAAGTGCTTTGTTTCAATGGCTTTTGATAAAATATTATGTTAATTTTTGAAAAATTATCATGAAAAATAAATAAGTCTACTTGTTTTGTAGACTAAAAGTTTATAGCTTTGCAACCATAATTTCGATCGGCTTATAAAGAAAGATGGAGGGAACTGACCCTGTGAAGTCTTAACAACCTGCTATATGTAAGGTGTTACATTCAGCCTGAAAAGGAAAAATAAGCATTTGGTTTATCGTATTTATCGATGCCCTTTGCTGATTTTTCTGCAAAGGGCAAAATTTTAATATTTGATATATAAAATTGATTATGATTAGCAAAAATTTATTTAATTCTAAAGTTTGGATCCCACCAGTTGCTGTATTTTTCTTAGGTATTGCAGGAGTAAACGGGCAGATATCCAAACCGAAAAAAGATACACTCCGTGAAAAGGAGATCGATGAAGTTGTGGTTGTAGCCTATGGAAAGGCAAAAAGAAACAGCTATACCGGTTCTGTAGCAACTATTTCCAGCGATAAGATCAATAACAGACCTGTGACCAATATTACCAAAGCTCTGGAAGGGCAGGTACCAGGGATCCAGACCACCAGTGCTTCAGGGCAGCCTGGTGCCGTTTCCACGATCAGGATCAGAGGTATTGGTTCAGTAAGCGCCTCCAGTGATCCGTTATATGTGGTAGATGGAATTCCTTTTGACGGAAACCTGAACGCAATAAGTCCAAATGATATTGAATCGATCAGTGTTTTAAAAGATGCTACGGCAAGTGCTTTATATGGTTCAAGAGGAGCAAACGGGATCATCATCATTACTACAAAATCAGGAAAGAAAGGAGAAGCGAGAGTGAACCTTAATGTCAGCCAGGGATTCTCCGGCAGAGCAGTAAAAGATTATGAGCAGGTAAGCACAGATCAATATTTCCAATTATACTGGGAAGCTTTAAGAAACGGATATCAGTCCAGTCAGATATCCTCTCAGCAGGCTGCGCAGATGGCATCGGATAATCTTGTTTCAGCATTGGGGGTCAATCCTTATGGCCCCGGATATTCTAATCCGGTAGGAACAGATGGAAAGCTGTTACCAGGAGCAACGCCTCTATGGAATGATGACTGGAGAGATATTTTACAGAGAGTGGCTTCGAGAAATCAGGTGGATCTTGATATCAGCGGAGGAAGCGAAAAAAGCAATTATTTCTTTTCCCTGGGCTATCTTGATGATAAAGGGATGGCTATTGAATCAGGATTTAAAAGATACAATACCAGATTAAAGATCAATTCAGAAGTGAAACAGTGGTTAAATGTTGGCGTTAATTTAAGCTATACGAATAGTATCCAACAGGCCCCTACCTCTTCAGATTCCAAGGCAAGTAATATTATCCAGGCGGCAAGAGTCGTTCCTTCGTTCTATCCTTACTATGAAAGAAACCCGGATGGATCTTTTGTGCTCGATGCTGCCGGAAACAGGATTTACGATTTCGGAAAATACAGACCTACCAGTGCTCTTCAGAATCAGAACCTGGCGGCAACCTTACCGCTGGACAAAAATGAAAATAAAGAAGATAACTTCTCAGGAAAAGGATTTATGGAATTTACTTTCTTGCCGGAGCTGAAGTTCAAAACAAGTTTTTCACTTGACCTGGTTAATTATAACGGACATTATTATTCCAATCCGCTTTTAGGACAGGGAGCTGAAATTGGTGGTTCTGTGACAAGATCCAATACCAGAACACTTTCTTATACCACGAGTAATATCCTTACCTATGATAAGAAGTTTGGAAAGCACCATGTAAATGTTTTAGCAGGACATGAATTTTACAAGTACGATTATCAGACAATCTCCGGATCAAGAAGCAGTTTTTCCCTTCCTTACTACTATGAGCCGGATGCAGCTTCCTTATTGGTAAACTTTGGAGGAAATAGTGATAAACTGAGCTTACTGAGTTTCCTTGGAAAAGTTGAATATGATTTTAATAATACCTATTTCCTTTCGGTGTCAGGGAGAGCGGACGGTTCTTCAAGGTTCTCACCGGATAACAGATGGGGAAGATTCTGGTCTGTAGGAGGTTCCTGGAAAATTTCAAATGAAGACTTCATTAAAAACCTTAATATTTTCAATCAACTGACTTTACGTGCCAGCTATGGAGGGCAGGGGAATGATAAACTACTGCGTCCAAACGGACAGCCTCTTTATTATGCTTATCAGGAATTGTACAGGATTTCTACGCTTGGCGGGGAAGCAGGAACAACACTGGAAAAAGCAGGAACAAATAATGTTAAATGGGAAACCAACCTTAATATGAATATAGGCTTGGAATTTGCCATCCTGAATAACAGAATTAAAGGTAATATCGAATATTTTAAAAGAAAAAGCCAGGATCTTCTGTTCAATGTACCGGTTGCACCATCCTTGGGAATCAGTGATTATCCGGCGAATGTGGGAACAATACAGAATACAGGCTTCGAATTTTCACTCTTCACAACTCCGGTTAATAACGAAGATTTCCAGTGGAATGTGGATGTTAATCTGAGTACTTTAAATAACAAGGTGACTAAATTGCCTGAAGGGTCTCTTGTCGTGGGAAGTAAACTATTGAGAGAAGGAGGTTCTGTATATGACTTCTTTATTCAGGAATGGGTAGGAGTGGACCCCAGCAACGGAAAGCCGTTGTGGAAAACTATTTCTAAAGATGCGAACGGAAATGAGGTGGAAGGAACAACCTCAGAATATGCAAAAGCAACAAAAATATTGCAGGGATCCGCATTGCCTAAGCTGACCGGAGCGGTCAGTACAAGTATTAATTATAAAAACTTTGATCTTTCAGGATTACTGACCTTTAAGATTGGGGGAAAGATTCTTGATACGGACTACACTTCGCTGCTGCATAACGGAAGTGCCGGAGGACGTGCATGGGGAGTGGAAATGCTGAACAGATGGACTCCGGAAAATCCCAATACAGATGTTCCGGGATTAAGCACTACAACAAACAACTGGACTTCAACGTCTTCAAGATTCCTGTATTCAGGAACCTATGCAAGACTTAAGAATGTAAGTTTAGGATATACGCTTCCTTCTGATTATTTTGAAAAAATAGGACTTAAAAAATTCAGAATTTATATCCAGGCGGAAAACCTTCTTACCTTCTACAAACACAAAGGAATGGATCCTGAACAAGCGTTGGATGGTACAACTTATTACAGATATCCTGCAATGAGAACAATCACTTTTGGTCTTCAGGCAACTCTTTAATCTTTTAAAATTGAAACAATGAAAAATTTAAAATATTTATCTTTTGCTCTCATCGGATTGTGGTCCCTGACAAGCTGTGAAAGTGATCTGACTACAGCGCCGACTGATCAGGCTAACAGCCTGGAAGTTTTCAAAACAGCAGAAAGTGCTGAAACCGTGATCAACGGAACCTGGGCGAAATTCAATAATGACGGGACAACGTATGCTAATATCGGGTACTCAACGGTCCTGAGAGCGAGCGATGCTATGGGAAGTGATGTGGCGGTGCTTAGAAATAAATACGGATTTGCATCTACCTATGACTTTACGGAAATGGTCAACAATACGGCGGGCAGGCCGTTGTTTATCTGGTCCATGCTGTATTCCACAATCAATAATATGAACAATGTTATTGCAAGAATTGATGATACAGAAGGAAGTCAGGAAAAAAAGAATCAGGTGAAAGGACAGGCAAAAGCCTTACGTGCTTTCTGCTATTTGAATATTGCCAGCTTTTATCAGTTCAGCTACCTTAAAGATAAGTCAGCTTTGACAGCCCCTATCTATACGGAGCCGTCGACAACAGGTACGGTTGGGAAGAAAAAAGCGAGTCTGGAAGAAATTTATACATTGATTAAAAGTGATCTTACCGATGCTGATAATTTGCTGAAAGGATATTCAAGAAATAATAAGGATAAGATCAATAGAAATGTAGTTAACGGGCTTTTGGCCAGAACATACCTGAATACCGGCGAATGGAGCAAGGCTTCTGATGCTGCAAAAACTGCAAGAGAAGGCTATGCTTTCATGGCTCCGGAAAAATATAAAGACGGGTTCAATGATATTGAGAATGCAGAATGGATCTGGGGACATAAGCAGACTCAGGAACAGTCTGATGCGAGCTATGCTTTCCATTATCTGGATGTATCTTCTTCAGGAAGCTATTACTACAGCTTTATGGCGGATCCTTACTTTAAAGATCTGTTTGATACTAATGATATCAGATATCAGTTATTTTCATGGGATGGAGAGAAAGGAAGAGAAGGGTTGCTGAGATATGCCAAGTTTAAATTTAAACCTACTCTTATTGCTGATATCGTCTATATGAGAGCTGCTGAAATGTACCTGATCGAAGCTGAAGCCGAAGCAAGAAATGGAAATGTATCTCAGGCAGTAGCTGCTTTAAACCAGTTAAAAGCAGCAAGGAATGCCAATACCTACAATGGTCCATTGGCACAGAATGATGTAGTAAAAGCAATTCTGATCGAAAGAAGAAAAGAATTATTCGGGGAAGGCTTCTCACTTTCAGATATTATAAGAACACAGGGAACAGTAGAGAGAAAACCATTTGTAGATGCTGACGGAAAACCGGTTAAGGTTCAGATCACCACACCGGAGGGGACTGTGAAAACTGTTGACGGAAGAGGGCACTCAGTCTTTGCATTCCCTGATCAGTCTGCATTTGTTCCAAATAGTAATTACTATTTATTCAGTATTCCACAGAGAGAATCTGAGAATAACCCGAATTTATAAGATAAAGACCATAATTAGATTTGATTTTTTAGCCACTGCTTTTGCGGTGGTTTTTTGTAATTTGTGTTTTAGTTAAAAATACAAATATTTTGTTTGAACCCATTTTATAAAAAAGTTTTACCTTTGTCACAATGAACCTTTTAAGATGGATACTGACAATTTATTTCATGGCGTTATCATTGATGCCATGTGAAGACGTGTCGCATCCGCTGGATTCAGGGAACAAAAAAATAGCATTAAGTATTCACGGAGCTCAATCTACTGAGAAAGGAGATATTTGTTCTCCGCTTTGTGCCTGCAGCTGCTGTCAGATTACCGTTTCGGCATTTAAGATGGATCCTCTGCTGGAAATTCCTGAGCAGATTCCTGCTTATTTTTCAAAGAAGATCTTATTCCATAAAAACGACTTTGCCTACCAGATTTACGACCCTATCTGGCAGCCTCCCAAAATTTAATTTTTATTGATTCTTAGAAAGTTATCTTTCTAAGCTGTGCTTGGAACTTTGCAATATCATTGCAGAGGTTTTCAGGATATTTTTGCTGCGGTATTTTATGCTGTACGCATCTGTTTTCAATAAAAATTAAATATAAATCGTGTTAGATAAAATCATAAAATTCAGTATCAGGAATAAAGCATTCGTAGGTATTATGACCCTGGTGCTGGTCATCTGGGGAACCTGGAGCGCTACGAGGCTACCTATAGATGCCGTACCGGATATTACAAACAATCAGGTACAGATCATCACTGTATGTCCTACATTGGCAGGACAGGAAGTGGAACAATTAGTAACCTTTCCTATTGAGCAGAGTATTGCCAATGTTCCGGATATTCAGGAGACAAGGAGTATTTCAAGATTCGGGCTTTCTGTCATTACGGTTGTTTTCAAAGAAGATGTAAATGTTTACTTTGCAAGACAGCTCATCAGTGAGCAACTTAAAAATGCAGTAGAAGAAATTCCAAAAGGGGTAGGAACTCCTGAGCTTGCTCCTGTAAGTACAGGGCTGGGAGAAGTATATCAGTATATTCTTCATCCCAAAAAAGGAAGCGAAAAGAAATATAATGCTAAAGAACTCCGCACCATGCAGGACTGGATTGTTCGCAGACAGCTTAATGGAACTCCGGGAGTCGCAGAGATTAATAGTTTCGGAGGAGAACTGAAACAATACGAAGTTGCTATTGATCCCAATCGATTGAAGGCGATGGGAACCAGTATTACCGAAATATTTACAGCCCTTGAGAAAAACAACCAGAATACAGGAGGTGCCTATATTGATAAAAAGCCCAACGCTTATTTCATCCGTGGAATAGGTCTGGTAACATCATTGGAGGATATCCGGAATATTGCTGTTAAAAATGAAACCGGGAGTGTTCCGATCTTTATAAAGGATGTTGCGGATGTCCGCTTAGGCAGTGCAGTCCGTTACGGAGCACTGACCTATGATGGAAAAGTGGATGCTGTAGGAGGTGTTGTTATGATGTTGAAAGGGGCAAACAGCAATGAGGTGGTTGGCAATATCAAAGCAAAAATTCCGACCATTCAGAAATCTCTTCCTGATGATGTGGTGATAGAGCCGTTTCTGGATAGGACAGATTTAGTGGACAGAGCTATTAATACCGTAGAGAAGAACCTCATTGAAGGAGCTTTGATTGTGATTTTCGTTCTTGTAATCTTTCTTGGAAACTTACGGGCGGGACTTATTGTAGCATCGGCTATTCCACTTTCCTTATTGTTTGCGCTGGGAATGATGAATGTCTTTGGAGTCAGTGCCAATCTGATGAGCCTTGGCGCTATAGATTTCGGATTGATTGTAGACGGAGCGGTGATCATTGTAGAAGCAACACTGCATCATTTGGGAGTAAGGAAATCTTTACGGACATTAACGCAATCTGAAATGGATGAGGAAGTCTTCCTTTCCGCATCAAAGATCAGAAGCAGTGCCGCATTTGGGGAAATCATTATCCTGATCGTGTATATTCCGATCCTTACATTGGCTGGAGTAGAAGGGAAAATGTTTACACCAATGGCAAAAACGGTAGGATTTGCCATTTTGGGAGCATTAATTCTCTCCTTGACCTATATCCCAATGATGAGCGCTTTGTTCTTATCTAAAAAAATATCACACAAAGAAACTTTTTCAGATAAGATGATGAATCGTCTTCAAAAGATTTATCAACCGTTATTAAAGAAAGCGATTAAAGTAAAATATGTAATGGTTTCTGCGACAGCAGCAGTTTTTCTTATTTCTGCTTTTATTTTTAAAAATATGGGTGGTGAGTTTATTCCACAGCTACAGGAAGGTGATTTTGCTTTCCACTGTATCTTACCACAGGGAAGCTCATTGAGCCAGAGTATAGAGACATCAATGCAGGCTTCAAGAATAATCAGGCAGTTTGATGAGGTGAAAATGGTTGTAGGAAAAACCGGATCCGCTGAGGTTCCCACAGACCCTATGCCTCCTGAAGCAACCGATATGATTGTGGTATTAAAACCGCAAAGCGACTGGAAAACAAAAAAATCTTACAATGAACTGGCTGATGAGATCAGCGAAAAGCTGGAAACTATTCCGGGAGTATTTTTTGAGAAGAACCAGCCTATTCAAATGCGTTTCAACGAGCTGATGACCGGGATCAGGCAGGATGTTGCCGTAAAGATATTCGGGGAGAACCTGGATTCGCTGGCGATGTATGCAGATAAAGTTGGGAAGATCATTCAAACGGTTGATGGAGCAACGGCTCCCCAGATCGAAAGAGTAAGCGGTCTTCCTCAGATCAATGTACAATATGACAGAACAAGGATTGCCAATTACGGATTGAATATTGAAGATGTCAATAATGCGGTGAGTACTGCATTTGCAGGAAAAGCAGCAGGACAGGTCTTTGAAAACGAAAGACGTTTTGATCTGGTAGTCCGTCTTGACAGCCTTCACAGAACCGATATTTCAGATGTCAATAATTTAATGATCACTTCCGCTACAGGAGTACAGATTCCCTTGTCTCAGGTGGCTAACGTAAGTTATAAACTTGGTCCGGCGCAGATCAGCCGTGAGCAGGGTAAGCGAAGAATTGTAATTGGCTTCAATGTAAAAAACCGTGATGTGGAAAGTGTTGTGAAGGATATTCAGGTAAAACTGGATCAAGTGAAGCTGCCATCCGGATATTACTTTACTTACGGAGGACAGTTTGAGAACCTTCAGGAAGCCAGTAAACGTTTGATGATCGCTGTTCCGGTATCTCTGCTCCTTATTTTTATGCTGCTGTACTTTACGTTCCATTCATTCAAGCAGGCAGCTTTGATCTTTACGGCAATTCCTATGAGTGCTATCGGAGGAGTATTCGCTCTTCTGATCAGAGATATGCCGTTCAGCATCAGTGCCGGAATCGGATTTATTGCGCTCTTCGGGGTCGCTGTACTCAATGGAATCGTGCTGATAGGAACCTTCAACCAGTTGGAAAAAGACGGGGAAGCGGATATTCTGAAAAGGGTATTTGAAGGAACGAAAACAAGATTAAGACCTGTTTTAATGACGGCTACAGTCGCTTCATTGGGATTTTTACCGATGGCTATTTCCACCGGAGCGGGCGCTGAAGTTCAGAAGCCTTTGGCAACCGTTGTGATAGGAGGCCTGGTGACGGCTACATTCCTTACTCTGTTCGTTTTGCCGATGCTTTATATTATTTTTAATACAAAGATTTTGAAAAGGAAAAATAATAAGACAGGGACATTTACCATCGTTCTTATTTTAGGATTTATGCTGTTGGGACAGACCTTTAAAGCACAGTCCAGGGCGATATCCGTTGAGCAGGCTGTAGAAATGGCAATAGGCAACAACCTAACCCTGCAGTCGAAAGATTTAAGCATTAAATCAGCTGAAGCATTAAGGCCAACATCCAAAGAGCTTCCCAAATTAAGTGTAGAAGCGCAGCTGGGACAGTACAACAGCCCCAAATTTGATCAGTCATTTGCGATCTCACAAAATATTCCTTTTCCAACGCTGTTTAAAGCAAGAAGAGAACTGATTAATGAAAATATTAAGAACAAACAGATTGATAAAGAGATTACTGTCAATGAACTGATAAGACAGGTGCGTACCTATTACTATCAGATCGAATATCTTCAGTACAACAAAGCACAGCTGAGAAGCCTGCAGGGCTTTTACGAAGAATTTATCAGGATTGCTACCGTAAGATTTAAAGCAGGAGACATTAAAAAGATCGAGATCAATACGGCTGAAACCCAGAAAGGGGAGATCGACCTGCTGCTGAGACAGAATGAAGTCTATTTGAATAACGCCTACAAGAATTTAAAAACCTTATTAAACACTTCAGAAGAACTAGAAGTTCCGTTCAAAAAAGATTATGAACCTTTAAAAGCAGAAAATGTACTGGATAGCTCAATGGTTGCAAATAATCCTTCAGTAAGAGCCTTTTACCAGGAAATGGAGATTGCGGAGAAGAATAAAAAAGTTGAAAAATCTCTTGGTCTGCCGGATTTCAGTTTAGGATATACCAACCAATCCCTGATTGGCTTTCATACCATCAACGGGCAGGAAAATTATTATAATTCCGGTAAACGTTTCCAGTCAGCAACAGTGGGAGTAGCCATTCCGCTGACATTTGGGGCTACAAAAGCAAGAATTCAGGCTCTGGAATATGAAAAGCAGGTTGCGGAAACCAATGCGAAAATGCAGCAGAAACAACTTTCTGCACAGCTGGAAAATGCTTTCAGCCAGTATCAGCAGGATATACAGCAATATGATTACTATGTCAATCAGGCGCTGCCGAATGCAGAGAAAATTGTAAAAGCGGCCCAGCTGGGATATAAAACGGGAGAAATCTCCTATGTGGAATATCTTTTCGCATTGCAGACCGCGACAAACATTCAATTAAAATATCTGGAATCGATCCAACAGGTTAATCAATCTGTGGTTACTATTAATTCAATCATTAATAAATAATATGAAATCGCTGTTAACGAAATTCACTGCCACACCAATGCAAATGGAAATAGCGTTTGCAGGTGATCCTGGAAAAAATAAATACTCATCTATGATACTCAAATATAATATCCTATTTCTTGCGCTGATCTCTCTGCTGATAATAAGCTGTGGAAAAAAAGAAGCTTCAGAGGAAAAAGCCCCTGAAAAAACCGAGCAGAAAGAAAAACCACATGAAGAAGCCCCGGAAACCATTGCCTCATTGACGGAAGAACAAATGAAATCAGTGGGAGTTGCTTTAGGTACAGTAGAGATGAAAGAACTGACGTCCACTATTAAAGCGAACGGATTGTTGAGCGTTCCTAATAGTAACAAGGCAACAATTACTTCTTTATACGGAGGAATTATTAAGACAATAAATATTCAGGTAGGAAGCATTGTGAAAAAAGGGCAGGTAATCGCAACGATCGCTAACCCTGAATACATCCAGCTTCAGGAGGATTATCTGACGACAAACAGCAGGATTACCTATGCTAAACAGGAATACAGAAGACAAAAAGAGCTTTTTGATAATGATGCGGGCGCAAAGAAGAACCTGCAGAGTGCTGATGCGGAGCTGAAAACATTAAGAACCAAAAGAGCGTCTCTTTTAAAACAGCTCCAGATGATGGGGATCAGCCCCGGGCAGGTCAATAACGGAAATATGAGATCAGGATTGGTTATCACATCTCCGATCAGTGGTACGATCAGTGGTATTACAGCACAAATAGGAAGCTATGTAGATATTTCTCAACCTGTTGCCACGGTAATTGATAATGGTTCCATCCACCTGGATCTTCAGGTATTTGAAAAAGACCTTCCTAAAATGAGAGTAGGGCAGATCGTTCATTTTAAACTGACGAACAACCCTGAAACAGAATATGACGCCAA
This sequence comes from Chryseobacterium sp. UF-290, assembly GCF_058245615.1. Taxonomy (NCBI): domain Bacteria; kingdom Pseudomonadati; phylum Bacteroidota; class Flavobacteriia; order Flavobacteriales; family Weeksellaceae; genus Chryseobacterium; species Chryseobacterium sp. UF-290. Next base: position 195,981 of record NZ_JBSICB010000004.1, read on the forward strand.
AATTTACAGCATAGGATCTTCTTTTGAAAACGAAAGCAAAACGATTTCGATGCATTGCGAAGTGATCGGAAACAAATCTGGTCTGATTGACGGAATGAACATCACCGGAATTGTAAGCCTTGATAAAAGTACTACACCTGCTGTTCCAACAGAAGCGATTGTAGAAGCGGACGGTAAATATTATGTGTTCATGCAGACCGATAAAAAAGTAGAGGAGGAGCATGATGAAAAAGGAAAACCCCATCCTAAAACTTTGAACTTTGAAAAAATAGAGGTGGTGAAAGGAACTTCAGATATGGGATATACTGCTATCACTCCTGTAGGGAACATTCCGGACAATGCTAAAATTGTGGTAAAAGGAGCCTTTTTTGTCAACGCTAAATTAGTGAATTCGGGAGAACACGAACATTAATTAAGCCTGTCGGAATCAGTGAAATGTCGATTTTTATCCTTACATTAGAGCTGTTTAACCGACTGAGGGAAGTAAAGATCATCTTACAACATTTAATACATGACCTAGTATGTTATTAAACAAAAAAATATCAGTCTGGTATTTCATCCGTGAAATAAAATCCCAAATTCTGTTCATCGGAATATTTGCCGTAGCTATAGGACTTTTAGATATGCTGCCATGGTTTCAGAAGATATCCCTTCCTTTGAATATTCCGGCACTTTTAGGAACAGCGGTTTCGCTGTTGCTGGCTTTCCGTACCTCTCAATCGTACGAAAGATGGTGGGAGGCCAGAACGGTTTGGGGAGCCATAGTCAATGATTCCAGAACATTTATGAGACTGATCATTCAGTTTATGCCTGAAGGAAATGATAAAGCCATAAAAGAATTTGCTGACCGGCAGATCATCTGGACCTATGCCCTTGGGGAATCTCTGAGAAGGCTGCCTTTTTCTGAAAAAGTCCAGCAATATCTGGATCAGCATCAGATCAGGGCGATGAATATCCCGAATGCCCTTTTGGATGCCCATTCTCAGCAGCTGAAAGAAATTGCTGCTTCCAAAAGGCTTACCGATTTTCAGCAAATGCAGCTGAATGACATTATCACAAGGCTTTGCGACAGTATGGGGAAATGTGAAAGGCTGAAAAATACCGTTTTTCCAAGATCTTACAGTGTCCTTGTGCATATTTTGATCTATGTGTTTGCGGCGATACTTCCATTTGGCCTTGATGATTCGCAGCTGTCTGTTGAGATGATGATTACTTTTCTTATTCCCGTTGTATTTATTATGATAGAAAAAACATCGATCATTATGCAGGATCCGTTTGAGAACGGTCCGGTAGATACTCCGATGACTTCTTTGGCTCAGACCATTGAGACCAATATCAGACAAATGACTGGTGAACAGAACGTTCCCTTAAAAAAAGAAAATACATTGTATTATGAAATGTAATTTCCAAAACATACGGATATCAGATGGGGGAAGAAGGCTATGAAGAAAATGAAGTACATCTGTAATATTTAAATTTATTGAACATGAAAAAAGATATAGAAAGCAAACTCATCGATAAAAATACCAAGCCTACCAGCATGAGGATTCTGGTATATGATTTTTTAAGCGCTCAGGAAGCGGCCCTGTCCCTTTCCGAAATAGAAAACCACTTTGACAATGCGGACAGGATCACCATTTACAGAACATTAAAAACCTTTGAAGAAAAAGGAATTGTTCACAGCATACAGGAAAATACAACTACCAGATATAAGCTGTGCGAAGATGATTGTGATGAAAAAACACATAAAGACTGGCATCTGCATTTCTATTGTAAAATATGTAAGCAGACTACCTGCAAAGAGGATATTTCCTTTCCTGAAAATATACAGACCAGTTTCAGGATTGATGAAATAAGATTGTTTGCTAAAGGAATCTGCGAAAACTGTATTGAAAGTTTGCAATAGCATTGCATCTGTCTCAACCCTAAATTTGTATAAAAATATCAGTTATGGAAAAATGCTGTAGCACAACCCCGGAAAAACCAGATACAAAAGGACACAAGCATAATCACTCAGAAGGTGATGGGCATGATCATGACGGACATGGCCATTCTCATAATACCGGTGACCAGACCGCGTTTCAGATGTTTCTCCCGGCCATCATATCCTTTGTCATCCTGCTATTGGGAATCGCTTTTGACAATTATATACAACCGACATGGTTTACAGGATGGGTACGTTTAGTATGGTACCTGGTAGCTTATATCCCTGTAGGATTTCCAGTATTGAAAGATGCTTGTAAAAGTATCATCAACGGAGATGTTTTTTCAGAGTTCTTTCTGATGGGAATAGCGACTATTGGAGCCTTCGCTATCGGAGAATACCCTGAAGGAGTAGCAGTAATGCTGTTCTATGCAGTAGGTGAGGTATTCCAGTCTATGGCGGTGACCAGAGCAAAAGGAAATATAAAGGCTTTGCTTGATCAGCGTCCTGATGAGGTGACGGTTATGGAAAATAATCAGCCCAAAACCATTAAGGCAAAAGAAGCCAAAGCAGGTGACGTTATTCAGCTGAAACCAGGTGAGAAACTGGCTTTGGATGGTGAGCTGTTTTCAGATTCAGCCTCATTCAATACGGCTGCTTTAACAGGAGAGAGTAAACCGGATACCAAAAATAAGGGAGAAGCGGTACTGGCAGGAATGATCAATATGAATAGTATTGCTCTCGTAAACGTGACTACCGCTTATGAAGACAGTAAGCTGAGTAAAATACTGGAGTTAGTCCAAAATGCGACGGCCCAAAAAGCACCAACAGAACTATTCATCAGAAAATTCGCTAAAGTGTATACACCGATCGTTGTATTGCTGGCCATAGCAATCTGCTTACTTCCGTATTTCTTTGTCAGTGACTATCAGTTCAGAGACTGGCTGTACAGGGCACTGATCTTTCTTGTAATTTCTTGTCCTTGTGCCTTAGTAATTTCTATCCCGTTAGGATATTTCGGTGGAATAGGTGCTGCAAGCCGCAATGGAATTTTATTTAAAGGAAGTAATTTCCTGGACAGCATTGCAGAGATCCAAAATGTAGTAATGGATAAAACCGGAACGATGACAGAGGGCGTATTTGAAGTTCAGGAGGTCAGCATCAGCCCTGAATTTAATAAAGATGAAATTCTTCAGATGGTTAATGTTCTGGAAAGTAAAAGCACACATCCGGTGGCTACGGCGATTCACAATTATGTAGGTGATATCAATTACGCTATTCCGTTGGAAAACGTTGAAGAAATTGCAGGGCATGGACTGAAGGCAACGGTTAACGGAAAAGAACTATTGGTAGGAAACTTTAAGCTGATGGATAAGTTCAGCATCAGCTATGATCTCAACCATGCCAATATTGTGTATACCTTGATTGCTGTAGCCTATGATAAAAAGTTTGCAGGATATATTACCATTGCAGACAGTATAAAAGAAGATGCAAAACAAACGGTTGACAACCTGCATAAAATGAATGTAAAAGCCACCATGCTGAGTGGAGATAAAAGTACGGTTGTGAAATATGTGGCCGATCTGCTTGGTATCGACAATGCATTCGGAGACCTGTTGCCTGAAGATAAGGTGAATAAGGTAAAAGAGATCAAAGCTAAAAACCAAACCGTAGCTTTCGTGGGAGATGGAGTAAACGATGCTCCGGTCGTTGCATTAAGTGACGTCGGAATTGCAATGGGAGGCTTGGGAAGTGATGCTACCATAGAAACAGCAGATGTTGTGATTCAGGATGATAAGCCAGGTAAAATCCCCATGGCAATCAATATCGGTAAGCAAACGAAAAAGATCGTTTGGCAGAATATTATCTTAGCCTTTGCCGTAAAAGCAATTGTTTTAATCCTTGGAGCAGGAGGTCTGGCAACTATGTGGGAAGCTGTGTTTGCCGATGTAGGAGTGGCATTGCTGGCTATTTTAAATGCGGTGCGGATTCAGAGAATGAAATTTTAGAAGGTAAAAAGGCGAAGAAAATAAAACCGAAAAAAATAGACATAGACTAAATTATATTGAATAAAAGTTCTGCTGTTTTCAGTGGAGCTTTTATTTTTCCTTAAGAGGCAAAAGGGCGAAATGGTAAAAAGCCAAAAAAAGAATATTTAAGAGACAGTTTTTTATGAACAAAAAATGTTGTACAAATAAAATTCTTATACCTTCTTATGAAAATCTGTGTAATCAGCACAATCGGCGAGAGTACATCAGTCAGTATTACAGTTTTATCATAGATTAAAATCTTTTGCGTATTCCAATAAATCAGATCATCACGAGAATAAAAAAGCTCTGCGGAGAAACCAACAGAGCCTTTATTAACAAGATTAAACTTTTATAAAGAACTAAATTTTTTCGTTTTGAAAGGGCAAAGATATCAAACGTCCTGATTTTGAGTGTCTTTTAAGTTCTGAAACTTTACGTCCAAAGTTCCGAATAATATAGTTACAGTAACAGACACAGTTATGCGATTTTTATAGGTAACAGATTAAAAACATACAGTAGACACCATGCAGTTTTGTCAGAGATAAAATCCCTGCGACTTATAAAGGTCTTTATTGAACGGGGCTTTGCCCCGCTGCGTATTCGAACAACAATCCAAACCATCATCAAGAAAAATTAACAAAAACCATCAATGACATTCATCATAAATAAAGCATAAAACAATTTTGAAGTAGTATATTTGTAGAAGAGAACAGAATCGTTGAGATTATTAATTTCCATATTCATCATTTTTACCGTTGCAGTACGTCCCGTTTTGCCATTGGTAAATTATGCTGTTAACTATGACTACATTGTGAATAACCTTTGTGAAAACAGAGAAATACCACAGTCTACATGTAAAGGCAAATGCTATGTGGAAAAAGAGCTGGCAAAGACAGAGAAACAGTCCAATAGCTCCCAAACGGTAAAAATTGCAGGATTAGATGTCTTTCTTTCTCATGATATTCTCTCCTTTTCCCATCAATTGAACGCTGAGCTATCTGTTGGCGTATCAGATTCAGGATATATGAGTTCTCATACTTCAGAATACGTTTCCCGGATATTCCATCCTCCTTTAGTTTAATTTCAATTTAAACTATATTTTTAGTTTTATGACGGAAAATGTTGAAGCTTTCCTATAAAGTCATAAAATACAGGTACATAAAAAATGTAAGCTGCAGAAGGTATAATCTTTTCTCTCTGCTCAAAGTCGAAATGTTTTATTTGTAGCAGTATCATTTTAACTTGTTTAAATGTGCTGAATTTTGTGGTTTGCTCTTGGAAGGTTTTAACTTATCCCTGGAGTTATCAATTTATTTAACATTATTAATTTCAATTTAACATTAAAATGAAATCTCAGATTATTTTGACGGCTCTGCTGTCAATATCATTAGTGTCATGTGCCAAGGAAGCCCCTCAGGTAAAGCATAAAAGCAATATGAGCTCTTCCGGAGAAAATATAAAGAATGTACAGGTGGTAAATGAAGAAGATCCGATCTGTCATATGAAAACGGCAGAATTCCTGAAAGATACTGCCGTATACAAAAATAAAACGTACGGTTTTTGCAGTTCTTACTGTAAAGATGAATTCAAACAAAGCCCTGAAAAGTATGCCCAAAAATAATAAGACCAATAATAAGAGTAAGGTAATTGTACCAATTGCTGTAATAGCGCTGCTTTTTCTGGGAATAGGTATAGGGATGGGATACTTTAAAAAGAATCTTTATACCGTGATGAAAGTTCCGGATTTTGAACTGACTGATCAGAACAATAAAAAAATTACCAATAAAGATATGTTGGGAAAAGTATATCTCGTAGAGTTTTTCTTCAGCAAATGTCCTACGATATGCCCTGTGATGAATACCAATATGAAAGCGATCCAAAATCAGGTCAATAATCCCGATTTTGGAATCATCTCCATCAGCATTGATCCGGAAAATGATACTCCGGAAGCATTGAAAGAGCATGCAAAGAGGATAGGAGCAACATCTCCCAACTGGCATTTCTTAACAGGAGACAGAACATATATAGGTAAACTTGCAGATCAGTTTAATATCTATGTTGGAGACAAAGAAGATGAAAGCGAAAGTCTTAATCACAGTGGAATGATTGCCCTGGTAGATCAGGACGGAAATATCCGGTGCAGGTATAATAAAGAGAACATGCCGATCCTGTATTACTCAGGATTGAATTATGATGATCCGGAAGGTAAGACACCGAGGCTAAACGGGAAATATCACCCTGACAGGGAAATTCTGATCGAAGACATTAATAAATTATTGAAATAGGAAGGAGGGAAGCTGGAAGTTATTCCAGACGATGAAGCTCTAACGGTTTTTGATATAAAGTAAATAGAAGTTGGAGAAGGGATACTTTAATGGTAAATTATTTCCAGCCTCCATTATCCCTCTTCCAGCTTAATAAAAAAATATTGTTCAACCATAAAACAAAACATTATGAAGATTTTGAAAATAGCTGCTGTAAGTGCAGTTTTTGCAGCCCAGTTTACACTGGCTCAGTTTAAGCAGACCCCTTTGCCGTATGCGTATAATGCATTGGAAGGCTCTATCGATGCGCAGACCATGGAAATCCATTACTCAAAACATGGAGCAGCCTACACAAGCAATCTGAATAAAGCGATTGCAGGAACACCACAGGAAAAACAGACGCTAGTTCAGATCCTTGCTGAAACTTCCAAGTTAAGTCCTGCCGTAAGAAACAATGCGGGAGGTCACTACAACCACGAGCTTTTCTGGACAATCCTAACCCCGGAAAAAAATACACAGCCCTCTGCAAAATTGGCGAAGGCAATCAATGAAACTTTCGGAAGCATGGATGCTTTCAAAGAAAAAATGAGTAAAGCCGGTGCAGATCGTTTCGGTTCGGGATGGGCCTGGCTTTCTGTGGATAAAAACGGGAAATTATTTGTTTCCTCAACACCCAATCAGGATAATCCTCTGATGGATATTGTAGAAGAAAAAGGAACACCCATTCTGGGAATCGATGTTTGGGAGCATGCTTATTATCTGAAATATCAGAATAAAAGAGCGGATTACCTTTCTGCTATCTGGAATGTGCTGAACTGGAAAGAAGTCAGCAAAAGATATGATGAAGCTTTAAGCAAAAAATAATCTGATGAAATTCTTTTACAGCATACTCTTTACCTTTTATATGGTGTTCAGACCTTTGATACCATTAGCGGAGTATGCTGTAAATTATGATTATATCGTAAACACATTGTGTGTTAATAAAAGTAAACCGGAGATTCACTGTAACGGAAAATGTTACCTGAGCAAAGAACTTGCAAAGACCAACGATTCAGAATCTTCACCTTTACAAAAAACAAAAAATACAGGACAGAAGATCCTTGATATTTATATTCTTCCTGACATTACAGAGATTTCTGTTACTGAAAAAAAGCTGTTTTTCAATTTCAATTTTATCTATGAAACAGCGTATTCTTTCCTGTTTCTGAAGTCTATTTTCAAACCGCCGGTTTTTTAAGTCATACATATTATTCAACTATTTAACCATAAAAGTTACAAAAGGCTTTGCCCGGAAGTATCATGCGCAAAGCTTACAATGACTTAAGTGTTTAAACTTTTGTGCTTTTGTGGAAAAAAATGAATGCTTTTCAGCATTCAAAACAATTCTATTGTATTTATCCAACTTAAAAAATCAACAATGAAAATTTATAAATTTTTATCATTATTCTTTATTGCCCTTACTTTATTCACTTTTTTATCCTGCGGCAGCAGCAGGGATGATGATCAGCAGGATACCACACCCGGGAACCTTCAGATCAAGTTTGAAAACGGATTCAATAATTTAGGAGACATCGTTCTGAATCAAACCGTACAGACCTCTTCACAGGGGCAAAAGCATAATTTCTCGTCTTTAAAATATGTTGTCAGTAATATCACCCTGACCGACGAGAGTGGAAATGAGTTTAAATACAATGAAAATAATCCTGATAAAGGAGCTTTCATTGTAGATCAGGCGGATGCTGTAGCAGGAATAGTATATCTCAATCTGTCCGGTATTCCGAAAAATAACTATAAGAAGATAAAATTCGGATTGGGAATCAGCCAGAAAGCATATCTGCTTGGGCAGGATGGTCAGGCGGAATTCTGGACCAAAGCCAAGCAGAAAGGGATGTCATGGTCATGGGCTGCAGGGTATGTCTTTGTAAAGCTGGAAGGCAAGTATGGTACTGATGCTCCTTCTAAAGAATTTATGAATCATACCGGAAATATGGGGAATACGGCAGCCAACAACACTCCGGATCTATACCGTGAAATTACGCTGAACTTACCTACAACAGCAAGAGTTACCGGGCAGATACGCCCTTCTATCCATATTCTTGCAGACCTGAATCAGTTTTTGAGCGGAGATAAAGCTCTTACATTGACAACAGCGAATGATATGATGATGGGATCAGGCGTGCACCTTATGGATGTGACGAATAATATTACAAAAATGTTTAAAGTAGATCACGTTCATAATGATTAATTTTTTGTTTAAAACCATACTTGTTCTATTGGTACTTTTAGTAAGCTGTATTTCCTGTTCCGATGAGGTCATTCAGCCATTGGAAAAAGATGAAGCTTACAATCTGCAGTTTCCTTCTTACTTCCCGGAGATGACTTTTGATCAATCGGTGAATCCGGTGACAAAAAATGGAGTAGAATTGGGACGGAAATTATTTTATGAGGGCAGGCTTTCCGGGAACAATACCATTTCATGCGGATTTTGCCATATCCAGGAAAATGCGTTTACCCATCACGGGCATACGGTGAGCCACGGTGTTGATGACAGGATCGGGATCAGAAACGCACCACCTCTTCAAAACATGGCTTTTTTGAAGAGATATATGTGGGATGGAGTGATCCATAATCTGAACGAGCAGCCTATTAGCCCGATTACGGATGTCAATGAAATGGACAGCTCCATTCCGGAAGCCATTTCGAAGATCAAAAACGATCAGAAATATAAAAAACTTTTTATGGCTGCCTACGGAGATGAAGCCATTACAGGGGAGAGGATTCTGAAGGCATTATCCCAGTTTATGACCTCATTGATATCAGCGGATTCAAAATATGACAGGTTCAGACAGGGAAAAGAGCAGTTTACTACTGAAGAATCTCAGGGAATGACCTTATTTAATCAGAAATGTGCTTCTTGTCATAGCGGAGAGCTGTTCACTGATGAAAGCTTCAGGAATACAGGAATGTATTATAATACCGGATTTAAAGATGCGGGAAGGTATCGTGTTACCCTTACTCAGGCTGATTGGATGAAATTCAGGGTTCCAAGTTTAAGAAACATTGAATATACGGCTCCCTATATGCATGACGGAAGATTTTACACCCTGGAGGCCGTGCTAAATTTCTATTCTGATCATGTGGAAGATAATCCCAATCTGGACCCACAGCTCAAACAGAATGGTCATACGGGAATTGCAATGAGTGATCAGGAAAAGCAGCTTATTATCGCTTTCCTGAAAACATTGTCCGATAAGAATTTTATATCCAATCCAAAATTTGCAGAATAATTTAAGAAAACATGAAGAAGATCATATTGATAATAGGTCTGGCTGTATTTAATATGAACCAGGCAAAGACGGTCAGAGACAGTGCTTATATTGTTCCGGAAAGCTTCAGCCGGATCAGTTTTTATGAAGATTGTGATGCATGTGGCTGTGCGGCAGGAAACGGTTCATCCGGTTTTGAATCTTTATTGAATCCACAGTTTATCGGGATCAAATACTTTGCCCAGCATTATAAGGCAAAAGAAAACTTATTTGTAAAAGACCTGACTCAGGATCAGTATTTCAATACATTACAGCTTTGGGGTAAGATTCCGGTGACGGAAAAATTGAGTGTTTATGCAAGTCTGCCATTCCATTTTCATGAAAAAAAAACAATGCAGGGGGATATCAGGATCAATGGGATTGGTGATCTGAACCTGATGGGAATTTACCGGTTAATAGGTTCTAAAGATAATTTTCATCAGCTGAGTGGAGGGCTGGGAGTGAAAGTTCCTCTCGGTAAGTTCGATGAAAAAGGAATATCAGGAGTCAATCCCAGCTTTCAGCTGGGAACCGGAAGCTGGGATTATCAGGCTGCTCTGAACTATAAATTTCAAAAAAACAAGATTGCGGTATTGATCAATACGGATTACACCATCAAGACAGAAAACAAAAAGCATTACCGCTTCGGAAATCAGTGGAATTATGCAGCCACAGGTTTTTATCAGATTACAGGAAATGAAAAGACTGTATTTTCTGTTAAGACCGGGCTTCAGGGAGAAGTCTACGCTCAAAATAAACAGTTTGGTGAAGGGCTGCCTAATACTTCCGGAAGCGCATTGTATGGAAAGCTGGGATTTGAAGCTTCCTATAAAAGGTTCAGCCTGGGAAGCGAAGTCATGCTTCCGGTGTATACCCATCTGGCGGGAGGAGATATCGAGGCGAAATCAAGGTTCAGTATTTTCCTGAATATCGGGATATAGCTGAGAATGTAAACAATTGTTCCTGCTACGGATGTACGAATAAAAGGATTTGTGCATTCGTGGCAGTTTTTATTTCTTTTGGTATATTTATAATATTGTGAATCATTTCGTTGTTGACGAATATATATTAATAATTGTCTATATTTGCCGAAATTTGGTGAGCCGTAAAAAGCTCTTAAAAGGGAATCCGGTGGAAATCCGGAACAGACCCGCTGCTGTAAGCTCCGCACCAGAGTTTTTGAAGAATATATCCACTGTTTTTTTAATGGGAAGGATTTCAAAAATGGAGTAAGTCAGAAGACCTGCCAGAAAATTAAACGTTTGACGCTTTCGTGGAATAAAGCTTAGGACAACAATGATTCTGTGCAGTGATCACTGTACTTTGTCGTTGCTTTCTTATATCCATTGGCGTCATCATTATCCATGAATGAGCTAATGGTGGCAAAACTGATTATATCTCAATTTCATAAAATTGTTTTCACCGCTTTGGTGTTAACATCTCAATTCTTGTTTTCCCAAACAAAGAAAAAGGACAGTCTCAAAGAAGAAGCGATCAAAGCTGTCGAAATCTATAAAAAGAATTTTAAGGAAATCCTTCCGGCACAGACATTACAGGGTGAGGAGCTTGAAAGGCTGAACAGCCAGTCGGTAGCTGATGCCTTGCGGTATTTTTCCGGGATACAGATCAAGGATTATGGAGGTATGGGCGGCCTGAAAACGGTGAATATCCGGAGTATGGGAAGCCAGCATGTAGGCGTTTTCTATGATGGTATCCAGCTGGGAAATGTGCAGAACGGTATTGTAGATCTTGGAAAATTTTCATTGGATGATATAGAATCGGTTTCTTTGTATAATGGTCAGAAAAGTGAGATTTTCCAGCCGGCAAAAGACTTCGGATCTTCAGGGTCAGTTTATCTTCAGCCTAAAACACCTGTTTTTAAGGGAGATCAAAAAACGAACTTGACGCTTAAGCTCAAATTAGGCTCCATCAGTTTATTTAATCCTTCGTTCCGTCTGGAACAAAAGCTTTCAGACAGGGTTTCTGCAAGTTTCAGTTCGGAGTTTTTACAGAGCGACGGACTATATAAGTATAAATATGAGAAGAAAAATTCTGACGGATCTATTGCCAATGATACCATTGCGAGAAGATACGATTCTTATATCAGAGCCAAACGTTTTGAAACCAGTTTTCACGGGACCATTGATGAAGGAAGCTGGAATGTGAGGGGGTATGGTTATATTTCAGATCGTGGGATTCCTACCGCCATTGTCAATAATGATTTTGGACCTAAAGGGCAGCAGATGCTGGATGAAAATTATTTTGTTCAGGCCGGTTTCAGGAAAAAACTGTTTCCAAAATTTGAAACCCAGGTTAAAGCCAAATTCGCATATGATTATACAAGATTCCTGGACACAGTTAATGTCGCGACAACAGCTCTTCCCATAGATAATGCTTATGTACAGAGAGAGCTGTATTTTTCCACATCAAATATTTATTCCATTAATAAAGACTGGGATGTAAGTGCCAGCTTTGATTTTCAGTATAATAATCTGGATGCCAGCCTTAGGGATTTTTCATATCCTACCCGCTATACTTCATTGCTTGCCTTTGCTACAACCTATCAGTGGAAAGGATTTAAGTTTTTGGGAAGCGTTCTCGGAACCTTTGTCCACGAAAATGTAAAAATGAATGCCAAGTCTCCTGATAAAACTGAATGGACACCTTCTGTATTTTTGAGCTATCAGCCTTTTGATGCAAAAGATTTTACGGTACGGGCTTTTTATAAAAGAGTTTTCAGAATGCCGACTTTCAATGATCTGTATTACACTATGATCGGAAACACAATGCTGAAACCTGAATATACGAATCAATATGATGCCGGCTTCACTTACCAGAAATTGTATGATCATAAAGTTTTTAAAGGGATTTATGTGAAAGTGGACGGATATTATAATGAAGTCGAAGATAAGATTGTCGCTGTTCCTACCACTAATCTTTTCAGATGGATGATGACAAACCTGGGTAATGTAAAGATCATAGGTGCAGATGTGAATGTCCGGGCTGAATTTGATATCAATAAAGTTAAACTGAAACCTCTGGTAAGCTATACCTACCAGAGAGCGGGAGATTTTACCGATAAAAAAGAAAGCTATTATGGAGACCAGATTCCTTATGTGCCATGGCATGCTGTAACTTTTACCATGATGGCAGATTATAAGGACTGGAGTTTCAATTACAGCTTTATGTACACCGGAGAACGCTATGATGCGCAGCTGAATAATATCCGTGCCAATTATCTTCAGCCGTGGTATACTCATGACATATCAATTCAGAGAAAATTCAACTGGCATTCCCATCAGTTCAAGGTCAGTTTTGAGGTCAATAACATGCTTGATCAATATTATGACGTGGTAAGGAACTATCCGATGCCCGGAAGAAATTTTAAACTTATTGTAAGCTTTATACTATGAAAAAACTAAACTTTTGCCTGCTGGCTCTTACCATCTTCTTTCTGTTCTCCTGCCGGACAGATGATTATGTGGTTCCTTCAGAAAAAAATGAAGTAGGTACCGGAGAAGATACTCCCATCAAAGGATTTTATCTTCTGAATGAAGGAAATATGGGCAGCAACAAGTGTACGCTCGATTATTTCGATTATGCTACCGGAACTTATCATAAAAATATTTACGCAGAGATCAACCCGAGTGTGGTAAAAGAGTTGGGTGATGTAGGAAATGATATCATGATCTACGGAAGCAAAATGTATGTGATTGTGAATGTTTCCAATAAAATTGAAGTACTGGAAGCTAAGACTGCAAAACGTATCAAGACCATACAGCTCCAGAACTGCCGCTATTTGTCTTTTAAAGGAAATAAAGTCTATGCCAGCAGCTATGCCGGCCCTGTTGAGTTAAACCCAAATTCTCCGCCCGGGAAAGTGGTAGAGATCGATACTACTTCACTGACGATTCAAAGACAGGTTGTGGTTGGGTATCAGCCGGAAGAGATGGAAATTATCGGGGATCAGCTTTTTGTGGCCAATTCCGGAGGATATATGTTCCCGAATTATGATAAAACAGTTTCTGTCATTGACCTCAATACTTTTACGCAGACCAAAAAAATTGATGTGGCGATCAATCTCCACCGTATTCAGAAAGATAATTACGGGGATCTATATGTGAGTTCCAGAGGAGATTATTACAATATTCCATCAAGTCTGTTTCTTGTGGATGCTGCTACGGGAACGGTGAAGAAGGACTTCCATGTTGCTGTCAGCGGAATGACGATCGTGAATGACAAGCTGTATTATTATGGCAATGAATTCAATTATAATACACATAGTTATGTCAAAACCTTCGGGATCATCGATGTCAAGACTGAGCAGGTCATTGCCAATAAAATTATTGATCAGCAATACGCTGATGAGATCAAAGCTCCTTACGGAATTGCTGTAAATCCTTATACGGAAGATATCTATCTGACTGATGCCAGAAACTATGTGACCACCGGATATGTATACTGTTTCGATAAGAACGGAAAATTCAAATGGAAGACAGAAGGAGGTAACATTCCTGCTCATTTTACTTTTTTATATAAATAAATTAGATTGAAAAAATGGAAAGAAAAACGGTACATATTTTAAAAACCATACTTCTCTCTTCGCTTCTGCTGGGAGCTGCAGCCTGTAAAAGCGATAGTGAAGAAGTTGTAGAAGAAGTGACTTTTCCTGCGGAAGTTCTTAAAGAATCCTATACGATTGACAGACTTAAGCTTTTAAATATAGACCCGAAAATTGAAGGTAAGTTGACATGGAGTATCAATGATTCTATTATTTCTGAAAATCAGGAGCTGGATTTTGTGAGTTCTTATGCAAAAACTTATCCTTTGACGTTAAAGGTGGAAGTAAAAGGGCTGGTGAAAAGCTATCAGTCGTCGATCATCGTTAATAAAGAGCTGACGCCTTATAGCAAATATATCGCAGATGTTTTTGAATTCCGTCCGGCTGTGGGGCAGTTTACCAATGAGATCCCGGAATATGTAAACGGAAATACGGAGGCAGATATGATCAAAAAAGCAAAAGAATCATTGGTAGGTGGAAATTCTACGATGATCACACTTGGCGGTTTTGGAGGCTATGTTGTTTTCGGCTTCGATCATACTATTCCTAATCTTGAAGGAAGAGATTTTAAGATCCTCGGCAATGCATTCTGGGGAAATGATGCCAACGCAACCAGATCAGGTTCCTGCGAGCCCGGAATTATTATGGTTGGCTACGACAAAAATAAAAACGGCAAACCTGATGAAGATGAATGGTATGAGATCGCCGGCAGTGAATATTTTAAAAGTTCAACAATTAAAAATTACAGCATAACATACTTCAAGCCCAATGAAAACAAGCCCCCGGTTCCCGGAAGTGATTTTTGGCAGACTGATGTGGAGTACATCAAATGGCAGGATAATATGGGGAATTCTGGATTTAAAACTAAAAATACCTTCCATGCACAAAGCTATTATCCTTTATGGCTCCCGAATGCTTCTTATAGCCTGACGGGAACGAGACTTAAGGATAATTTTTACGACCAGAGCGGAACGGGAGCTTATTGGGTGGGAACATCTTATGATTATGGTTATGCAGACAATGCCCCGAATAATGATGAAGCTTCCAATATTGATATTTCCTGGGCCGTAGACAAAAACGGGAACTATGTAAAGCTCCCGGGTATAGATTTTATAAAAGTGTACACAGGAATCAACCAGGAGGCCGGCTGGCTGGGAGAAGTTTCTACGGAAGTGGCAGGAGCTTATGATCTGCATCTCAATTAATAATACAGACTACAAAATTTAATCAATATAATTCAAAAATGAAAAAGTTTTACCTTTTTACCATGCTGTTTCTGTTCGCGTTCTTTACGAATGCTCAGATAACAGTGCAGGGCGTGCCCCGAAATGATATTCAGGGTGCGGGCAGCAGCCAGCTGAATACGACAGTAACCACCAACATCAATTTTTCTGATATCCAGTATTGGGTGGGAAGCGGAACGAATGAAGCAGCTTTTGTTGTACAGTGGAATGACAGTAAAAATCCTGATGCTTTGGTATGGGGTTTCAGATGGAACGGAAATGCGACCGGAGAAGATATGCTGAGAGCAATTGCCCAAGCGGACCACAGATTCTTTACCCTGCTTTATCCGGGAACACAATTTGGAACAGCAATCGGAGGAATAGGATTTGATTTGAACGGGCAGAATACCAACGCTCTTTACAAAAATGGAAATACAACATATCCGCTTTATCCTGTAGGTGGCGTTGTGAATACCAGCGACTATGATTTCGATACCTATACGGCCGCTGATGCCAGTGATCACTGGCAGTCCGGATGGACGGTTAACGGATACTGGTCTTATTGGGTAAAAGATCCTACAGATGCTGATTTCGGATATTCGGGGGTAGGTGCAACTTCCCGTGTGCTGCAGAACGGCTCCTGGGATGTATGGAATTTTAATCCTTCATTTAATTCGCCGGAAATTTCTTCTACCATGACGCCGGTGTCACCTTATGTGGCTTCTGCCAACTTTACCAATGGCTACTTTATGGTGAATGAAGAATGGTTTGGACATACCAACGGCTCTGTAAACTTTATAGATAGCAACGGACAGATCAACTACCGTGTCTACAGTAACGCAAATAACAATCATGCCTTTGGAGCAACGACCCAATACGGAACGATCTATGGTGACAAATTTTATTTTATTTCAAAACAGGCTGCAGACGGCGGAGATACTCAGTATACTCCGGGAGGAAGACTTGTAGTAGCCAATGCGCAAACCATGCAGAAAATTGCCGGTTTTAACGATATCGGCGGCGGAGATGGAAGATCATTTGTAGGTGTTAACGAGAATAAAGGCTACATCGGAGCTTCTAATGGTATTTATGTATTTGATATTACGAATTTACAGGTTGGAAGCTTAATAGCCGGAACAGGTGGCGGCGGTCAATATGCGGGGCAGATCGGAAATATGATCCGTTCTTCTAAATATGTATTTGCCGTGAAGCAGTCTGCGGGGATTTTAGTAATTGATCCTGCTACTGATACCCTGATTAATACGATACCCGGAGCTTTCCATTCTGTTGTTCAGGCGAAAGACGGAAGCATCTGGGCTATCCAGGATCAGAAAGTGGTGAATATCCATCCGACCACTTTTGTTACTACTTCATACAATATTCCGACTACGAAATATCTTGGATCTTGGGGAGCATGGAATGCGGGCAGCTTTACAGCCAGCAGCAGCCAGAATGTATTATACTGGATCAATTCAGTTAACAGTTTTGTTTCGGGAATACAGATCGTAAAGTTTGATGTCACTACGAAAGCGTTTAACGAAAATTTTGCAGTAATTCCAGGCCAGACAGGCACATTCAAGCAGATTCCTTACGGTGCGGCACTTCGTGTCAACCCGGTAACTGATGAGCTGATCCTGAACACCACAGAAAGCGGCTATGGTGCACACTATCAGAAAAACTGGATCCATACTTTTAATGCTTCCGGAGCTCTTACCAATACAAAGACACTTAATGACTACTATTGGTTCCCGGCTTTAGCCGTATTCCCGGATAATGGTCTTCCGACCGTTAGCAGTACTTTCCCGTCACAGGTTAACCTGAACAGTGCTTCTGTAATTGATCTGAAAACAGTAGTTTCAGATAATGACAACCTTTCAGCAGCCATTGTAAAATCGATTAAATCAAATTCGAATCCGACGGCTGTGTCTGCTGTGATTAATGCAGATGACGAGCTTGTTCTGACCCCATTGGCTTCCGGAACCGCTGATGTTAAGATCAGCTTTAATTCAAACGGAAAACTTGTTGAAAAGATGCTTACTGTCAACAGTACAGCTTCTACTTTAGCTACATCAGAAGTGAGGAAAATAGAATTCAGTATTTATCCAAATCCGGTTACGGATATCCTTACGGTTAAAACTCAGGAGAAAATCTTAAACGTTTCTGTTTATGACGCTTCCGGTAAATCAGTAAATGTACAGCTCAATAACAACCAGATTAATGTAAGTATGCTTCCGAATGGAGTATATATTTTGAAGGCTGTAACTAATAAAGCAACATACCAGCAAAAGCTGCTTAAAAAATAATTTTTAAGCATAGCTGATTTTAAAACCCCCGGCCAATTCATTGGCCGGGGGTTTTGTACTATTGAAAGTTGTTTAACAGGATAAGGGTTGCTTTGAAAGCCGACATAAACAGCACCGGCAGGCTTTAAGCCTGCCGGTCCGGATCTCTCATTTATTTAATAATAATCTTTCGTGAGTACGTTTTTCCTTCTTTGGTCTGAAGAGTCATAATGTAAATGCCTTCAGGCTGCTTCGTTTCGAATATATTTGATTTTAATTTGGAACGGAATACTTCTTTTCCTGAAGTATTGCTCAAAGTGACCTCAGAGCCTTCAGCAGAAATATTTTTATCAAGGATGATCTGTCCGCCTTCGCTGTGAGCTATAAAGTTGATATACGGATCTTTGTATTGATATCCGTAGTAAACCCTGAGCTCGCCACCCAGGTTTAATAACCCTGAGTTTACATTAATTTTAATACGGTCAAAAGGAATGTTCATGGTAAGCTCGATCTCACCTTTGCTCGGATCAGTATCTCCAAGCTTCAGAATGTCATTGTTGAGGTTTCTGTAATCATTGTTGGAAACATTGCCATTAAATGTTTCGATCGATACTCCTCCAAGTACCTGGGCAGACAGAGGCGTTCCGTTGGAGCCGATTCCGATAACAAGCTTGTTGGTGTTATTGTTGATGTTGCTGCTTGGGAAGATGAGGGTCTGTTCTGTTCTGGCCAGCAGACCTATTGAAACCTGTAGAGTGGAATAGTCATTTTCGTTACTTCCTATTGCGTTCAAAGGATTCAATACCCCACAGCCGATACATATTCCGTATACCTGGCTGGTTTGATTGTTTGCATAAATTTTGGTTATCTGAGCAGAAGACACAGTGCTCAGCAGGAACAGAAATGAAGCAGACAATGCCGCTTTGATCATGCGTTGTCTCATAAGTAAATTGGTTTTCATATGTAATAATTTTTGGATTTTAGTTTTTGTAAATTTACGTATAAATTAATTATGGTATTTATTTTATTTTAATTTTTATATATGTTTAAATATTTTTATTATATAAAATAATTTTATTAATTTTTAGTTAATATTAATTTTGTTAAAAATAAGCACAAAAAAACCGGCAGATTGAAAAATCTGCCGGCTGGGGGTTGTCATTTATTTAACAATAATTTTGCGTGAGTATGTTTTTCCTTCTTTGGTCTGAACCGTCATGAAATAAACCCCTTCAGGCTGTTTTGAATCAAATGTGTTTGATCCGAGTCTGGTACGGAATACTTCTTTTCCAGATGTATTGGTCAGGGCAACTTGAGATCCTTCCAGCGGAATATTGGCGTCAAGGGTAATTTGCCCGCCCTGGCTGTGAGCCATAATGTTGATCAGTGGATCCTGATAGGCGTAATAAATTCTGAATCCGCCTCCAAGGCTCAGTACTCCACCTGTTAATCCTATCCTGATTCCATCATATGCTTTTTCAGGCTTGAACTCTACAGTACCTCTGTTAGGAGTTGCTCCCAGCTTAAGAAGGCTTACATCAATTGTTCTGCGGTCATCGTTAGAAGTTCCTCCATTCATTGTTTCAAGAGTTACACCGCTTAACAGCTGTACTGATAATGGTATATTATCTGTTCCGATGCCTACAACCAATCTTGTGTCGGCCCGAAGATCCGGAAAGGTTAACGTTTGCTGAATTCCACCCAATAATACAGTTCCCAATACCATTGTAGAATAATCGTCCTCATTGTTCCCAACTGCATTTTGTGGGTTGTCTACACGACAGCCTAGACATGCTACTCCAAAAACGCCTGAACTTTGAGCGTGGGCATAAATTCTGTTCTGGCCAAATGATAATGTATTGGCTGAGATTAGAAATAAAGCTATTAGCGCTGCTTTAAATGAGCACTGATTTCCCATAAGTAAATTAAATTTCATGTTATTTATATTTAAATGAATAGTTTTAGCCAAATTTAAGAATTAAAAGGAAAAGTAAAAAATAATATTTCCATTTTTGGTGATTTTTTTGGCCGAACTGCTATTTTCATATCTTATAGACTGTTACACGTAGGATGTGTATCAATTGCTTGAAGGGAGTATGTGAATGGTTTGAATGTGGAACAGGCTTAAAATTTAAGACGTCAAAAAACCAACTGATGGAAGCTTCAGTATCAGGATTTGTCTATGATGTCATACGGTAAAACGAGCAAGTGAAAATTTCTTTTTAAGCAAATGAGTGCGATAAGGCTCCTCTTCAGAGACAAAGTTTGTCCTTCTTTGCTAAAATAAAACACCTGAATCGCTCCTTTGTGTGTAAAAACCTGCGTAGTTTAGATCTTCCTAACGTGGTAAAAATACCTTAATGGATAGTATAAAAAGAATTCGGAAAATCGTAAGGATTCAAAAAACAAAAAACTCTGATACTTGTATTGATCAGAGTTTTTTAATTGTTGCTAAGTAGCCCGTAGGGGAATCGAACCCCTCTTACCAGAATGAAAATCTGAGGTCCTAACCGATAGACGAACGGGCCCTCTATCTTCCATTGCCGAAGTAATGTGTTAGTTTTGTTTTTATAAGTATCAACTCTTAAATTATGTAGCCCGTAGGGGAATCGAACCCCTCTTACCAGAATGAAAATCTGAGGTCCTAACCGATAGACGAACGGGCCTACTATAGTATTACGCTAACTTATTAACGTGTTTTGTTAATTTGCTTTTCAAGTTAGCCGCTTTGTTCTTGTGGATAATGTTTTTCTTAGCTAATTTATCCAATAAAGCGATAACTTTTGGCAGTTGCTCTGTTGCAGCAGCTTTATCTTCCTCGCTTCTCAAGACTTTCATTGCAGTTCTAGCAGTCTTGTGGTAGTATCTGTTACGAAGTCTTCTAGCTTCGTTCTGTCTAATTCTCTTTAACGCTGATTTATGATTTGCCATATCGTTTAAATGTGAGTGCAAAACTATAAACTTTTTTTAAAACTACCAAATTTATTTTTAAAATTTTTTAATTTTCTTCTGATAGGTATTTTCTAAGTTTATCTATTGCTTGTTCTATTTTTAAATTTTCCTGTTCTTTTTCTATTTTTTTGATCGTGTTTCCCAACATGATCAGTGCATTGTTCCATTCTCCAGTGGTATTGGTGAAAGTAAGTCCGTCTATTGTTACTTCAAAAGCAACCCTTTCTCCGGTCCTGTAAAGTCTGAAACTTATTTTATCATCCCTGCCTGTAATCCCTTCTTCATTGATTTGTAAATCGTAACTTTTTGGGTTAGAGTGGATTTTCTTAAAAAGCAATTTTGCTTCTTGTATTTTTAAATCCGGCATGGTATCAAATTTGGTAGCCTATAGGGGAATCGAACCCCTGTTGCAAGAATGAAAATCTTGAGTCCTAACCACTAGACGAATAGGCCAAATTTTGAGGTTGCAAAAGTAATAATTAACTTCTAAACTTCAAAATTATTTTTTAAAATTATTTATATATTTTTTGTATCACCGTGTTTTTGATTCCTTTAGCTTCAAGCTCTTTCTGAAGCTTTACAGCATCTTCCAATGTATAGACTTTTCCATAGGTATAGTAGAAGACTCCATTGTCCTTTTGTCTTTCCACGTCTTTCAGATTCTGAACGATATATGAATTCCCATTCAGCTTGTCACCCACATAGACCTCTATGGTGTAATATCCCATGCTGATCCGCTGATTAGGCATGAATCCTACCGCAAAGGCATTTCGGAACCCTGCATCCTTGGCCGTCTTAAGGTTGATGTCCTTTACAGAAGCCATATTGGTTACAGCATAGTAATACTTATACTGTCCGTTCTCTTTGATCGTAAGGATATAGTTTAGTCCTTTCAGAGCAGGATCGTTTTCATTATACTTTGTAGGGGAACTCATCAGCAATATTCTGAAATCATTTTTCAGAGGGGTTTCTGCCGGTTTTTCCGGTTCCTGGGGTTTGACGGCAATTGATGATCCTCCGGATTTTCTGTCGATTGCTTTCTTATAATCGATAATTGCATTATAGATACTTTCAGCAATTTCATTCTGACCTTTTTCCGAGGCGATATAATGACTCTCTTCGGGATGGTTGATAAATCCTGTTTCGATCAGTACAGAAGGCATGGCATTCATACGGAGAACGTGAAGGTTCTTCTGGAACACTCCTCTGGAAAATCGTTTGTCTTTGTTGACGAAATTATCCTCTACCAATCCTCCCAAAAGAAGACTTGATTCAAGGTATTTGCTTTGCTGAAGTTTTAATGCGATCAAAGATTCCGGGGAGTCAGGATTATAAGAACCGAAGATCTGTTTATCTTTTTCATCCAGAAAGATCACGTCATTTTCTCTTTTCGCAACTTCAAGGTTCTCATTATTCTGATTAGGCCCCTGAACATAGGTTTCCGTGCCATATGCCGTAGGTCTTTGTGAGGAATTACAGTGGATGGATATAAAAAGATCTGCTTTGCTTCTGTTGGCGAGATTCGTTCTGTCAGAAAGAGAAGGATACTCATCGATCTTACGGGTATATATTACCTTGAAATCCCTGTTCTTTTCAAGCATCGCACCCACTTTTAAGGTAATGGCGAGTGTAATGTCTTTTTCTGCGACCCTTCCAATGTCTGCATAGGTCCTGTTGGCCCCGTGATCACCTCCTCCATGTCCTGCATCCAAAACAATGGTAAATTTCTTTTGGGAGAAAAAAAAGTTGCTGATAAGGATAAGGAGAAATGATAAAATTATTTTAAAATTTTGTTTGTGCATCTTACAGTTATAAAAATTATATTAATTTTGGGCCTTAATTATATAGAATAAAATTGGCCAAAACCGTCCTCAAAAATATATTACAAATTTTAATTATCCTAATTTTTAACAATTTTTTAGCACAGAAAACTCCTGAAAAATTGCCTAAAAATGTGGTTAATGATACTATTTCCAAAAAGGATACCATAGTTGTAAAAAAAGAAGCTTTAGATGATGTTCTTCGTACAAAAGCTGATGACCAGAGAAGGGATATTCCTAAAAAAATGACATTCCTTAACAAAAACGCCCAGGTAAAGTATCAGGATATGCAGATCGATGCAGATTATATCTCCATTGATGATAATAAAAATCTGATCTATGCCAGAGGAAAACAGGATTCTTTAGGGAAGATCGTTGAACCCGTGATCACTACACAGGCCGGAAAAAAATATGAAACCAACGAATTCAGCTATAACACAAAGACTAAGCAGGCTATAGCCTTCAATGCCAGAACAGAAGAAAGTGAAGGGGTGATCATCGCTCAGAAAACAAAAAAATATAACGATTCTGTTTTTGCCATGGTAAGAGCAGATTATACGACCGATGATTATTTCATTAAGAAAAAAGATACTGCTGCGGATTACTTTATGAGGGCTTACAACATCAAGCTTGTAAAAACCAAAACCAAATCCCAGATCGTTACCGGACCTATTCAGATGTTTATAGAGCAGGTTCCTACACCTCTTTATCTCCCATTCGCCATTTTACCGTTTTCAGACAAAAGAGCTGCAGGTATTCTTATTCCGAGTTTTGGAGAAAGGGAAGATGTTGGTTTTTTCCTGAATGGAATAGGGTATTATCAGCCGATTGGAGAACACTTTGACCTTAAAGTACTGGCGGATATTTACACCAAAGGAAGCTGGAACCTGCGTCCGCAGATGAATTATCAGAAAAAGTACCGTTACTCGGGAAGCTTCAATGCGGATATCGGAACTATGGTAAGAGGAATCAAAGGACTGGAAGACTATACCAGAAACAGCACATATAGAATTAACTGGACCCATTCGCAGGACGCCAAAGCGAATCCTTTCCTGACATTCAGCGCTTCTGTGGATATCGTAAGTACAAAGTTTTACAACAATCCGCTGAATAATAACTATATCTTCAACCAGAATGTATTGAATACACAGCAGAATTCAACGGTAACCCTTACCAAAAGATTTCTGACGCTTCCTATAACCATTACAGGAACAGCATCATATTCCCAGAATTTTGCAACAGGATTGGCAGATCTTCGCCTTCCGCAGATGAACGTAGCGGTGAATCAGTTTTATCTGTTTAAATCAAAAACAGGAGTCAGAGAGGGACTTCTTGAAAATATTACGGTCAATACAGGCTTTAATCTTACCAACTTTGTCAATACTCAGGAAAATGAGCTGTTTAAAAAGGAAATGTGGGATAAAATGCAGACAGGGCTTAAAAATAATATTGCACTGGCAACGAACACCACTTTGGCAAAATATTTCACATTCAGCTTAAATGCCAATATCGACAATGCCTTGACAACAAAGACATTGAACCGATATTATGATCCTGTAAAGAACGTTACAGTAGACGAGATCAATAAAAATCTGACAGGATATTCAACATTCTCTACTACCGCCAGTCTTCAGACAACGCTTTACGGAATGCTGAAATTTAAAAAAGGATCTGCCGTGGAAGCGGTAAGACATATGATGACTCCAAGTATCGGGTTTACCTATTCTCCGGATTTCTCAAGCCCTAACTTCGGGTATTACAAAAACTACTATAATGCGAACGGAGCCCTTACCCCTTATTCTATTTTTGAAAAAGGAATCGTAGGAAGTCCGTCAAGTGGAGTGGTAGGTGCTTTAGGTTTTAATATCGGAAACAACATCGAGATGAAGGTGAAGTCCAAAAGTGACTCTACCGGGGTGAAAAAGATCAAGATCTTTGAATCTTTAAACCTTTCAGGGAACTACAATTTTGCTGCAAAAACCCATCCGTGGTCTATCTTTACGATCAATGGTCAGTCTTCCTTTTTCAACAGTAAGCTTACTGTCAATACGAGCCTTTCCCTTGATCCTTATAAGATCGAGTTCCTTCCGGGGCAGGATACCGGTATCAGAACGGAACAGTTCGGACACTTCAACGTACAGGGATTCAATGTTCAGCTATCTTATCCGTTAAGCAGTGAAATGTTTGGTGAAAAAACAGAGTATGCTAAAAAATACTCTAAAAAAGGAGAGATAAGAAATGAGAATTATTATTTTGATGATGATAATTATGCCCATTTTGACCAGAGCTGGACTTTGAATATTAATGCCAATTATGCTTACTCAAAAGGGCTTAGCAGATTTGGAAGCAAGATTGCATCTGTAGGTCTTGACGGAAGCATCAAGCTTACTCCTTACTGGAATATCAACGGAAGTACCCACTTTGACCTGGTGACAAAAGAACTGGCCTATACAAGAATAGGTTTTTCAAGAGATCAGCGAAGTTTTACGATTAATTTCAACTGGGTTCCGTTCGGGCAGTATAAAGTCTACGATTTCTTTATCGGGATCAAAGCGAATATATTAAGTGATGCCCTGAAGTACAAAGACAGAAGTTTTACGCAGCCGAATGCCCCTTTCTAATATCAGATTGGCATTTGAGAATATATATTTTATATTTGCAACCAGAATAAATTCTAATAAAATCACCATTGCCGGAATTTATCAACAAAGAATGGTGGTTGTAAAGAATCTAGAAAAAATAAATATCCGTATATGAAACAAATAATAAACACAGTTAATGCACCTGCAGCCATCGGACCCTATTCACAAGCTAATATGGCAAACGGAGTTTTGTATATCTCCGGACAGATTCCTGTAGATCCTGCAACTGGTAAATTGGTGGAGGGAATTGAGAAAGAAACGCACCAGGTAATGAAAAACCTTGAAGCGGTTCTTACAGAAGCAGGAATGACCTTTAAAAATGTTGTAAAGGCTACGATCTTCCTTAAGAATATGGATGATTTTGCTGTCATGAATGATATTTATGCATCTTATCTGGATGCAGAAAGCTATCCGGCCCGTGAGACCGTGCAGGTTTCTTGCCTGCCTAAAAATGTGGATATCGAAATTTCTATGATCGCACATCAGGATTAATGAACTTTATAAGAAATACAATTGCGGTGTTGGTAGGTCTTAGTATTGCGGGGCTTATCATTACTCTTGGTATAAGGGCTTTTCCGCAATGGGTTACCTTTGAAGCTTTCGCTCCGTTTGAGCATTGGCAAAGGTTTCTTTTCAGTATGAAAGATGACCAGGCGTTTTTCGGCTTCCTGTTGTTTATTTCCGGATTGGGAACTACAATTGGAGGGGTGGCAACGGCTATCATCGTTAAATATGCCAAAGTAGCTTATGCTATCCTTATCGGCTTTATTATGCTTTTTATCGCAATGTTGGATGTGATCATATTTCCTTATCACCCCACATTTTATAAGATATCGATCTTCCTTACTTTCTTTCCGTTTTCATGGATTGGCGGTAAAATCGTAGAAGTGATTTATGAGCGGAACAAAAAGAAAAGAATTGCTGAAAAAATGAATAACCCTAAATAAAAAAATATTAAAAAACGCTGCAGATCTCTGCAGCGTTTTTTGTTGATATGAAAACAAAACTATTGTTTTGATTAAGGCATTTTAAATCCTTTTGTATAGATTCTTCCATAGTCATCCACAAATTTCACCTGTACATTCCCCTGGTATTTATCCAGGATTTTTTCTACATCTTTCTGTGAATTTACCGGTTTGCCATTGATCTCAATGATGATATAATTGTCTACAATACCGATTTTGGCCATTTCGCTACCTTCTGAAACGTTTTTGGCAACCACACCACTGTTCAGACCGTATTCTGTTTTGAATCTCTCATTAAGAGGGTCAAAGTCAGCCCCGATCTTTTCAGTTACGGTAAGATCAGCCTTTGTTTTTGTAGAAGTTCCTCCTTTCTGGTCTTTAAGTGTGACGGTAGTTGTATTTTCTTTGCCATCTCTTAAATAAGTTACCTGCACCTTATCTCCGGGACGCTTGCTTCCGATAGACATTGAAAGATCAGCGAAGTCCGTTACAGCATAATTATCAATTTTGGTAATGATATCACCTTTTTTCAATCCGGCATCCTCAGCACCGCTCTTCTCTCCGAATCCTGTAATATAAACTCCGGAACCTACCTTAAGATTAGTCTTGAACTGTCTGTTGTATCCTGCTACCAGCTGATCATTGGAAAGGTCTAATGACTGAACTCCCAGGAATCCTCTCTGTACAATTCCGAATTTCTTGATATCCTCAACGATCTTTCTTGCCAGGTTGGCCGGAACGGCAAATCCGTACCCCTGATAATATCCTGTTGTAGACTGGATCGCAGAGTTGATACCGATAAGGTCTCCATTCGTATTTACCAGAGCACCTCCTGAGTTACCCGGGTTGATCGCGGCATCTGTCTGGATAAAGCTTTCAATTGGGTTTGCTGCTTTTCCCTGGCTTCCTAAGATTCCGATTCCCCTTCCTTTAGCAGAAACGATACCTGCGGTTACTGTAGAATTTAATCCCAGTGGATTTCCTACTGCAAGTACCCATTGTCCCACTTCAATATTGTCTGAGTTGGCAAAATTTAGATAAGGAAGTCCTTTTTCCTCAATCTTTAATAAAGAGATATCAGTGTTAGGGTCAGTTCCTACTAAAGTTGCGATATATGATTTTTTGTTGCTTAACACCACTTCCAGCTTATTGGCACCGGCTACTACGTGGTTGTTGGAGATGATATAACCGTCCGGAGAGATGATTACCCCTGAACCCATTCCTGAAGGGAGGTTGTCTGGAGCCTGCTGCTTTTGTCGCTGCTGGCCTCTTCCTCCAAAAGGGTCTCCGAAGAAAAAGTCGAACAGATCCTGTTCTGAAGCTCTGCTTGAGCTTCTGCTTTGGTAATTTTTGATGGTGACCACAGCCGGAACGGTTGTTTTGGCCGCTTTTACAAAATCATCGCCTACCGCACCTGTATTCATTCCTACAAATGATGCCGTAGGTGCTGATGCTGTGAAATAAGATTGATCTCCGTTGTTGGAGTTATGTCCGAAATATTGTATAGCTCCAACGGTAGTAGCTCCCGAGATAACTCCCACTACTGCAAATGGTAAAAGTTTTTTTAAAGTACTCTTCATTGTATATCTTTCTTGTTTATTAATTAATTTCTTTTTTATGTTTTTTGAGTAAACAAATTTACTGTTAAATAAGTAAGCAATTAGTATGCTATGTTTCAATTTTAACTAAAATTTAACGGCTATTAAATCATTTTATACATTATGTCATAATTGTTAATGTCATACTTAACAAAACTTAAAAAAATATTAAAGAAAATAGGTCAGAATATCCGGGTGAAGTATAAATAGTTCTTCCATATATCTTATTCATTTTATTATAATTGCCGGGAGAGATCAGTCATCAGTTACACTTATCAATATACATAATTGAAAAATGATTATCTTTGCAAAAAATTTTTCTCACTTAAAACGTTTATAGCATGCAACTGTATAACACCTTAAGCGCAGAAGAAAGAGCTAGACTTATTGATGAAGCTGGTAAGGAACGTCTTACTTTATCTTTCTATGCGTACGCTAAAATTGAAGATCCCAAAAAATTTCGTGACGATTTATTTATAGCCTGGAACGCCCTTGATGCGCTTGGCCGTATTTATGTTGCCCATGAAGGAATTAATGCTCAGATGAGCGTTCCTGCGGATAATTTTGAAGCTTTTCGCGATACGTTAGAAGTATACGATTTTATGAAAGGAATCCGTCTGAATGTAGCGGTTGAGCAGGATAATCATTCCTTTTTAAAGCTGACCATCAAAGTCAGACATAAAATTGTTGCCGATGGTCTGAATGATGATACCTTTGATGTTACTAACAAAGGAATTCACTTAAAAGCACAGGAGTTTAATAATATGCTTGAAGATCCCAATACAATTGTAGTTGATTTTAGAAATCACTACGAAAGTGAAGTAGGGCATTTCGAAGGTGCCATTACTCCGGATGTGGAAAACTTCAGAGAAAGCTTACCTATTATCAACGAACAATTACAGAACCATAAGGAAGATAAAAACCTGCTGATGTACTGTACAGGTGGTATCCGCTGTGAAAAGGCCAGTGCTTACTTCAAGCATCAGGGCTTTAAAAACGTCTTCCAGTTAGAAGGGGGAATCATTGAGTATACCCGCCAGATAAAAGAAGAAGGGATAAAAAGTAAATTCATTGGTAAAAACTTTGTATTTGACCACCGGTTAGGGGAAAGAATTACAGATGATATTATCGCACAGTGTCACCAGTGTGGTAAGCCTTGTGATAACCATACCAATTGTGCTAATGATGCATGCCATCTATTGTTCATTCAGTGTGATGAATGTAAAGCCGCGATGGAAAACTGTTGTTCCACAGAATGTTTGGAGACGATACACTTACCATGGGAAGAGCAGGTGAAATTAAGAAAAGGACTGCAGGTTGGAAATAAGGTTTTCAGAAAAGGAAAATCTGATGCTTTGAAATTTAAAAAATCAGGAGATTTGCCAACCCAACCATTAGCAAAAGCGGAAACAAAAAATATCCGTCAGAAAATATCCGTCAAAAAAGTATTGGTTGGAAAAGCAGAGCACTATTATTCAAAATCAAAGATCGGACAGTTTTTAATTGAAAATAAAGAGCTTTCTGTAGGAGATAAGGTATTGATCTCTGGCCCTACAACTGGGGAACAGGAGCTTACCATGACTCAGATCTATGCAAACGGAGGTCCTTGTGAAACGGCAAAACAAGGAGACCAGATCACTTTTGAAATTCCATTTAGAGTTCGTTTGTCAGACAAGCTTTATAAAATTCTGGAACCTGCCGAAAACGCGTAATGTATAAAGAAACTGTTCAGTAAAAACAATTTAACTGTTATGTTGAAAGCTGAGCTTAGAAAAAAATATATGCAAAAAAGGAAAGCCTTGTCTCGTGATGAGGCTTTCCTGTTATCTGAAAATGTTTTTCAAAACTTTATCACTTATTTTAAACCTCATGCCGGACAGAAGGTACATATTTTTGTTCCGATTGAGAAGTTTAATGAGATTGATACCCAGATCTTTATTAAGTATTTCTGGGAGCATAATATCCGCGTATATGTTCCTAAAGTTGTAGCTGATAAGCTTATCAATATTGAAATTTTCAAAGATACCGGGTTTGAAATAAACCGTTGGGGAATTTCAGAACCTGTTTCAAACGAGGATTCCGGTGAAAATCACTTTCATTATGTCATTACTCCGCTTTTGTACTGCGATAAAACAGGAAATAGAGTAGGCTATGGAAAAGGTTTTTATGACGGACTGTTTCAAAGTATTTCCACAGAAACAAAAAAAATCGGAGTCAATTACTTTGACCCCGATGAAAATATCGATGACGTCTGGGAAAATGATATTCCTTTAGACTATTTGGTTACTCCTGCGACAGTGCTGTCTTTCTTAAGCGGTTTGGAATAAAAATCTAAAAAATAGAATTTAAATTCCTTTTTAGGTTTAGAGGTTGACAATAATATATACTGTGCATTCTTTTCAAAGCTTCCTAAAGATTTATTTTTGCTGTCAAAATACTCTACATTGAATTTAGCATAGTCCAGTGTATCTTTTTTATAAAATTCTTTATAAACGTTCAGACTGTTTACCTTTACTGTTTTTACTTTCATGCTGTCCAGCTCATTGATAAGCCTTTTAAAGGTCAACGAATCCGGTTTGTGGAAATAGCTTTCCATTTGTGAATAAATAACAGTATCTATTTCCGTATTTCTGTTGCCTGACAAATAAAGGGTAGACAAATCAAGAAGTTCCTGGACTTTCTGTTTGGTGATTGAATTGATTGCCTGCATGCTGTCCATCTGTATAGCCGGATAGCTTTTTTCATTGTTGCTGTTTCTTAATTTATCGAGATCACTTACCTCTGTTTTTTTATTACAGGCAACAAATAAAGTCAGAAGCACCGTGAAAATTAGAAAGTTATTTATTCTTTTCATCTGTGGAGGCAATTTTAAATTTGATGGATATGATTTTACCGTTAGTATCCTTTTTCATTTCTATTACGTTCAGATTTTTCAGTGAAGTAGTAGGTGTCGTTACAAGGGTGATATACTTTTGCTTATCAAGCCTTTCTATTCCATAAGTGTCGTTGTCATAGACCTGATAGATTACAGCGTTACTGCTGATCAGATTTTCCAGTTGATTTCTTTTTTGTTTGATCAGGGCTACCTGCTCCTCATTATTACCCCCTTTTATATCTTTGATGGAGAAATAATAGGCTGCCATTTTATAATCATCCGGTTTCAGCTCTATTTTTTCCTCTTCAGGAGCGTTTTCCAGGTTTCTGTTGACTTCTAAGGGTTCATAGAAAGGAGCGCTGATCCGCATTTTAAGATTTTTATCTTTTGTGGAATAATAAAAACATTCTCCGGGTTTTATTTTATACATCAGCGGAGACTCATTTTCCTTTACCACCATTATTTCCAATGTATTGATTACAGAAACTCCCCTGTCCTTATCGATGAAGCAATATTTATAGGTTTTTGAAAAAAGCACATCCTTAAACCCAAGTAAACCTGTTACAGCAATCAGCACTGAAGTGACAAGAGCCCACGCATTCTTTCTGATGAAATTTTTCTTAGGTATTGAAGGTGAAGTATGACTATCTTTCTGAAAATTTTCATTTTCATTAACAGGTTGATTTTCAGTAGTTGATTTTTGTAAATCAGAATTTTCAGCAGGCTGAGCCTCCAGTTTTTTAGACTGAATTTCCGTTTTTGGAAGTTCCGGAGCCGAAGACACTGTTTTTTCCAGTTCACTGATCTCTTCTTCATCCAGGCTTTCATTTTCCTGAAGCAGCTCTCCGGCAAAAAGATGCTGTTTCTTAAACTCGTACCATGAGTCGTATCCCGCATAAATACTCAATAAATTGAGCATGTCTATCCTGGGTAATTTGGTGACTGGTGAAGTTTTGAAGTAGGTGTAAAATGATTTTTCACTGATGTTACCTTTTGCTTTTTTGCGAAGGTCTTCCTGGAAATATATGATATCTATACCCTTCCACTTGGAAATATCATCCTGTGAAGGGGTGTATTCTTTTAAGTATTGACCCTGAACATCCTTTTTCAGCTGTTCAAAGTGTAATAGATCTAAATCTGTCAATTTTTCAAGAAATAATTAAATTATTGATTATCAGCTATGTTTTTTTGTAAAACAATTTTACAAAGGTATTACAATTATTTTTCATAGACAAATTTTCTAACTGCTCTACCTTTGTATTGTTCAAATAACAGAACAGAAGAAAATTTTATAAAACAATATTAACAAAATTAAATTTAATTTATTATGAAAAAGTCATTATTCGTAGCTGCTATCGCTGCAATCTCTTTAGTTGCTTGTAAAAAAACTGAAGCTACTTCTACAGAAGGTACAACTGATTCTGCTGCTGCTAGCTTAGCTGATTCTGCTGCTGTAGTTACTGATTCTGCTGCTAAAGTTGTTGATTCTGCTGCAACTGCTGCTGTAGATGCTACTAAAGATGCTGCTGCTGCTACAACTGCTGCTGGTGCTGAAGTTGCTAAAGATGCTGCTCAAGGAGCTGCTGACGCTGCTAAAGGAGCTGCTGATGCTGCTAAAGGTGCTGCTGATGCTGCTAAAGATGCTGCTAAGAAATAATTCTAGCGTAAGCTTAAAAATAAAAGAACCGTTTCACCCAGTGAGACGGTTTTTTTATGCTTTTTATTTTAATCTCTTTACCTGTCATTGCGAACCGGAGGCGAATCAATCTCATTGCATCAGAGCCAGGCTTTATCTGACAATATTATTGAATCTTAATGTCTAAAGATTTTTTTTAATCCTGAAAAAGCTGACTTATCCTTTCTTTTGCCTTAAAGACTCATAGCAGGTAATAGCCACAGCATTGCTCAGGTTCAAAGAATCGATGCTTCCGGACATAGGGATCAGGGTGTTCTTTCCCTTTCCGGTCCAGAAATCACTTAACCCCGAATGCTCAGTACCGAATAATACCGCAGAACGCTGTGTGAAA
Organism: Chryseobacterium sp. UF-290; assembly: GCF_058245615.1. Lineage (NCBI taxonomy): Bacteria > Pseudomonadati > Bacteroidota > Flavobacteriia > Flavobacteriales > Weeksellaceae > Chryseobacterium > Chryseobacterium sp. UF-290. The sequence continues at coordinate 228,449 of NZ_JBSICB010000004.1, forward strand.
TCTCTTTTATAAAGGTCCTCAGCACTTTCATCCATCAGAGTTGTATAAATGTTGAATTGATTTTTCTGAAGAAATTCCAGCGTTTCTTTATTTTCAGCCTGATAAACTTCCATTCCGAAGAGGCAGCCTACACTGGATCTGATTACATTGGGATTATAAAAATCGGTTTTTCCATCTGCTACGATAAGGGCGTCTATCCCAAATGCCTCACAACTCCTTAAAATCGCTCCAAGGTTACCGGGCTTTTCGACGCCTTCAACAATAATTACCGTAGAATTTTCTTTTGGAATGAATGAGGAAAGAGGTGCTTCTTTTGCTGCATATACTCCGATAATACCTTCAGAACTTCCTCTGTAAGCTATTTTTTCATATACCTTTTCGCTCACATAGTGGATTTTCCTGTCAGGAAGCCTGCCTTTAAAGATATTTTCACAGATAAAGAATTCTATAGGTTCAAAATCATACTGTATTGCCCTTTCATTCTCCTGTTGCCCTTCTACGACGAAAACTTTTGATTTTTTACGAAATCTGTTGTCAGTAAGAAGCTTAGTGACATTTTTTATCTTATCGTTTTGAAAACTTTCTATCAACATTCCGCAAAATTATGCAAAATTTATGATTGAGCTTCGTTGGTTTTGACAAAAAGGTTTTTCCATGTGATCTCAAACGGGATTTTATTTTTCCTTTTAAAATAGATAACGACTGAGATCATGACGACAATGGAAAGAAGTTTGTAAAGATTTCCATAGAGGTTTCCGGAAACATTTTCTGATACAGAATAGATTTCCCGGTACAGATTCATAAAGAAATGAAGAAATATGGCAGTCCAAAGGTTGTATCCGGACTCAAAATATACCCATGCAATTTTTATTCTGTTAAATTACTATTGTCAATAAGGCTTTGTGGCAGGTCTTTTTTATTTTTGATTCCCAGTGACTTCAGCTTCTGGGTCTGAATCACAAGGTTGTCATTTCCTGTATGAAGCTGCTTATAAGCATCATTGTAAACGTTTTTAGCCTGGTCAAGATTTCTTCCCACTTTCTCAAGATTTTCCACAAACCCTACAAACTTATCATAAAGCTTAGCGCCACGATCAGCGATTTCCATAGAATTTCTGTTCTGGTATTCGCGTTTCCACAGATCAGCAATCAGTTTCAGGGAAGTGATCAGGTTGCTTGGGTTCAGGAGAAGGATTCTTTTTTCATAAGCATAGTTCCAAAGGTTGGGGTCTGCCTGCATAGCGGCAATATAAGCCGGCTCACTTGGAATAAACATCATGACAAAATCCATTGATTTGTCGTAGTCGTCATATGCCTTCTGGCTTAGCTGTGCAATATGGTTCTTGATGGATCCGAGATGCTGGCTCAGTTTTATAGCATATACATCCGGATCGGTTTCGTCTATCAGGTCAGTGAAGGCTGTTAACGATACTTTGGAATCAATGATTACATTTCTTTCATCAGGATATTTAATAACGGCATCCGGCCGCATTTTTTTTCCTGAGAACTCAGAGAATAGCGCATTGTTATCTTCATCACGCAATTCATGTTCCAGGAAATATTCCCTTCCTTTTACCAGACCGGATTTTTCAAGGATGCTTTCAAGGATCATTTCTCCCCAGTTTCCTTGTGTTTTGCTTTCACCTTTTAAAGCCCTGGTGAGCTTTTTGGCATCGTCGGAGATCTGCTGGTTCAGCTCCGCGAGCTCCTTTACTTTTTCAGCAAGAGAGAAACGTTCCTTATTTTCTTTCTCATAGGCTTCATTGACCTTATTTTTTAAGTCTGCAATTTTTTCCTGGAAAGGATCAAGGATGTTTTTTAAATTATTCTGGTTTAATGTGGTAAACTTTTCTGTTTTCTCCTCAAGGATCTTGTTGGCCAGATTTTCAAACTGAAGTTTTGACTCCTCCTGTATTTTGGTGATTTCTTCCTTTTGGGTGTCCAGAGACCTTTGAAGGCTTTCATTTTTTGCGGTAAGCTCAGCGTTTTTGGCAAAAAGATCTTGTTTCTCAATGGTATAGGTATCTATCTGGGAAGTCTGTCTCAGATTGATTTGCTTTAATTCCTGAAACTGTGCTGTCAGTGAAGAATGTTCGGCTGATATTTTTGAAAACTCATTTTTAAGGTCATCCAGTAAATCCTGTTGAAGAATATTGGCTTCTCTCTCTTTGCTGATATTTTGATTAAGCTCCTGGATCTTCAGGTTTGAATTCTCCAGGTCAGATTGGGTTCTGATGAAGAAGGCGTTCAGGTCATCATAGGAACTTCTTGAAACCATTGATGATTTCAGTGCAAAGTATAAAATAACCGCTCCCAGTATTGCACCGGCAATACACCCAATAAATAAATATATCATCTCCATCTTCCAAAATTATGAAAAAAGGCTGGAAGTTACTATTGAGCAATTAATTTCTGAATATTCACAGAATTCACTCCTTTTAGGCCTGTCGCTTCCTTTCTAACATCAGAATTACCTATATTTATGGGAAATTTCAGCATTATATGAATATTTTATTGGTAGAGGATGATCAAAGAATCAGTAACTTTTTGATGAAAGGGCTTTCTGAAGCCGGTTACAATATGACGCTTGCCGATTCCGGTGAAAAGGCACGGGAATTTCTTCATACCTACGATTTTGATATTATTTTAATGGATATTATGCTTCCGGGATTAGATGGAATGCAGCTTACCCAGCTTATCAGATTCAAAGGAAACTATACCCCGATTCTGGTCTTAAGTGCTTTGAACAGCCCGGATGATAAAATTAAAATGCTGGATCTGGGAGCTGATGATTATTTGTCAAAACCCTTTCACTTTGAAGAGCTGATCTCAAGGATCAAAGCCCTGACGAGGCGAAACAGGTTAAGCTATCAAAAGGAAGATCATTACCTTACGTGTGGAAATATAGTCATTGATACTGATCTTCATAAAGTAACACAGAACGATAAGGAGATCGAGTTTTCTCCTACAGAATATAAACTTTTTACCTTTCTTATGGAGAATAAGAATAAGGTATTGAGCAGAACACAGATTTTACACAAGGTCTGGGGAATTGATTTTGACAACACTACGAATGTAGTCGATGTGTATATTTCCTATGTCCGTAATAAGATCGATGAAACCGAACATAAATTTATTCATACGGTGAAAGGAACCGGGTACTTAATTAAAGACTGACTATGACACTCAGAAACCGATTTACCCTTATCTCAAGCCTTTCATTCGGCATCGTGTCTATCATCACATCTGCGGTGATATTTTTCGCCTATTATGACAGCACGAAGATCTTTTATTTTGAAAAGCTGAGAAATACGGCACTTATTTCTGCAATCTACTACCTTGAGAAAGATGAGCTTCCGAAAGACAGGCATGCGCAGGTCAAAAAAGAATATAATCATCTTATTCAAAATAACAGGGTAGCGGTTTATAATCAGAATAATGAGGTCACATTCGGGCAGAATCTGAATGATAAGAATATAAAGCCCTCTCATTTGCAGGTGGTCAGAAACAACAAGAGAATACAATTCATGTCTGACAATCAGTTTTATTATGGGATCTTTTATCCGGACAACCAGGGCGATTTTGTTGTTTTTGTAAAATCTCCGGACGATTCATTCCAGTCACAGATCTTAAGGCTTGCCATTATTATGCTTTCCGTACTGATTATTGGCTTGCTGGCTATTTATTTCCTGAGCAGATATCTTTCAAAGGTTGTTTATAAACCTATTTCCAATGTGGTAGAACGGATTAATAAAGCAGAGTATAATAATATTGCCACGGCAATTACGTCAGCCAATACCAATGATGAGATTGAAGATCTGATCAGGTCTTATAATAAACTATTAGGCAGGATCTCTGAAAATGTCCTGTTGCAGCAGAACTTCATCAATTATGTTTCCCATGAGTTTAAAACTCCCTTAGCGGCTATTTCCGGAAACCTCGAAGTATTTGCCAAAAAGGACCGTACTCCTGAAGAATACCGGAAGGTGGCAAAAGAATCATTGGATCATGTTTACGAAATTGAAAACATCCTGAATAATCTCCTGCTGATGTCCGGTATGACAAAACTGGAAACTTCACATAAGCAGGTTAGAATAGATGAGCTGATCTGGAAAATTTATGAGAAGCTGGAACCTAAAGCAAAAGAAAAGAATTCATCCATTAAAATACAGCTTAACGTTGCAAAACCCGCCTTATTAGAAATGCCGGGAAATGAAACGTTACTTTATCTTGCATTATATAATATTGTAGAAAATGCCATCAAATATTCTGAATATAATCCTGTTGTAGTCATATTATCAGAAAGAGATCATCATCTGGTTATTGAAGTGAAGGATGAAGGTAAAGGGGTTCCGCAGGATGATCTTGTAAAAATAACCGAAACATTCTACAGAGGTAAAAATGTGGACGACATCAAAGGAAGCGGTATCGGCTTATCATTATCAAAAAGTATCTTTGACCATCATCGTATTGTGATGAAGATTGACTCTGCTGTCAATGTGGGAACTACCGTTACCCTTATATTTCCCTCTCATTCCTGATTACACTATTTGTAAAGACATTGTGGATTTTGTGTTGTAAAAAAGTTCTAATCAAACTCTAATGTTGGGCTAACTGAATTTTAATTTCATTCGAAATTGGCTCTAATATTAGATAGATAGCTTTGTGGTCTTAAAATAAGAGACCTTGAAGAAAATTCTTTTTACACTATTTTATATTCATTGCTTTAGCTTCTTTTCTGCACAGATTTCCGATACATTGAAAATCAGCAGACAGGAGGCTGAAGCAGTTTTTCTGGCTAAAAATCTGGACCTCATTGCACGGAAACTGGAAATATCCCAGGCAGAGGCCCGTGCTGTCCAGGCAAAATACTGGCCTAATCCTACCCTCAGCATCAGCGAAGTCAATCTATGGAGAACTTACGATATTGAAGAACAGCCAGCCCTTATAGGGAACTGGGGAAAGAATACCCAGATCTCTGCTGAGATAGAGCAGGTGATTCAGACTGCAGGGAAGAGAAGAAAAAATATTGAACTGCAGAAAATAGAAGTAGAAGGAGAGAAATATGAATTGCAGGAAGTGCTTCGGGAACTTAAGAAGTCTTTGAGGAATACCATCACAGAAATCCTTTACAACCAGGAGCAGCAGAAGATCTATCAGAGCCAGATCTCCTCTATTGAAAAATTAACAAAGTCTTACCAGAACCAGCTGAATCTCGGGAATATCAGTAAAGCAGAATATGTCCGCTTAAAAGCGCAGGAGATTGAATTCAAGAAAAAGCTGGTTTCACTGAAGCAGGAAATTGAAGAACAGCAGATGGAACTGAAAGCTTTGCTAATGGTACCTTCCGGTACTTATCTTATTATTTCCGATTCTTTTACCATGCCGGAAAAACAGCTTTCAGAAATTGAAGTATCACAGTGGCTTGAAAAGGCGAAGGAAAACCGTCCGGATATCCTGATCTCGAAAAATAAGGAAAAACATGCGGAGAAAAATCTGGAAATTCAAAATGCAATGAAAACTCCGGATGTTGCTGTTTCCATAGGCTATGATCGGGGTGGAAACATTATGAAGGATTTCATTGGACTGGGAGTCTCGTTTGATCTTCCCATTTTCGACCGGAATAAAGGAAATATTCAGGAAGCTAAACTTGAGATCGAGAAAAGTAAAAACGAAACCCGGAAAAATATGCTGAAATCTGAAAATGAAATTGTTTCTGTCTTCAGAAACTATATCAGGACACAACAGATTTCCGAAGAAATAGATGAGAATTACGAATCTACATTAGATGGCCTGCTGGTAAGCCATGAGAAAAATTTCCGGTTGAGAAATATCAGCATGCTGGAATATATGGACTTTCTGGATACCTATATCAGCAATAAAATGATCATTCTGGATACTAAAAAAGAACTTAATCAATACTATGAAAACCTGCAATATGTTGTAGGACAAGATTTATAAGATATGAACAAAAATACGACCCAATACATTGCTGCGATTTCTCTATCTGCCTTAGCAGTCTTTACGGGATGTACCGGAAAAGAGGAAAATAAACAGACTGAAAAAAGCTACTGCATCAGTAAAGAACTTAAGAAGGATATTAAACTGGTGAAAGCGGAAATGCTTCCTATAGAGGAAAGCATTACCCTTACCGGAGAAGTGGAGAGCAACTCAGATAAGACGGTTCCTTTTGTAAGCCTTGTGGATGGAGTGGTTACAGATACTTACTTTTCTTTAGGGGATTATGTAAAAAAGGGGCAGGTATTGGCCAGTGTAAAAAGTACTGCAGTCAATGAAATGCAGGATGATACCCAAACTTTACAGGCCCAGCTGGCAGTGGCCAAAAGAAAACTTGCTTCTGTAGAAGCGATGTATAAGGACGATATTGCTTCCCAAAAAGATCTTCAGGAGGCAAGATCTGAAGTAATGATTCTTCAGTCCAATATTTCCAAGACTCAGAAAAATATGCAGCTATATTCTGCAGGGGGCAGTACCATTCAGATCAAAGCTCCTGCGGACGGGTATGTTATTGCCAAAAATATTTCCAAAGGGATGCCTGTCACTGCAGGTGGTGATCAGCTTTTTACCATTTCCAATCTGGATAAGGTTTGGGTAATGGCGAATGTGTATGCTACCAATATGAGGCATGTATATGTAGACCAGCCTGTCGTGGTAAAGACCCTTGCTTATCCGGATGACAGCTTTTCAGGAAAGATCAACAATATTTCACAGGTATTCAATGAGAATGAAAGAGTGCTTAAAGCCAAAATTATTATGGATAATAATGGAATGAAGCTAAGACCTGGTATGTCGGCGGATGTTGTTTTACCGGTTAATTCACAAAATAAAAGCGCCCTGGCGATTCCTGCCAAAGCATTGATCTTCGACAACAACCAAAGCTATGTTGTGGTATATAAGAAAGACTGTGAACTGGAGATCAGACCGGTGACGGAAATAGCTTCCAACAGCCAGTATATCTATGTAGAAGGGAACCTGAAGCAGGGTGAAAATGTCATTGCTTCCAATGGACTGCTGATCTACGAAAACCTGAAGAACCCATTAAATAATTCCACGAAGTAATGCGAAAATTTGTACAGAATATAGTTTCCTTCTCTTTAAAAAACTCATTGATCGTTCTTTTGGGGACTTTTCTATTGCTGGCAGGAGGAATCTATTCCTATATACATACCCCTATTGAGGCTTTTCCGGATGTTACCAACACCAGAGTAAGGGTAATCACCCAATGGCCGGGGAGAAGTGCTGAAGAAATAGAAAAATTTGTCACCTTACCGATTTCCAAAGAAATGAATGCCATCCCGAATAAAACATCGGTAAGATCCATTTCATTATTCGGGCTGTCGGTTGTTACTGTGATCTTTGATGATCATGTGAATGATTTCTATGCGCAGCAGTACGCTTCCAATAAGCTGGGGAATGTGGATCTGCCCAATGGTGCGGAATATAGCATAGAGCCGCCATCCGGAGCTACGGGTGAAATCTACAGGTATATCATTAAAAGTAAATTACCGATTAAAGAAGTAACAGCAATCCAGGATTGGGTTGTAGAAAGAGAACTTTTAGCAGTTCCCGGTGTAGCTGATGTCGTGAGCTTTGGAGGTGAAGAAAAGACCTATGAAATAAAGATCAATCCTACGGAATTACACAATTATGACCTTTCCCCCCTGGATGTGTATGAAGCGGTTTCGAGGAGTAATATTAATGTGGGAGGAGATGTTGTGGCAAAAGGTGACCAGGCTTATGTAGTGAGGGGGATAGGTCTTTTAGAGAAAAAAGACGATATTGAGAATATTCAGATCGAAGTGAAAGGTTCTACCCCTATTCTGGTGAAGCATGTTGCGGAGGTCAAAGTGTCTGCAAAGCCCAGACTGGGTCAGGTGGGATACAATCAGGAAAATGATGTGGTAGAAGGAATTGTAATCATGCTTCGTGGGGAAAATCCAAGCGAAGTTATTGCAAAGCTGAAAGAAAGGATCGAAGAATTGAATGGAGGAGAGCTGCCGGGTGATGTCCAGATTGTTCCGATCATTGACCGTACAGAATTGGTGAATACAACAGTACATACCGTTTCCAAAAACCTGATCGAAGGTGTCATTCTGGTTTCCATTATTGTATTTATTTTCCTGTATAATTGGAGAACAACGTTCATTGTGGCCTCGGTTATTCCTCTGGCTTTCCTTTTTGCGATCATTATGCTTAAAATTCAAGGGTTGCCGGCTAATCTGATCTCTATGGGGGCGCTGGATTTTGGCCTGCTCCTCGAAGGAACGTTGGTGATCGTAGAACATGTATTTGTCGCCCTCGAACATAAAGCCAAGAAAATAGGACTAAGGCGGTTCAATAAAATTTCCAAGTTGGGAATCATTAAGAAAAGTGCCGGAAGTGTGGCAAGCTATATTTTCTTTGCTTTACTGATCCTTATTGTTGCTTTGATGCCGATCTTCTCGTTCCAGAAAGTTGAAGGAAAGATGTTCTCTCCACTAGCATTTACCCTGGGATATGCACTATTGGGTTCATTGATCCTGAGTCTGACCTATGTTCCGGCGATGTGTAAGCTTTTGCTGACAAAGAATATTGAGGAAAAAGAAAACTTTATTTCAAGATTCTTCAGAGTGAATATTTACAGGATTTATGAATTCAGCGACCGTCACAAAAAAGGATTTATCATAGGATTCATTGCATTGCTGGCTGTTTGTGGATGGAGATTCTCCAATTACGGATCAGAATTTTTACCTAAACTTAATGAAGGCGCGATCTATGTGAGGGCAACCCTTCCGAATAGTGTCAATCTCGATGAATCTGTTCGGCTGACCAAAGAGATGAAGGAGATCTTAATGAAATATGATGAAGTGAAATTTGTAATGACCCAGACCGGCCGGCCGAATGACGGAACAGATCCTACAGGTTTCTTTAATATAGAATTTAATATCCAGCTGAAGCCGGAAAATGAATGGAAGAAAAAAATATCCAAAGAAGAGCTTCTTGAAGAAATGAGAACTTCTCTTGAAAAATATCCGGGAATTAATTTTGGATTCAGCCAGCCGATACAGGATAACGTGGAGGAATATGTAGCGGGAGTAAAAGCGCCATTGGTAATCAAGATCTTCGGTAATGATCTGTTTGAGCTTGAAAACTATGCGAATCAGGTGGCTGGCTCTATCAGAACTGTTCCCGGAATTTCCGATGTGAATGTCTTTAAAAATATAGGACTTCCGGAATTAAGGATACAGCTTCATGACTCTAAAATGGCAAAATATGGTGTATCCACAGCAGATGCGCAGGCTGTTATCGAAATGACGATCGGCGGACAGGCTGCAACGAAGTTTTATGAGGAAGAAAGGATGTTTGATGTCATGCTGAGATTTGAGAAGGAATACCGTGATACTCCGGAAAAGATGGGGAATATTCTGATTCCTACTCAGGATAATAAAAAAGTTCCGTTGAAAGAGATTGCAACCATTGATTATCATACCGGACCTTCATTTATTTATCGTGAAGGAAACAGCAGATATATTGGAGTTGGGTTCAATATTGAAGGACGTGATTTAGGAAGTACGATCAAAGAAGCAAAAGCGAAGGTCGATAAAGAGGTAAAGCTGCCAAAGAATCATAAAATGACCTGGGCCGGAGAATTTGAAAGTAAAGAAAGAGCTGCAAAACAACTGGCGATGGTGATTCCGATTTCCTTAGTTCTTATCCTGATGCTATTGTACTTCAATTTCGGGAATATGAAAGATACGCTGATCTCTTCCATTACACTGGCATTCGCATTTATCGGGGGATTTTTGTCCCTTTGGTTTACAGGAACTATTTTCGGGATTTCAGCGGGAATTGGGTTTATTATTCTTTTCGGAGTAGCTACTATTGATGGTATCGTTCTGATTGGTGTGATGAAAGAGAATCTTCAAAACAGAATGTCACTTAAAGAATCGATTGCCCAAGGGGTTCAAAGCAGGATCCGCCCGGTTGTGATGATCGCTTTGATGGGATCTATGGGACTTCTTCCGGCAGCTATGTCTAACGGGATGGGATCGGAAATACAAAAACCTCTGGCTATTATGATTGTAGGTGGACTGATCATCTGTATGCTGCTGTCTTTTACAGTATTGCCGATCATCTTTCATTATGCTTACCGTAGAAAGCATAAAGCATAGAGAGACCTTATAGGTTCTTTTATTTTGTTCATTATTGGGCCGGGATCCGTGAGGAAGATCCCGGCTTTTTTTGATTTTATCAGGCATTTTTTGTCGATTCTAAAATTTCAATATTTTTGACAATATCACTGCTTTCACATTTTTTTAATTCCTTTAAAAGAGAAGGAGTGAGTATTTTTGGATTCAATACTTGTGTTGCGACTTTTGCTGCCGCGTAATCCACAATACTGATCACTGAATCTCTTAAGAAATTGGGTGTATTTGAAGTGATCACTGCCGTTGCCCATGAGGTATCTCTTGCCCTTGATATGGCAAAATCAAGCACAGTATTATCTTTACCGTTGGAGAGCTTATCTATCAGATCTACCGGATAACATATTTTGTTTAAAGAATCCTGCACATTCTGGTTGATCGAAGCAATAATGGTATTTATGTTTTCGAAATCTTTTTTCAATGGGTTTATTTTCCGGTAGGGCATGATAGAAGCTGCTGAAACTCCCAGGTCCAGATTGATATGGGCATTCATACCCAGGAAAATATGCTGTAATATGATCAGATCTTTATTTTGGGCTGCTTCAAAGGCGATATACCACGAGTGGGTACATTTTTTTCCTTTGCTGTAGCTTTCCCAGGCTTCCAGGTATCTTTGGGCAAAAGCGATGTCGAGTAAGGTCATTCTCTGGTTATCTTCAAATTTTTTCTGCTGAATACCTTTCAGTACCTGTACCGTCATGATCCGGTATGTACAGGCGAAATATCCTGCCGGACTTTTGTTTTCCTTACACCGGATGATGATATCATCAAGCTTTTTCAGAACTTCTTCGATAGTTTTCATGGTTGATTTTGTTTATTTAAAGATACTAAAAAAGTGAGTCGGCAAGACTCACTGCATTTATTTTTCCATTCACTATGGCTGTATCGGTACTAAAGGCCCCGGACCAATAGGACCAATAGGAACCAAAGGTCCACAGAATCCTGTTTCAATCATACATTTCCCGCCCATACATGAGTAACCGGTCATGGAGGTTGTTCCATCAGGGCATGCGATCATAGCTTCTCCGTAGCGGCTGCAATCTCTGTTGGAATAGCATTCTAAGGCAGGATACAAAGTTCCTCCTGATACTTCTTTAAGTTCTTTTCTTGAAAGTTTTGTAAAATTCATTTTTTTCATGGAATTCATTTTTAATGATACTATTGGTTGAGTTATAACTTGTTTACTATGAATATGATAAGTGTATTTCTGATACAGTTAAAGTAAAAAAAATAATTCAATTATTCAAGATATAATTTTATAAATGTATATAATTTTATTTATAATTTACTGAGATATAGTATTTTGAAAAATAAATTGTATATTTAATTCCATATAAAGAGAGATAAATAAGAGAGGAATCCGAAAATCTTAAAGAGTAGGAAATCAAATTAAACTAAATTAATCATGAAAAATTTAAAAAGCTTAAACAGAAAAGAGTTGAAAACTGTTTTAGGAGGAGCTATAGCAGCATGTGAAACCCCAATTGATGGAGGTTGTAGCCCGGGTTATATATTTTGTAGTAATCCTTACTGCTGTTATCCGCAGAGAAAACCGTTTATCTGTATTGACTACTAATAAACAATAAGAACGAGGTTGCCTTAAACGGGTGACCTCTTATTTTTTATCCTTTCAGATTATACATGTATTACATAAAAGGATCCATACATTAGTGACATAATAAAAGGGCTGTTTCAGAAATGAAACAGCCCTTTCAATTATAAAAATTGTTTTAAAGATATTATTTTTTAATAGCTTTTAGCGCTTTTACACTTCCGTCTTCCATATGAAGGTTGATCAGGTAAAGGCCTGAATTCAGATCAGAAAGGTTGAGCTCATTGCCGGCCTTAAGCGTTTTCACCTGTCTGCCGGAAACATCCGTTACAGAAATTGATTTCACTCCTTTTGTATCAGAAATTTTCAGAATATCTTTGAATGGATTAGGGTAAACGGAAATATCCGCTTTTTTGTTACCATTGATTTCCGAAGTGGCTAATACATCTTCTACTGTAATGGTATAGTCTTCAGCCTGTCCTTCATTGAGATCGGTGCATGGGTCCGATAGTTCTGTCCTCACAGAGGTTGTTGAACTATTAAATTGATATTTTATTCTCATTCTTGTATTGCCCAGGATTGCAGTAGCGGGTACCGCAATGCTTTTATTGACAGTGACTGTATTGCCAGTGCCTCCGGCGAAATCTGAAGTAACAAAATAGGATTCTCCTGCATCTGCAAAGCTTCCGTTCTGGTTCCAGTCTATAAATACTGTAAATCCGAATCGGTTACTACCTAGCCCGGTACCGGTAAGAGTTATAGGATAAGAGGTTCCTCTGGTAACAGTGGCTGCTTTGCTGATGAAATTTTCATGACCCTCACCTGCATTGGCCGTAGTGCTGGATGCATTGGTCAGATCACTGAATATGATATTGGATATTGGAAATACACTGCTTTTAGCAAAAAGAGGACCGCAGTATGGTGTAAAAGGATTAGTGGCTGTTGTGAAAGATATCTCCTGACATCCTGTTGCATTTCCTAAAGCATTCGTAGGAGTAACTGTTGCATAGAGGGTGGTATTTTCAGGAAAAGCATTAGATGATGTTGGGGTGTAAAAAGTACTGAAGGTTGTTCCGGAATATACATCTGAGCCTCCTGAGGTAGTGCCGATTTTTATTTGGTAGGCTTCTGCGCCTGCAGCAGCACTCCAGGCTATCTGCTGGCGTACAGAAGTTCCGGTTGCTCCATTGGCCGGGCTGCTTATGGTGGTACAGGTAGGAACAGCAGTGACTTCCTGTTTGATTTTTACATTATCTATCAAGCTATAAAAATCATATGTAGTACCTGCTGTACCTACAGTCTGGATTCTTAGCATAAAATCCCCGTTTACATTGGCGCTCTCAGGAATTGTGCCTGTATATGTAGCACATGTTTGAGCTGCGCTGGTTAATGTAATAGGTGTGCTTACAGGGGTATAGGTAGTGCCTCCGTTTGTAGAATATTCCACATTAATATTACCTCCAATAAGACTGGAAGTATTATAAGGTTGTGTTGAATATGAAAAAGAAATATCAATTTTTTTTCCATTAGCTGTTACGCTCGCCGGCTTTGTATAGACTAAGTTAATGGTTCTGTTAGTAGTACTCGAACCATAAGATTCTGCACCTATGGATGTAGTCCCATCGCAATTGCCAATAATGTATGAACCGGCTGTGGGACCTGATAATAAACCGGTATAGCCACCGCTTATTACAAATCCCGGATAGGTTCCATTTTCAAAGCTTTCAGTAACTAAAATCTGGGCACTGCTCATCATTGACAATGCCATGAATCCCGAGAATAGAATTTTCTTCATAAGATAAGTTTTTTTATTATACCGAATATAATAATTATTATCTTTGGTAATGGAAAATGTAATAAAATTCGTATTTTATTAAATATTATTTAAAAAATTACTATTCTTTGTGATTTATTTTGGTTGTTTTACTGCTTTAAAGGAGTATTTTAGAAATTGATAAAAGTGATTTAGCAGATAATTGTCTGAAAACCAGGATAAAATAGTGTTTAATTCTAATAAAGTGGTTGGTTTCAAAATTTCAGGAAAATTTTAAATAGATCCTGCTATGGATTTTCTTTAGATATTTCCTCATGATGTTTAAGGTATAAAGGCAATGCTGCAGATCCGTACCACGGGAAAATCTCATAGCTGAAAACGCCTGCCTGAACCGCAGGGTCAGTTTTTACCCACTGTTCAGCTTCTTCTTTTGATTGGGTATTGAAAATAAACATACCACGGTAGTTCTGCTTATTTTTCCCCAGAAAAGGTCCCGCCACCACAATTTTACCTTCGTCGGCGAGTTTTCCGATATTGGCCATATGGCCTTTCATTATATCTCCCATTTTTGTTTGATCATCAATCTTGACAGAACCTGTGGTGAGCATGACAATAGTATAGGGTTTCATTCCGTACTTATCTGCACCCAGAGATGTGGCTAATTCCTGATTAAATTTAGGACTTTCAGTTTTCTTTTCCTGCGCAGATGATGATATGGTTGCAAAAATAAATAGTGTTAAAAATATTCTTAGTATCATTGTATTAATCTTTTATTCTTAAAAATTCTTTAGCCAGCTCGATCATTTTCGGATCACCGGTATATTTTCCATGCTCATCAGAAAGCTTTACTGTTGGGATCCATTCTTTATTAGGAGCCTGTACACCGATCAGTTTCATCACAATATTCATTGGCTTTAATCCTACATCATTGGTAAGGTTGGTCCCTATACCAAAAGAGATGCCTATTTTTCCTCTGCAATAGCTGGTGATTTCTTCTACTTTTTCAAGATTCAGCGCATCGGAGAAAATAATATATTTAAACATAGGATTAATTCCGTTCTTCTGATAATGGGCAATGGTTTTATCGGCAAACTCTAAAGGATCACCACTGTCATGGCGTACCCCGTCAAAAAGCTTGGCAAACTTTTTGTCAAATTGCTGGAAGAAAACATCAGTAGTATAAGTATCTGAGAGTGCTACTCCCAGGTCTCCTCTGTATACATCCACCCAGTGTTCCAAAGCCAGTTCATTAGCCATTTTGAATCCATATTCAGCAGCATGGAACATAAACCATTCGTGAGCATGGGTCCCGATTGGCTTTACCCCATATTTCATTGCAAAATGAACATTGGAGCTTCCGATAAAGGTGGATTCCTTTTTCTGGGTTAAGGCTTCCATCACCAGGTTCTGTACTTTATAGGAATGTCTTCTTCGGGTTCCGAACTCAGCAAAGGTTACTCCAAGTCTGCCTAATGAATCTGCCTTTTCAATGGTTTTGCTCATAACCACTTCATTGGAGTCTCTTTCCATATGATTCATCTCATAATGGAGTTCGCTGATCAGTGCGAGCAAGGGAACTTCCCAAAGAATGGTTCTGTACCAGAGGCCTTCGACGATGACAGAAAGATCGCCTCCTTCCTGATGGATCTTTACTTCAGACGGGTCGTAATGATAGCCCTCCAAAAAATCAAGATAGGGCAGATCAATATAAGGACAGGTTCTTGCCATGAATTTTTTTTCATCCTTGGTAAGCTTAAGTTCTGCCATTTTATTGACGGCCTCTTTCAAGGCAACGTCAAAACCGTCAGGAAAGTGATGCTTACCTCTGTTGATGAATTCATATTTTACAATAGAATTAGGAAATAATTTCACCACAGCATTCTGCATGGTTATTTTATAAAAATCATTATCTAGAATTGAGTTCAGTCTTACATCGTTCATTATATGTGTAATTTTAACGCAAATATAAAAATAAAAAATAAAAATCGTCTAAATGTAAGACGATTTTTTTGAAATATTTCAATGCTTTTTGCTTGAGTTATTTTCCCAGATAAGAATTGTACATCCAAACTTCTTTCTCCTGCTCCGTAATATAGTCGCTCATCTGAGAGTTCGTACCTTCGTCACCTGCCTGGTCTGTAATATCTAAAAGCTCCCTCTGCAGATCGATCACCACTTTGAAAGAACTTAGAATCTGCTCAACACTTTTGGAGCCGTCAGTAACTTCTTTGCTTTCTTTGATGGTGGCTACCTTTAAATAATCAGAATAATTGTGTGCCGGAGTTGCTCCCAGCGTCAGGATTCTTTCTGCAATTTCATCAATCTTTAAAACAAGGCTGTTATACAACTCTTCAAACTTAGGATGAAGAGTGAAGAACTGATCGCCCTTGATGTTCCAGTGAGAACCTCTGGTGTTCTGATAAAATACAGAATAGTTGGCTAAAAGTACATTTAATTTTTCTGAGATGTTTTTGCAATCAGCTTCTTTAAGGCCGATAATACTAGCGTTTTTCATATGTATATATTTATTTTTTGAAGTTTATTTTTGTATATCTCAAATTTACGAAATATTGTGCCGAACTCCTCTGAATATTAATAGATGATAACTATACGAAAGTTTTTTAAAATAGTTTGGATGTATCAGATTCTGTTTGCATTTTTTATCCTGAATAAAATATGAAGACTGGTTTATATTTCATAATTATTTAATATTTATTTTTTTAGCGGTTAGATCTATTTTTTTTAATCTCTTTTCCGCATGTATATTATGCTTCTCTGATTGCCATATTGAATCGTGTCTGTTTTTTGATGTAAGTGTTTGATTTTAATTTTTATATAAGTGTTTGCAGATTAAAAAAATATTCCTATTTTTGCACCCTAAAATAAAAAGCAATTAAATGCCTACTATTCAACAATTAGTAAGAAAAGGAAGAGCCACGCTTGCCAAGAAGAGCAAATCGGCTGCCCTTGATTCTTGTCCACAAAGACGTGGTGTATGTACGAGAGTATATACTACTACACCGAAGAAACCTAACTCTGCACTTAGAAAAGTTGCAAGGGTAAGACTTTCTAACGGTAAAGAAGTTAACGCCTACATCCCGGGCGAAGGACATAATCTTCAAGAGCACTCGATAGTATTGGTAAGAGGCGGAAGGGTGAAAGACCTACCGGGAGTACGTTACCACATCGTAAGAGGTGCATTAGACACTGCAGGTGTAAATGGAAGAACACAGAGAAGATCTAAGTATGGAGCTAAGAGACCTAAACCAGGTCAGGCTGCAGCTGCACCAGCAAAAGGAAAGAAAAAATAATCATTAAATAAGGAATAAGACAATGAGAAAGACGAAAGCGAAAAAAAGACCGTTGTTACCAGATCCGAAATTTAATGATCAATTGGTAACTAGATTCGTAAATAACCTAATGCTTGACGGTAAAAAGTCAATCGCATTCAAAATTTTCTATGATGCATTAGATATCGTAGAAACTAAAAAAGGAGATAACGAAAAAACTGCACTTGAAATCTGGAAAGATGCATTGACTAATGTAATGCCTCACGTAGAAGTACGTTCCAGAAGAGTAGGTGGAGCTAACTTCCAGATCCCTATGCCAATCAGAGCTGACAGAAAAATTTCTATGGCAATGAAATGGTTAATCAAATATTCTAAAGCTAGAAATGATAAGTCTATGGCTTTGAAATTAGCTAACGAAGTTGTAGCTGCTTCAAGAGAAGAAGGTGCAGCTTTCAAAAAGAAAACTGATACTCACAAAATGGCGGAAGCTAACAAGGCTTTCTCGCACTTCAAATTCTAATCTGAAATGGGAAGAGATCTTAAATTTACAAGAAATATTGGTATTGCTGCTCACATTGATGCAGGTAAGACTACCACTACAGAAAGGATTTTATTCTATACAGGTGTAAACCATAAAATTGGAGAAGTTCACGATGGTGCTTCTACAATGGACTGGATGGAACAGGAAGCAGAAAGAGGTATTACTATTACTTCTGCTGCAACTACTTGTAACTGGAATTTCCCAACAGATCAAGGTAAGAAATTACCTGAAACAAAACCTTACCACTTCAACATCATCGATACACCGGGACACGTTGACTTCACAGTAGAAGTAAACCGATCTTTGAGAGTATTGGATGGATTGGTATTCCTTTTCTCTGCAGTAGACGGAGTAGAGCCTCAGTCTGAAACAAACTGGAGACTTGCTGACAACTACAAAGTTGCTAGAATGGGATTCGTAAACAAAATGGACAGACAAGGTGCTGACTTCTTGAACGTTGTAAAACAAGTAAAAGAAATGTTAGGATCTAATGCAGTTCCAATCGTTTTACCAATCGGTGCTGAAGAAGATTTCAAAGGAGTTGTAGACTTAATTAAAAACAGAGCGATCATTTGGGATGAAGCTGGACAAGGTGCTACTTATGAAGTAGTTCCAATTCCGGAAGACATGAAAGATGAAGTTCTTGAATATAGAGAGAAATTAGTAGAAGCTGTAGCTGATTACGATGAGACTTTGATGGAGAAATTCTTCGAAGATCCGGATTCAATTTCTGAAGAGGAAATTAACGAAGCGCTTAGAAAAGCTACTATTGATCTTTCTATCATTCCTATGACTTGTGGTTCTTCTTTCAAGAACAAAGGAGTACAGTTTATGTTGGATGCTGTTTGTAAATATCTTCCTTCTCCACTAGATAAGGATAATATCAAAGGAACAGACCCAAGAACTGATGCTGATATCGAAAGAAAACCATCTGTAGAAGAGCCTTTCTCTGCATTAGCTTTCAAAATTGCTACTGACCCATTCGTAGGTAGATTAGCATTCTTCAGAGCTTATTCAGGAAGATTGGATGCTGGTTCTTATGTTTTGAACACAAGATCTGGTAACAAAGAAAGAATCTCAAGAATCTATCAGATGCACGCTAACAAGCAAAATCCGGTTGAGTATATCGAAGCTGGAGATATCGGTGCAGCTGTAGGATTTAAAGATATCAAAACAGGAGATACATTATCTGATGAAAAGAACCCAATCGTTCTTGAATCTATGATCTTCCCAGATCCGGTAATCGGTATCGCTGTTGAGCCTAAAACTAAAGCTGACCAGGATAAAATGGGTAACGCTCTGGCTAAATTAGCTGAAGAAGATCCAACGTTCCAGGTTAAAACTGACGAGGCTTCAGGACAAACTATTATCTCTGGTATGGGTGAGCTTCACTTGGATATCATCGTAGACCGTATGAGAAGAGAGTTCAAAGTAGAAGTTAACCAAGGTCAGCCACAAGTAGAATACAAAGAAGCTCTTACACAAAAAGCTAACCACAGAGAGGTTTACAAAAAGCAATCTGGAGGTAGAGGTAAGTTCGCGGATATCGTATTCGAAATCGGTCCTGCTGACGAAGGTAAAACAGGTCTTGAATTCATCAACGAAATTAAAGGTGGTAACATTCCTAAAGAATTTATCCCTTCAGTTGAAAAAGGATTCAGAGAAGCTATGAAGAACGGTCCTTTGGCTGGATTTGAGGTTGAATCTATGAAGATTACATTGAAAGATGGATCTTATCACCAGGTTGACTCTGACCAATTATCTTTCGAACTTGCTGCGAAGTTAGGTTTCAAAGAATCTGGTAGAGCTGCTAAAGCAGTTATCATGGAACCAATCATGAAACTTGAAGTAGTAACTCCTGAAGAGTATATGGGTGATATCGTAGGTGACCTTAACAGAAGAAGAGGTACAGTAAACGGTATGGATGACAGAAATAACGCTAAAGTTATCAAAGCTTTCGTTCCGCTTTCTGAAATGTTTGGTTATGTAACTTCTCTTAGAACATTATCTTCAGGTAGAGCTACATCTTCTATGGAATTCGAAAGATACGAAGCTGCTCCACAGAACGTTGCTGAAGAAGTAATCGCTAAGGCTAAAGGTTAATATTAAATTAGATTAAAATGTCACAAAGAATCAGAATAAAACTTAAATCTTACGATTACAACTTGGTAGATAAATCTGCAGAGAAAATCGTAAAAACGGTAAAGGCTACTGGTGCTGTTGTAAACGGACCAATTCCATTGCCAACGAATAAGAGAATCTTCACAGTGTTGAGATCTCCGCACGTAAACAAGAAAGCAAGAGAGCAGTTCCAACTTTCAGCTCACAAGAGACTGATGGATATCTACTCTTCTTCTTCTAAAACTGTTGATGCTCTAATGAAGTTAGAGTTACCAAGCGGTGTAGATGTTGAAATTAAAGTGTGATAACTGCATACTTTGCAATGATTATAGAATCCGTTCTTTTTTAGGGACGGATTTTTTTTGCTTCAATTTTCAAAAAAGATTATTAATATAGTTAGATAAATTCAGGCTTTATTGATATTTTTGGTTCAAACTTATACTATGAAAAAACTCATTTTCTTATTAATTCCTTTAATATTTGGGGCACAGACCCACCGTTTTGTGTATCAGCTCGAATATAAAAAAGACTCATTGGCCAAGGACTTTATTAAAACCAATATGATTTTGGATGTGAATCCCGAAGATGTTAAATTCTATCCTTATGCTTATGCAAAAAATGATTCTTTAAATACGATCAGAGGAAGCAAAAGATCCATGTGGAATGACGATCTTCCTGCTGTTATCAGGAAAAAGAACTCTTCTGAAAATACATCACTCATTATGCTGACCGATTTTTATTCTTTAAGATCTAATGATAGGATCAACTGGAAATTATCAGATGAAACTAAGATAGAAGGTCAATACAAATTACAAAAAGCAACTACAGCTTTCGGAGGCAGAAAATGGGAGGCCTGGTTTTGTAAAGACATCAATTTAAGTGAGGGGCCTTATAAATTCCGTGGGCTTCCGGGACTGATATTCGAAATAGAAGACAGCAAGAAGAATTATGTTTTTAAACTGGTTAAAAGTATGAAATTTTCCCAAACCTATGAAACACCTTTCCTGGAGAGTTTTAGTGGAAAGAAACCCATCCCTGTGAATGATAAGATCATCGCAAAAAAACAATTGGAACTTTATAATGATCCGTTGCATGATATTGCAGAATCATTTAAATCTAATACCAATCCTGAAAATACATTTTATGTTTATGGAGTGCAGATCAAGAGCATAGACCAGATAAAGGGAATGTCTGATGAGCGTAAAAAAATGATGCTAAAAGAAAATAACCCTATTGAAATAGATAAGGCAGTAAAATATCCTTCAAAGTAAAGAAGAGATTTGAATTAATTTAATTCCTCAGCTTAGAACTATGATCTTAAGAATTTGTCTTTCAAAATTTAAAGAGATGCTATCATACCAGAAGCATCTCTTTTTATTTTCCAATTAATTGGAGCTATTGTTGAGAGTATCTTTTAAGATGACACGGGATATTTAACATTTCATATTTAGTAATTCTTCACAATGAGATATATCATCTATTGTTGTTTATTTAGAATGAATAAAAACAATAATTTTGCAAAAAATTATCAGATGAATAAAGTAGTATCCTTTTCTCTGCTTGTATTAGGTGGGGTTTTCGTAAGCGCACAGCAAGTGAATGATTCTATTAAGAAATCAAAAGAAATTGATGAAGTAGAACTATTTGGTGAAAAAAAGAAACAGCCGCAAGGTTTAGATGCAATTACCAGATTACCATTAAAAACCAGAGATCAGATTCAGAGTATTTCTGTAATTTCTTATAAAGTAATCGAAGACTTAGGAGGATTGACTGTTACAGATGTAGCTAAGAATGTTCCTGGAGTTACCCAATTCGGTAGCTATGGAGGTACAAGAGAAAGTATGTCAATCAGAGGGTACAGAGGAGTTCCTGTTTTAAAAAACGGAGTTCAGATGGATTCAGATTTCCGTACAGCAGCTATGCTTACTGATATGCAGGGGATAGAAAGTATTCAGGTAATTAAAGGTTCTGCAGCAGTTACACAAGGTATTGGTGATGGCTTGGGATCTGCTGGTGGTGTAATCAATGTTGTGACTAAAGTTCCAAAATTTATTAATCAGACCAACGTAGGTTTCAGATATGGTAGCTGGGATTTTTACAGACCAACTGTGGATTTCCAGAGAGTTCTTGATTCACAGGGAAAAATTGCTGTCAGATTCAATGCAGCCTATCAGAATAGTAACAGTTTTAGAAGGTTTATTAATACAGACCGTATTTATGTGAACCCATCCATTGCGATCCGTCCGGATGATAAAACGGAAATTATAGTGGAAATGGATTATCTGCATAACAATACCACGCCGGACAGAGGTACTGTTAATCTGGCTAAGGGAGATACTGAAGCAATATACAGAATGCCAGAAAGAAAATTCCTTGGTTTTTCTACAGATAAAGCAAAAACTGAGACGTTTAATTTTTCAACCACTGCAACAAGGAAGCTGACAGAGAAGTTAAAATTGAGAGCTGCTTATATGAGTTCATCTTACCAAACGGATATTGTAGGAGCGGCATTAGCTCCAATTGATAATAAGAGTCCGAATGAGATGAGAAAAAGAACTCTTACAAAATCAGAACGTGAAGATCTGAATAAAGCTTTCCAGTTTGATTTCATCGGTTCTGATGTTATGACAGGTTTTATGAAACATACTTTTCAGGTTGGCTTTGACTGGAAAGAATCTAATGTGACAACTACGTCTTATAAAGCAAAAAACGTAGATGCCATTAATGTTCTTAATGATATCAATAATATTCTGCCTTCAAATATTGATGCTAATAATTTTGAACTGATCGATAAAAATCCGATTGTCAATACAGTGGCACCAACTTTTGGGTTAATGGCTCAGGACGTTATTACTTTCAACAAATATATCAAGGCTCATTTAGGGGTTCGTTACAGTAGATTGATAGGTTCGGATAAAGAAAAAGACTATGCCTGGAATCCTTCCTTGGGAATTATGATTTCACCGATTGAAAACATGAATATATTTGGTTCCTATACAAGTACAACTGCTTTGAGAAGTTCTAATAATGAGTTATTCAGTGGAGGAACTGTAGGAGCATCCACAACGAAACAATGGGAAGCAGGAATCAAATCCGACTGGCTTAATGAAAGGTTAAGATTTAATGTAACTCTCTTTGACATCAATACAGACAATTTATCATACGAAATTCTTGATGGAGGAAACTCTACCGGGAAATATGCATTGGCTGGTAACTTAAAAAGGCAAGGTATTGAAGTGGAATTAATTGGTAAAATTCTTCCAAATCTTCAGGTAATGACCGGATGGGCTTATGTTGATGCAAAATATGAAGATAGTCCTTCATTTGTTAATGGCTCAGCACCTATTAATACACCTAAACATTCAGCAAATGCATGGTTGAACTATAAATTTGATACAGGAGTTCTTACGGGGCTTGATGTAGGTGCAGGAATTTATTTTGTTGGAAAAAGACCGGTGGACGATTATAAACAAATATACACCAATACGGATAACGGTCATGTAAATGGGACACAACCTGGAGAAAAACCGTTCTTTATGCCACAATATACTACAGTAGATGCTCAGGTAGGATATTCCTTCAAAAATGGATTAGGACTAAGAGCATTCTTTAATAACATTTTCGATGCAGTAGGGTATAATTCGTACTTCAGAGGAGGATACATCGATCAGATCCAGCCAAGAAACTTTGCCGTACAGGTAAACTATAAATTCTAATTAACAAATCATCAATTATGAAAAGTATAAAAATAGTATTCTTAGCATTAGCTCTTGGAGCAGTGGCAATGTCATGTTCAGGAGATAAGAAGAAAGGTATCGACTATAACCAGTTCAAAACTGAAGTACAGCTTACCCCTGATCAGGAGAAAAGCTTCGATGAGATCACTAAAAAATATCAGGATCTGCAGGAACAGAACTTCCAGGCTGCAAAAGCTCAGGGAGGAAATATGGACCGTGTGGCATTAGGAATCAAAAATGAAGAACTGAGAGCACAGCAGTCCCTGGAAATGGCTAAAGTACTGGATGGTCCTCAAATGGAAAAATTCAACAAATTCGTTGATGAGAATTCCAGAAAGAGACCAAGATATGATAATGCTTTACTGGAAAGAATTAAAACGGAAGCACAGCTTTCCGAAGATGAATTCAAAGTGGTGAATGCGGCCAATGACGCTTTTGAAAAAGCATTTAATGATGCTCATGACGTATATCATGGGAATAATGATCTGGCTAAAGAATACTGGGAAAAATTTGATGCCCAGAGAAAGGCTGCTATTCAGAAAGCATTAACTCCTGAGCATTATACCAAATTCGAAGAGATTGTAAAGGATGTTCAGTTCAAGGGAAGAAAATAACTTTAAACATTCATATTAATTTTAATGTAAAGAACATTAAGATCGTAAAAAGGTCTTAATGTTTTTGTTATTAGTACCAGCATGAAATTATTTTTTAAAAGTCTTTACAGAAAAAGGAGAAAAAATGAATCGGTAATTAAATACCTGATGTGGCTTCTCCATCTCTGGCTGGGGCTTTTATCAAGTATAGTTGTTTTTATGATGTGCCTTACGGGTTGCTTATATGCTTTTAAAAACCAGATCATTGATTTTAGCAACAGAGATAAGGTATACATCACCCCAACCTCCGGTAAAGTTAAAAATCCTGACCTGATCCAGACCGAATTATTACAACAGAATAAAGAGCTTACTTCCTTAATGATCCCTGATGATAAAGGAAGAAGCTATATGATCGGCTACCGGGAAAATCAATTGGATAAAAGTGCTTATTACAATCAATATACGGGAAATATCCTTGGGCAGCCGGAAATCGGGTCAGGCAGATTCTTTGAAGTGGTTTTAGACCTTCATAGAAATCTTATGATGGGTAACGCAGGGCGTCAGATCGTAGGGGCATCTGTGCTGATATTCTGTATGCTCCTGATTTCAGGTCTGATTCTTTGGCTTCCTAAAAAGCTGAAGTTTTTAAAACAGGGGCTGACTGTCATGTGGAAAGCGAAATTTCAGCGTATTAATCATGACCTTCATAATACACTCGGCTTTTATACTTTTCTGATGCTCTTCTTTATTGCTGTCACAGGTCTGTATGTAACGTATCCCTGGGTAAAAAACGGCCTTATCATCAGCTTGGGAGGATCTTCAATAGACAATATTTCAAAAAAAGAAGATACTGGAGATGATGCTTTCGGCGGACTTCTGGAAGATATGCTCCAGAAGCAGGATGAAAAGAAGAATCTGAAAGATGCGGCTTCCGCTTCTATTGATAAGATCCTGAAGCTGTCTGATCAGCATCTTCCTTACGTAGCTGTTACCAGTATAGAGCTTCCCAACAAGGATAATCCAAGGTATGTGGTTATTAAGACCAATACCCACAATCTTTTGGGAATGATGCTGCCGGATGGAGTAACCTTTGATAAAACCGGGGTCTTCAAAACCAAAGAATTGTTTTCAGATAAACCTTTGAACAAGCAGTTTACCTCTCTGGCAAAACCTTTGCATACCGGAGAAATTATGGGACTTCCAAGTATTATACTGTACTTTATCGTATCTCTTATCGGCTGCTCTTTACCGGTTACAGGATTTCTGATTTGGTGGCATAGGTTCAGGAAAATGAAATAGGGAAGGAGGCAGGAAGCTGGATGATGGAAATTCTGTTAGTCTGAAAAAGATCCATTCTCCTTATGAATTAGATTATACAATAATTTTCTATTAAAATTCTTCCAGTATTTTACATTCCCAATAGTACTTCCGGCTTATAGCTCCAACTTTTGGCTTAACTTCAACATTCTTTCTGCTTGTTCGTGTTAATTTTATAAATTTAATTAATAAAATATGAACGCAATGAGTCACAAGAATAATAATTTTTTTGAAAAGTTTTCAAACCAGGCCGTAAAATTCACAGGAAGCGGTAATGCCTTTATGGGAGCCATGCTTCTTGTAATTGTCTGGGCTGTTTCCGGGCCTTTTTTTCATTATTCGGAAACGTGGCAGCTGGTGATCAATACCGGAACCACAATCATTACATTCCTAATGGTATTCCTGATTCAGAAAGCACAAAATAAAGATTCTAAGGCAATACAGATTAAGCTGAATGAAATCATAGCTGCTCACGAAAAAGCGAGTAACCGTATTGTCGATATTGAAGATCTCACGGAAGCAGAGCTGGATCAGCTCCACTGCTACTATGAAAACCTGGCACAGTTTGCCAAAAAAGATGCAGATATTCATATGTCTCATTCCATAGATGCGGCACAAAGAAATCAGGATTATAAATATGAATTCTTCAAAAGGAAACATGAAGAATGGTTACAGAAACAGGAACAACAAAATAAAAGAGAATGAGAAATCATTCTCTTTTTTATTTGAAGTTAATAATTTTCTGCTTATTCGTTTATAGTAACTACTATCTCATGAAATAGCTGAAATAGCTACAGCTTCCCATCAGGTCTTTGGTTGTTTCCGTATCTGAATACTGAGCTTTCAGCTGAGCAAAATACGTTCTGTATTTTTGATTTTTAAGATGATCCAGCTCTTTCTGGCGGGCATCTTCTTTTTCAGACCATTTCGGATCAGAATAGTCGATATCTTTTGGAGCTTTCGCTTCATACTGGTAATATTTACCTTGTTCAGCACTTGCCATCTGGAACAGGATTCTTGCCTTTTCTTCTTTGTTGTTGGAAAGCTTAAGAGCCTTCTGGTAATAACCGATGGCCAGATCAAAATTATCAGGCTCAATATAAGATGTGTCAAGGAAGTTCTTATAATAATACTTGTAAGGATTGGTCCGGTCTGTGTTCCAGAAGTCATACTTGCCTCCGTTGCTGTTATCAATATCCATGACAAACAACTGTCGGTAATACCCTAAAATAGAAGTATTATATAACAGATTTCCGATAAGCTGATTCGCTTTCGCCGCTTTTTCATCATTTCCGTTTCCAATCTTTTTAAGCTGGAGCAATGCGTCACACAGTTCCAGCTTATTCATGCTGTTCTTAATAAAAGGGAAATCAGAATAATTTTCCGCTTTCATACTTTCCGTTTCCGGGCTTCCAAAGCTTTCCCATACATTGTGGCCAAAAACCAGATTTGAAACGTTATCAAAACCGTTATACTCAGTAGAAGTATACTGTTTGGGGGTAATGGTCTGACCACTTTTTTCTGACCAGTCATAGTTGACTCTTGGGATTCCGGCAAACTGCAGGGCCTTTTCGTAATATGATTTAGCCTTTTCGAAGTTGGCAAGCCTCATGGCCCTGTCTCCGTAGATGGTATTAAAAAACGCATCAATATTTCCTACACTGTCCATGTTTTTAGCAATGATCTGCTGCTCAAACTGGGTTTTGTTCGTTTTTCTGTAGAAATCTTCAACGCTTTTTACCAGGTTTGAATTCGGATTATACTGAAGATCAGAAAGCTTATTATTCATCAGGAATGACTTTCCGTCTTCTCCCTGAAGGAAGTAACGGTTGGCAAGAACATCCTTCAGGAAATCAGCAGTAGAAGGAGCATTGCCATAATAATCATAATCATTGGAAGTAACGGTGTCTTTCTCCACTTTTTTCTCTGCAAAATATTCAGCATAATCCTTCATTAAATGATCTTCGTAGGCAGCATCAATTTTGGGCTGGGAAACAATATCGTTCAGCACTTTCATTCTTTTGATTTCTTCCTGATATTCAGGATTGGTCGTTTTAATGTCATTCAGGATTGCAGAGCTTGCTTTATAATCTTTCTTTAAAAACTTAAGATAAGCATCTGCGATCTGCCAATATTCATCCTTAGACTTTTCTTTTGTTTTTTCAGTGAATTTTTCAAGGTCATCCAGATAATCCTGGGTATTATTATCATAATAGTATCCTGTTCTTGTATAGAACGGAATTCTGTCCGGGTTGCTGAACAGCTCATCATCACTTTGGTCTGCTTTATTTCCATCTCCGGTTTTGCCAGACCTGGAACCTCCGAAAAGATTTTTAAAGAACCTTACGATTTTCTGCCAGAAAGAAACTTTCTCTTCTTTTACTTCGGTAGTGGCTTTATCGGCTTGGGAATCTTGTGAGTCCTTGCTGTCTGTTTTCCCTCTTTGCACGGATACTTTCCCGGAAGCAGCGTCAGTATAGTAATACGTAGGAAGATAGCTCCTTTCCAGTTCATTGATGCTTCTCACTGCCATTACTTTCAGGATCTCAGAGTCAGGATTGATCTCATACATCTTTTCCATGATAGGGATCGGGTTGTTAAAATCCTCATATCCTAAAAGGAAATAAGCCATATTTTTTTCCTCATTCGTTCCCGCTCTCTTCATGATGTTGCTGAAAGAAGCCGTATCCGAAAGTTTCATAGAAACAAAAGCAGACTCCTTACGGTCTTTGCTGTTCATGAATACCTGAAAGAAGTTCCAGTTGGCATCACTGTTCATCTCCAGTCCTCTTTGAGCGCCTGCCAGCTGATCCAGTGCCATAAAGTAAACTGTGCCTCTCAGTTTTATAGGGTCAATATATGTTTTGAAAGCCTGGATAGCAGCATCGTAATTTCTTGTATAATGGTTCAGGCGTACCAGCTGATATCCGTAACGCTGTTTGATTTCAGGGTTTCTGGCAGCATTATACAATGACGTGAGCGCGGTGATGGTTTTGTTATAATCAAGAGCTGTCGCATTCTTCCTGTTGGAATCCCTGTCATAGTAAAATGAATTATCACTTTCTACATAATTGATGCTCATATAAGGCTCCAGGTATTTTGCCTCAATCAGATAATCAACAGCTTCCTTATATTTCTGGTAAAATCCTGTTCCAAGCTTTTGCAGAAGGGGATTCGTTGGATTCCCATTCTTCAGTGCATTAAGATCATTCATGCTTACTTTATACACCAGGCTCTCTGTTTCAGCATAATTAAGCTGGTTATTAAAGAACTTTTTCCAAGTCTCCAGATTGTCATCAGGAATCAGGGAGGGATTGTACCCGCTGTAAAACCTTGAAGAATAATTGTGCAGGAAAGGGAGATAAGACTTATCCTTTATAATGCTTTGTGTAAAAAGGTTGAAGTATTCATAATCAGGATCCGACCAGGCACAGGCGTCAGATTTCGTATAGAAAAGTGATACAACCGCAAGTGAAAGAATATACTTTTTCATAGGGTTTGTAGTGTTTTTGTATTGCTTATATAATAGTTTAGTATTAAAATGTCTGGCAGGTAATTCATAAGGTAAGTATTGAATGACCTGTCTAATCTTCAGGAGATTTACAATTTTCGATCAAACACAAATTTACTATCTAATTGATAATAAATAATAGTAAAGTGTGGTATTTTTTTCTGTAAGAAAGCAATGACCTCTTCCAGCTGTTCTTCTGAGATTTCCTCTACTTTTATTCTGAAGCCTTTGTTCAGATAGCTCCCAAAATAAAAGCCGTCCTTCATAATTTCAATCTCATGATCCGAGATCTTTTTAAAATCAGGATTTTCAAGATCTTTTTTAGATAAGGCGTTGATCAGTCTGTGCTTTTCCAGGTGATTGGTAACAATGCCCCAGGAATAAATAGGAAGAGCTACTTCAATTTTTTTTATAGGATAATCCTCCAGTTTTGAAAGATAGCTTTTTAGAATATTGACATCCAGAATTGAATTTTTATCAGACCTTTCCAAAGGAGAAGAAGTAGAGTAGCACATCAGATATACTTTTTCCACAGGCGGAATTCCGGTTTTCTTCTTATCTCTGACCTGATGGAGACGTAGGGTACAGGTAACTTCTTTTCCGGAAACCTTTTTCAGTTCCTTTAAAAATTTAAAATAATCATCTCTTGTTCCGGCGGTCCAGTCACAGTCGATCTGAATTTCATTGTTAACCTTTAAATGATACTCTTCAATTTTTTTTTGAACTAAATGATGAACGCTTTCCGCAAGAAACTTGATTTCTTCAGAAGAAATACCAATCAATGTAGGATTGGTGATAAATACAGTGGGTACAATTTGTTTATCCGTCTGAAAGCTCTGATCCTTTGTGATCACAGCGACAGGCTGGAACTTTCCGCCTGTTTTATCCACATCAAAAAATCTGGTGTAAAGAAAAGGTGCCGAAGCTTTATCCAATGCCTTTTTTTCTTCCTTATCCAGCTTTAATCCCGTTTTCCAGTAATAAAACGTGTAAGGGTGATCCTCCTTACTGCTACATGATATAACAAGTAAGAATAGTAATAAGACTTTTATAATTTTCATTGATATAATTCGCTTTCACAGGCGCAGGTATCCTTATCTATACTTTCACTGGAAGAGCAGCATCCTTCAAGATTCTGAACATTCCCTTTTTCGTCAGTCATAAAGATTTTATTCTTATCGAACTTAACAAAGAAAGTTTCCTTAAATTTCTTGAACTGTACTTTCATCACTTTATCAGGAGCATACTTGCCGGCATTTATTTCCTCTGTCGTTTCTTTTCCGTTAGCCTGATTAACCTGAACATATCCGAAATATACATCACCGTTTTTTTTCACATCCAGGTAATAATGGGGAGTACCGGTCCCACTGTATCCTTTCATGATGTCAAAACTTCTGTGTCCGGTAAAAGGAACTTCTACCTGCTGCGCCAGACTGAAAATGCTGATACACAGGATGAGTAAACTGAAAATCTTTTTCATAACTTTTTTTTCAAAATTAAATATATTTATACAAACTATAAACCGTAAAATCCCGGTGATTGATCATCAGTTGTGATTAAAAAAACTAACTGGTGTTATAATATTCAGGCATTAAATCTCTGTTTTTATATAACCTGTATGACCCAAAGAAAGCCACCCCAAAAGGAGTGGCTTATATAATTGAGTTAAACTCAGTTTAAAAAACTGTCGCAGCAAGCTGAATCCGTGCATATTTATTAGACGGGTTCCACATGGCCATCATAGATACGGGAAGACTGTAGTGATCTGTGATTTTAATGACCTTACCGGCTTTTACCCCTATATTCACGATGTCAAAACTGTTTTTACCATTTCCATACAGGAAGGTTTTATCGTTGAGAGCAAATCCGGCTCCTACAAAAGCATCCAGATTCACTTTCTGCCCGCTGATTACGGGATAGCTTGCCTGAATGTAAGTGGAATATCTGTTCTTTTTATAGCTTCCGTCCGGTTCCAGAATAACCTCTCCTGCATTGGCTCCTCCGTAAAGCATGATGTCAGCTTCAATATTAATGGGAAAAGAAGGCCCGAAAGTATAATTGGTCCTCAGATCAATAATATGTGCTGTTCTTCTCTGGGAATAGCTGAATATGTCATCAGCAGCAACTGTGGTATTGATATTTCTTGAATTATAAAGATCCCATAGCCCGATGTAAAAACGTCCGTCAGAATATTGGATGTAATAATTGATCTCCTTGTAATGAGTATTGTCCTTATCATCTGCCAGAGCAGAGGCTCCCCAGATACCTACTTTCCATTTCTTTTCCGCGTCCAAAGCATAGGAAAGATTTCCCATCACAACAGGCTTATCCGTAATGATCAGCCCTCTCCATAAATGATTGTTCTGAATATTGGCGGTGAAGTCAAGTCTGCCTTCTTTTGCTTCATTGCTTTCCTGTGAAAATAACCTTCCTGCCCCTAAAGCAAGCAGGAAGATCCCTTTTAAGATTTTCATCATTTGTATCCTTTGTTTTTTTAGTTTAAATATCCAAATAAAAAAGCTGCGATAACGGCTCCTATAACCGGGCCGATTACCGGAATCCATGCGTATCCCCAATCACTGCCTCCTTTTACAGGAAGAATGGAATGCATGATCCTGGGAGCGAGGTCCCTTGCGGGGTTAATAGCATATCCTGTAGTTCCTCCTAGTGATAGTCCTATTGCCCATACCAGAAATGTTACAGGAATAGCTCCTACAGAACCAAGCCCTACTTTAGCGGAAGGATCTGCATGAAGGGAAATACTTGGATCTGAAAAATAAAAGATGACAAAAATAAGTACGAAGGTCCCGATGATCTCACTGATAAGATTGGAGGACGTTTTTCTGATAGCGGGACCGGTGCTGAAGCAGGCCAGCATGGCTCCTTCATCCTCTGTCACAGCAAAATGGTCTTTATGAAACAGCCATACCAGAAATGCGCCTAGCATGCCTCCCATCATCTGAGCGGCAATATAGGAAGGGACTAAATCCCAGGAAAATTTTCCGGCGGTAGCTAAGCCAATTGTTACAGCTGGATTCAGATGGGCTCCGCTTACAGGTCCGGCAACCGTTACCCCAACGAACACGGCTAATGCCCAGGCGGTGGTAATTACGATCCAGCCGGAATTATTTCCTTTCGTATCTTTTAGTACAACATTGGCTACAACACCGTTTCCTAATAATATAAGAAGCGCTGTGCCTATTAATTCTGCAATAAATGGTGTCATGTGAGTTTTTTTAAGGTCAGGCAATTAATCTTCTATCCAGTTTTGGGCATGTGATACGGCTTTTTTCCAAAAATGAAGCATTTTATCGACTTTCTCTTTTTCCAGTTGAGGGTGAAAGTCTTTGTCTACGATCCATTGAGCCTGTATTTCGTCTATGTTTTTCCAATAGCCTACTGCAAGGCCGGCAAGATAAGCGGCACCAAGCGCAGTCGTTTCAAGGGTCCTTGGTCTTGTTATTTTAAAGCCGAACAGATCAGACTGTATCTGCATCAGCAGGTTGCTCGCAGAAGCTCCGCCATCCACTCTCAGCTCCAGACTCTCTCTGCCGGAATCAGCTTCCATAGATTTTACAATATCATACACCTGGAATGCAATTCCTTCCAATGTTGCTCTTGCAATATGGCCGTCAGTTGTTCCACGGGTGATGCCTACAACGGTTCCCCGCGCATACTGATCCCAGTATGGAGCTCCCAGTCCGGTAAGTGCAGGAACGAAATAGACTCCGCCGTTATCTTCAACGGAAGCTGCCAATTCATTTACTTCTTCTGACGATTTGATAAGCTTAAGGCCGTCTCTCAGCCATTGAATGGCCGCACCGCCCACAAATACACTTCCTTCCAAAGCGTAATTGACCTCTCCGTTGATCTTCCATGCTACCGTTGTAAGCAGGTTGTTTTTAGATGATACAGCTTCTTTCCCTGTATTCATCAATAAAAAGCACCCTGTTCCGTAAGTGTTTTTTACCATTCCGGGAGATGTACACATCTGGCCGAATAAAGCAGCCTGCTGATCCCCTGCAATCCCTGCAATAGGAATTTTAGTTGAAAATAAGGTCGTTGCAGTTTCTCCGTATATTTCGCTGCTTTGCTTTACTTCCGGAAGAATAGCTTTAGGAATGTCAAATAATTCCAACAGATCCTGATCCCATTCCAGAGTGTGAATGTTCAGAAGCATTGTTCTGCTGGCATTGGATACGTCGGTGATGAACATCTTTCCACGGGTTAGTTTCCATACAAGCCATGTATCAACAGTTCCGAAACATAACTTTCCTGCTTCTGCTTTTTCTCTTGCTCCTTCTACATGATCCAGAATCCATTTTAGTTTGGTGGCAGAGAAGTAGGCGTCAAGCACAAGTCCCGTTTTTTCTTTGATGATCTCAGCGTGGCCCTGTTCTTTCAGTTCATCACAATATTTTGAAGTTCTGCGGTCCTGCCATACGATGGCATTATAAATAGGCTCGCCGGTTTCCTTGTCCCAAACAACCGTAGTTTCACGTTGGTTGGTAATACCGATGGCAGCTACTTCCAATCCTGAAATGCCTGCCTTGGCAATGCTTTCTGCTGCTACAGAGATCTGTGATGACCAGATTTCGTTAGGGTCGTGCTCCACCCAGCCCGGAGTTGGGTAGATCTGTCTGAAGTCTTTCTGAGATACAAACTTTATTTCTCCGCTGTGGTTGAATAGAATCGCTCTGGAGGAGGTTGTTCCCTGATCTAAAGCGAGAATTAACTTTTCATTCATATATAGTGTGTTAATTTAGGTTGATAACTTTAGGCGAGTAAGGAGTTAATAAATACCCTCTTGCCAATTCAATGAATTCATTTTCCTGTTTCTGTGCCCACTCTTCAGAATATCCTTTTTCTTCAGCAATGATCCCTGCTACATGATGAGCGCTGTCTATTGCTGCTCTTGCATCGAGGAACAATAAGCGCACTCTTCTTGCCAGAACATCTTCAACGGTTTCTGCCATTTCGTTCCTTGCTGCCCATACTACTTCTGCTACGGTGAATGGATGATCCGGGTGGATCTTTTGAGCGTAGTGTGGGTTGATCTCCTGTAAAGCTTTTATTGCCGGAATATCAGACCCGTAAACATATAAATGGTTGGTTCTGTCTACCTGTTCAGGTTTCACATTTCCATGGATGGAAAGATGTTCTGTTTTAGATGAAGTATTTCCCAGCCTGTGAACTTTCATTGCTTCGTTTACCGTGTCTTCCGCCATCTTGCGGTAAGTCGTCCATTTTCCTCCGATGATGGAAATCAACCCTGTTTCGGATGTTACAACCTTATGGCTTCTTGAAACCTCTTTAGTGCTTTTGCTTCCGTCTTTAGGAGCGGCCAGAGGGCGGAGTCCGGCAAAAACAGACTTCACATCCTCACGGGTTGGCTTTTTAGCCAGATATTGTCTTGCTGTATTCAAAACAAAGCTGATCTCTTCCTCCAAAGCACGAGGCTCAAAACTTTCATCCTTCAGAAGAGTATCTGTAGTTCCTACCAAAGCCCTGTCATGCCAGGGGACCACGAACAGAACCCTTCCGTCTGAAGTCTTCGGAATCATAATGGCATCGTCGCTTTTAAGGAAAGACTTATCCAGTACCAAATGAATTCCCTGGCTTGGAACAACGAATTTCCCATGCTTGGGATTGTTCATATTAAGGATATCATTGGTAAATACTCCTGTTGCATTGATGACCACATTCGCATGGATCTGATACTGCTGCTGAGTAAACTGATCTTCAGCGGTAACCCCGATGATCTTACCGGCGCTGTTTTTCAATAGACCGATAACCTTCATATAATTGATGGCAGTTCCTCCTTTTTCAATAATGGTTTGGGTAAGGTTGATCGCCAATCTGGCGTCATCAAACTGTCCGTCCTGGTAAACCACACCACTCACCAGATGGTTTTGTTCAATAGTGGGAAGCTTTTCAACGGTTTTTGATTTGCTGATGTATTTTGTTTTACCCAAACTCAGCTTTCCGGCAAGGAAATCGTAAACGGATAATCCTATTTTATAATAGATTCCGCCCCACCATGTATAATTGGGAATAATGAAAGACTGGTTTTTTACGATATGCGCTGCATTCTTTGCTAACAGACCTCTTTCTTTTAATGCTTCTTTTACCAGGCCGACATCTCCCTGTGCCAAATATCTTACTCCACCATGTACTAATTTTGTACTTCGGCTGGATGTTGCTTTCGCAAAATCATGAGATTCAAGCAATAAAGTTTTGAACCCCCTGCTTACTGCGTCTAATGCTGAACCTAACCCACTGGCTCCTCCTCCTATGACAATAAAGTCCCATTCTTTTACATGGGTTAATGTACTGAGTTCTTCGTTTCGTTTCATAAATGTTTCGTTTATGTTTCGTTTTCAAATATATAAATTAAAAATGAAAGTAAAAAGAAAATAAATGAAATTTCAACATGTGAAAAAAAAACGGTATTTTTGAAGAAACGAATAAAATGGAGAAGCTAATTCCAAGGCATGATGAAATATTGAAAGAGCTTGATGAAAAAGGTCATGTTCTTGTTCAGGATTTGTGTGAAAAACTGAATGTTTCTTCAGTTACGATCCGAAAGGATTTGAATCATCTTGAAAGTCTGGGGCTGCTTTTCCGGAATCATGGAGGAGCGAGCAAGCAGGTAAGATATGCCTATGAGAAAAATGTAGGAGAGAAGGAAAATATCAATGTAGAGGCAAAGCAGGCTATTGCCAAAGCGGCTTTGTCTTTGATCCAGGAGAATGACTGTATCATACTGGCTTCCGGAACAACGATGCATTACCTTGCAAGGATGCTGATGAATTTTGGCCCGCTTACGGTGCTTACTTCTTCTTTACGGGTTGCGATTGAACTTTGTAATAATCCTAATATTAATATTATTCAATTGGGAGGTGAGGTCCGGAAAAGCTCTACTTCTATAGTGGGATCTATTTCAGAAGGGATCCTTAAACAATTTTCCTGTAATAAGCTTTTTCTGGGGGTGGACGGAATTGATCTGGAATTTGGCATCAGTACTTCGAATGCGGCAGAAGCCCATTTGAACCAAATTATGATTGAATGTGCAGACCAGACGGTAATTCTTGCGGATTCTTCAAAATTAAATAAGAAAGGTTTTGGTAAAATTGCCTTATTAGATAAAGTAGATTACCTGATTACAGATGTGGGTATTTCTAATGAAGATAAGGAAGGGTTGGAAGAAGTGGGAGTAAATGTGATTGTG
This sequence comes from Chryseobacterium sp. UF-290, assembly GCF_058245615.1. NCBI lineage: Bacteria > Pseudomonadati > Bacteroidota > Flavobacteriia > Flavobacteriales > Weeksellaceae > Chryseobacterium > Chryseobacterium sp. UF-290. The sequence goes on from NZ_JBSICB010000004.1 coordinate 264,320, forward strand.
TAAATCAGGTTTTTTAAATTCTTTTTTTAATCAAAATAATTCTCCCGGGAAATTCGTCTGAATTTTTTCAAAATTATCTAATTGATTAAAAATCAAAATATTTTAGCGTAAATATTTGTCAGTTACAAAATTATTTATAAATTTGCACACTCATTTTAGGGGCGTAGTATGCCTATATCAAAAGTAGAAATTACTTCAGACTCCCGAAAAATGGTGATAAATAAAGGATAAATTTTATTATAATATAAACAATGTCAGGTATTATTGGTAAAAAAATCGGTATGACATCTTTGTTTAACGAAGAAGGAAAAAACATTCCTTGTACAGTTATCCAAGCTGGTCCATGCTCGGTTTTACAGGTCAGAACCTTAGAAAAAGACGGTTATAAAGCTGTTCAATTAGGTTTCGATGACAAGAGTGAGAAGAACGTTGGTAAAGCGTTAGCTGGTCATTTTAAAAAGGCTGGTTCTGCTCCTAAAGCTAAATTAGTTGAATTCTACAGAGAATTCGTTGATGAAGTAAAAGTAGGAGAAGAAGTAAAAGTTGATTTATTCACTGAAGGTGAGTATGTTGACGTAACAGGAACTTCAAAAGGTAAAGGCTTCCAGGGTGTTGTTAAAAGACACGGATTTGGAGGTGTAATGCAGGCAACTCATGGTCAGCACAACAGACTTAGAGCTCCAGGTTCTATCGGTGCTGGTTCAGACCCTTCAAGAGTATTCAAAGGGATGAGAATGGCTGGAAGAATGGGAGGTAAGCAGGTAACTGTTCAAAACCTTCAAGTGTTAAAAGTTGATCAAGAACAAAATCTTTTAGTAGTAAAAGGTGCTGTTCCGGGAGCTAAAAATTCTTATGTAATTATCAGAAAATGGAACTAGTAGTATTAAATACATCAGGAAAAGAGACCGGAAGAAAAGTAACTCTAGACGAAACAGTATTCGGAATTGAGCCAAATCAGCACGCGGTTTACTTAGAAGTTAAACAGTACCTTGCTGCACAAAGACAAGGGACTCATAAAGCAAAAGAAAGAAGCGAAATCACTGCTTCTACTAAAAAGCTTAAGAAACAAAAAGGATCAGGATCTGCTAGATACGGTGATATCAAATCTCCGGTATTCAGAGGTGGAGGTAGAGTATTCGGACCAAAACCAAGAGACTACAGATTCAAATTGAACAAAGCTCTTAAGAGATTAGCGAAAAAATCTGTTTTATCTCAGAAAATGAGAGACAACAGCATTAAAGTTTTAGAAGATTTGAGCTTTGGTGCTCCTAAGACTAAAGATTTCATCAATGTATTAAACGCATTGGAACTTAACGGTAAGAAGTCTTTATTCGTTCTTCCTGAAGCTAACAAGAATGTGTATTTATCTTCAAGAAACTTACCTAAAACTAAAGTAATGAACTTCAACGAAATCAGTTCTTACGACTTAGTAAATGCAGGTGAGATTATTTTCTTAGAAGGTGCAGTTGAAAAATTCCAGGAAAATTTAAAGAAATAAGTCATGTCAGTTATTATTAAACCAGTTATTTCAGAAAAGGCTAATTACCTTACAGATTTAAGAGGTTCTTATTCTTTCTTAGTTGATCCTAAGGCGAATAAAATCCAGATTAAAAAAGCTGTTGAAGCAGCTTACGGTGTAAAAGTAGCAGACGTTAACACAATGATTTATGCTCCGAAGGTTTCTTCAAAATACACTAAAAAAGGTCTTCAAGTAGGAAAGACAAACAAATTGAAAAAAGCGGTAATCAAACTTGCTGAAGGTGAGGTTATCGATATTTTTGCTGTAAATTAATTATTAATTATAAATAATAGTAATGTCTGTTAGAAAATTAAAACCTATCACCCCGGGACAGAGATTCAGAATTGTAAACAATTTTGAGGAAATTACTACTAACAAACCAGAGAAATCTCTAGTAGTTGGTATTAAAAAGTCAGGTGGACGTAACAACACAGGTAAAATGACCATGCGTTACACCGGAGGTGGACACAAAAAGAAATACAGAATTATTGACTTCAAAAGAAACAAAGCAAACGTTGAAGCAACTGTAAAATCTGTAGAATACGATCCAAACAGAACTGCATTTATCGCTTTATTAGAGTATGCTGATGGAGAGAAGAGATATATCATCGCTCCAAACGGTATCAAAGTAGATCAGAAAGTAGTATCAGGTGAAAGCGTTGAACCAAACGTAGGTAACGCAATGAAATTGAAAAATATTCCATTGGGTACTGTAATTTCTTGTGTTGAAATGAAGCCTGGTCAAGGTGCGATTTTAGCAAGAAGTGCTGGTTCTTCAGCTCAATTAACTTCCAGAGATGGTAAATATGCAATCATCAAGTTGCCTTCAGGAGAATCAAGAATGATCCTTACTGAATGTATGGCTATGATTGGTTCTGTTTCCAACTCAGATCACCAATTAACTGTATCAGGTAAGGCTGGTAGAAGCAGATGGTTAGGTAGAAGACCAAGAACAAGAGCGGTTGTAATGAACCCTGTAGATCACCCAATGGGTGGTGGTGAAGGACGTTCTTCAGGAGGTCACCCAAGATCTAGAAACGGTAAACCAGCTAAAGGTTACAAAACTAGAAAGAAAAACAAAGTGTCTAACCGTTACATCGTATCTAAAAGAAAATAATTATGGCAAGATCACTTAAAAAAGGACCGTTCATTCATCATACTTTAGATAAGAAGGTTCAGGCAAATATAGAGTCTGGTAAGAAGACAGTTATCAAAACTTGGTCTAGAGCATCTATGATCTCTCCGGACTTCGTAGGACAAACTATCGCTGTACACAACGGGAAATCTTTTATCCCTGTTTACGTTACAGAAAACATGGTTGGTCACAAGTTAGGCGAATTTTCTCCAACAAGATCTTTCAGAGGTCATGGTGGTAACAAAAACAAAGGAAGCAGATAAACATGGGATCTAGAAAACAAGATAGCGCAATCGCAAGAAAAGAAGCAAACAAGGACGTTGTTAAAGCTTCATTAAATAATTGCCCGTCTTCTCCGAGAAAAATGAGATTAGTTGCTGATATCATCAGAGGAGAGCAGGTAGACAAAGCACTTTATATCCTAAAATATTCTAAGAAAGAAGCTTCTAACAAATTAGAGAAATTACTTCTTTCTGCTATTGCCAACTGGCAAGTGAAAAACGAAGGAGCTGACATCGAGGAAGCTAACCTTATCGTTAAAGAAATCTTCGTGGATAGTGCAAGACAATTGAAGAGACTAAGACCAGCTCCGCAAGGTAGAGGGTATAGAATCAGAAAAAGATCTAACCACGTTACATTAATCTTAGGTAATAAAGAAAATTAATCAAGGTATGGGACAGAAGACAAATCCAATTGGTAACAGATTAGGTATCATCAGAGGATGGGATTCTAACTGGTTTGGCGGAAACGATTATGGAGACAGAATCGCTGAAGACTACAAAATCAGAAGATACCTTGAAGCTAGATTATCTAAAGGTGGTATTTCAAAAATTTATATTGAAAGAACCTTAAAATTAGTTACAGTAACTATTACTACTGCTAGACCGGGACTTATCATCGGTAAAGGAGGTCAGGAAGTTGATAAATTAAAAGAAGAGTTGAAGAAATTGACTGGTAAGGATATTCAAATCAACATCTTCGAAATCAAAAGACCTGAATTAGACGCTGTACTGGTTGCTGATAGTATTTCTAAGCAAATTGAAAACAGAATTTCTTACAGAAGAGCTGTTAAAATGGCAATGGCAAGTACTATGAGAATGGGTGCTGAAGGTATCAAAGTTCAGATCTCTGGTAGATTGAACGGAGCTGAAATGGCAAGATCAGAATCTTTCAAAGATGGAAGAATTCCATTGTCAACTTTCAGAGCTGATATCGATTATCACTGGGCAGAAGCTCACACTACTTACGGTAGACTAGGTGTGAAAGTTTGGATCATGAAAGGAGAAGTTTACGGTAAAAGAGAACTTTCTCCATTAGTGGGACAACAGAAAAAAGGTGGTCAGTCAGGAGATAGAAACAGAGGAGGAGACAGAGACAACAGAAGACCTAGAAAAAATAACAATAACAATAATAATTAATTAGAAGTTAGAAGATAGAAACTAGAAATTAGATCTTCCGTTACAAGAACTGATTCAATTTTATCTAACATCTAACATCTAACGTCTAACATCTAATATTAAATTATGTTACAACCAAAAAGAACCAAATTCCGTAGAGTTCATAAGATGAAGATGAAGGGGAATGCCCAAAGAGGTAGTCAACTTGCATACGGAACTTTTGGGATCAAAGCAACTGAAGGAGCTTGGATCACTGCAAGACAAATTGAAGCAGCTCGTATCGCTGCGACAAGATATATGAAGAGAGAAGGTCAACTATGGATCAAAATCTTCCCGGATAAGCCAATTACAAAGAAACCAGCTGAAGTAAGGATGGGTAAAGGTAAAGGTGCTGTTGAATATTGGGTAGCTGTAGTAAAACCAGGTAAAATTATGTTCGAAGTAGGAGGAGTTCCTTACGAAATAGCGAAAGAAGCTCTTAGACTTGCGGCACAAAAATTACCAGTAGTTACTAAATTCATCGTTGCTAACGATTTTGTTAAACCTCTATAATCTTTGAATACAATGAAAAAAGCTGATATTAAAAATTTAAGCGCGGGTGATATTCAAACTCAATTAACTGAAGCAAAAGCTCAATATTCTAAATTGAAATTGGCTCATGCAATCAGCCCAATTGAAAACCCGATTCAAATCAGAGATTTGAGAAAAGCAATCGCAAGACTAAACACTGAGTTAACTAACAAACAATAATTTCATTTTACAATGGATAGAAATTTAAGAAAAGAAAGAATCGGAGTGGTTTCCAGCAATAAAATGGAAAAAACTATTGTTGTTAGTGAAACTACAAGAGTAAAGCACCCGATGTACGGTAAATTCGTTTTGAAAACGAAAAAATATACTGCACACGACGAGAACAACGAATGCACAGAAGGAGATACAGTTCTGATCCAGGAAACTAGACCTTTGAGCAAGAGCAAGAGATGGAGATTAGTAAGAATCATTGAAAAAGCTAAGTAATAATGTTACAAACAGAATCAAGATTAAAAGTTGCTGATAATACAGGTGCAAAAGAAGTGCTAGTTATCAGAGTTCTGGGAGGAACCAGAAGAAGATATGCTTCAGTTGGTGATAAAATCGTTGTTACTATCAAGGATTCTACACCATCAGGAAACGCTAAAAAAGGTCAGGTATCTAAAGCTGTAGTAGTAAGAACTAAAAAAGCAGTAAGAAGAAAAGATGGTTCATACATCAAATTCGACGACAATGCTTGTGTATTACTAAACGCAGCGGGAGAAATGAGAGGAACTCGTGTTTTCGGACCGGTTGCTCGTGAGTTGAGAGATAAAGAATATATGAAAATCATTTCATTAGCTCCTGAAGTACTTTAATTTTTAAAATTTTTAAAAGAAATGTCAAAGTTAAAAATAAAAAGAGGAGATAACGTAATCATTACTACTGGTAAGAAAGATATCAAAGGTAAGACTGGTGAAGTTATTGAAGTGATCAAGAAAGAAGGAAGAGACCCTAGAGTAGTAGTTGCAGGACTTAACATCATCAAAAAGCACGTTAAGCCTTCAGCTTCAAATCCTCAAGGAGGAATCGTTGAAAGAGAAGCTTCTATTCATATCTCAAACGTAGCTTTAGTTGGTAAAGACGGAAAAGCTATCAAAGTAGGTTACAAAACCGAAGGAGATAAGAAAGTAAGAATCAACAAAAAAACGGGTGAAACTTTATAATTTTAAATAACACATGGAATATATAGCAAGACCCAAAAAAGCATATAAAGAGACAATTGTTCCTGCAATGATGGAAGAATTCGGGTACAAGTCAATCATGCAGGTACCTAGATTAGAGAAAATCGTTATATCACAAGGTTTAGGTGATGCTACTGCAGACAAAAAGATCATTGATTATGCTGTAGAAGAGCTTACGAACATTACTGGTCAGAAAGCTGTAGGTACGATCTCTAAGAAAGACGAAGCGGCTTTCAAACTGAGAAAAGGAATGCCTGTAGGTGCTAAAGTAACCTTGAGAGCTAACAAAATGTATGAGTTCTTAGACAGACTTACTTCTTCTGCTTTGCCACGTATCAGAGATTTCTCTGGAATCAAAGCTGATGGTTTCGATGGTAGAGGTAACTACAACTTAGGTATTACTGAGCAGATTATCTTCCCTGAAATCGTAATCGACAAAGTGAAAAAAATCCAAGGGATGGACATCACTTTCGTTACTACTGCGAAGACAGATAAAGAAGCTAAAGCATTACTAACTCACTTCGGTTTACCATTTAAAAAGAACTAAGAAATGGCTAAAGAATCAATGAAAGCGCGTGAGCGCAAAAGAGAAGCACTAGTTGCTAAATACGCTGACAAAAGAAAAGCTTTAAAAGAAGCTGGTGATTATGAAGGACTTCAGAAATTACCTAAAAACGCTTCTCCTGTAAGATTACACAACAGATGTAAACTGACAGGTAGACCAAGAGGATATATGAGAACGTTCGGAATTTCCAGAGTAACTTTCAGAGAAATGGCAAACAACGGTCTTATCCCAGGTGTAAGAAAAGCTAGTTGGTAATAATTACTAATTAAAATCGGGACGATTAAGTTGTTCAGATACTAAAGATAAAAATATCAGACCTAAGAATTTCTGAAGTCTGATATTTTACTCTTCAAGTCTTTGCAAAACTGATTGTCTTTAACCAATAATTTATAAAAGAAAAATGGTAACAGATCCAATTTCAGATTTCCTAACAAGAGTAAGGAACGCACAAAGCGCAGGCCACAAAGTGGTGGAAATTCCTGCATCGAAAATCAAAAAGGAGATTACTAAGATCTTATTTGATCAAGGGTATATCTTAAACTACAAGTTTGAAGATAACGCTGTTCAAGGAGTGATCAAAATCGCTTTAAAGTACGATAAGCAAACCAACAAACCGGCTATCAAGTCTATTCAAAGAGCTTCTAGACCAGGTTTGAGACAGTACAAAGGTTCTACTGAACTTCCAAGAGTACTAAACGGTTTGGGTATTTCTATCATCTCTACTTCAAAAGGAGTAATGACTGACAAGAAAGCTAGAGAAGAGAAAGTAGGCGGTGAAGTAATCTGCTATGTTTATTAATTTTTAATCAGAGGAAAATGTCAAGAATTGGTAAAGCAATTATAACAATTCCAGCAGGAGTTACAATCACTGAAAATAACGGTGTAGTAACTGTAAAAGGAGCTAAAGGAGAACTTTCTCAGGAGCTTACAGCAGGAATTACTTTAGAACAAAAAGATGGTGAGCTTAATGTAAACAGACCATCTGATTCTAAGCAACACAAAGCGCTTCACGGTTTATACAGAGCGTTGATCGCCAACATGATCGTTGGGGTATCAGAAGGTTTCGAAAAGAAACTAGAACTAGTAGGGGTAGGATACAGAGCTTCTCACGCAGGTCAAAAACTTGAGTTAGCTTTAGGATTCTCTCACGGTATCGTATTAGAACTTCCAAGTGAAGTAAAAGTTGATACATTGACTGAAAAAGGTAAAAACCCAATTATTACTTTAACGTCTCATGACAAACAACTTCTAGGAATGGTTACTGCAAAGATCCGTTCTTTCAGAAAGCCTGAGCCATACAAAGGAAAAGGTGTAAGATTCGTTGGTGAAAATGTTAGACGTAAAGCTGGTAAATCTGCTTAATAAATTATAAGTATTATGGCATTAAGTAAATTAGAAAAAAGAATAAGAATAAAAAGAAGAGTAAGAGGGAAAATCTCTGGATCTTCTGAATTGCCAAGATTATCTGTATACAAAAGTAATAAGGAAATTTACGCTCAGTTAATCGACGATAAAAATGGTAAAACTTTAGCATCAGCTTCTTCCAGAGAGAAAGGAGTAGACGCTAAAGGTACTAAGACTGAAGTTTCTGCCGCTGTTGGTAAAGCTATTGCTGCTAAAGCTATCGCTGCAGGAATCGAAAGTATTGTATTTGACAGAAACGGTTTCGTATACCACGGTAGAGTAAAAGCTCTAGCTGATGGAGCGAGAGAAGGTGGACTTAAATTCTAATCATTAAATTTCGGAAAATATGTTAGGACTAGATAATATAGAAAGAGTAAAACCGGGAGGATTAGAATTAAAAGATCGTCTCGTAGCTGTTAACAGAGTAACAAAAGTAACAAAAGGAGGTAGAGCTTTCGGATTTTCTGCTATTGTTGTAGTAGGTAACGAAGAAGGTGTTATCGGTTTCGGTTTAGGAAAATCTAAAGAGGTTGCTTCTGCAATTGCTAAAGCAGTTGAAGACGCTAAGAAAAACCTTGTTAAAGTTCCGGTAATGAACCACACTATTCCTCACCAAACTACTGCTAGATACGGTGGTGCAGATATCTTCTTAAGACCTGCTTCTCACGGTACAGGATTGATCGCAGGTGGTGCGGTAAGAGCGGTATTGGAATCTGCTGGTATTCACGATATCCTTTCAAAATCTAAAGGATCTTCTAACCCTCACAACGTGGTGAAAGCTACTTTCAAAGCGTTATTGGATATCAGAAGACCTGAAGAGATCGCTAGAATGAGAGGAGTTTCTCTAAGTAAAGTGTTTAACGGTTAATAATTAAAACAATGGCAACAATTAAAGTAAAGCAAGTAAGAAGCGCTATTGGTAGAACAAAAACCCAAAAGAGAACGCTTGAAGCATTAGGATTAAAGAAACTTCACCAAGTTGTAGAACATGAAGCTACTCCTTCTATCTTAGGAATGATAGCTGCAGTAAGTCACTTACTTGAAGTTCAAAAATAATTTTATAAAAGAGAAATTAAAATGAATTTAAATAACATACAACCTGCTGCAGGATCTACTTTCAACTCAAAGAGAATTGGTAGAGGTCAAGGTAGTGGAAAAGGAGGTACTTCAACAAAAGGACACAAAGGTCAGAAAGCTAGAGCTGGTTATTCTCAGAAAATCGGTTTCGAAGGTGGACAGATGCCTTTACAAAGAAGATTACCTAAATTCGGATTCAAAAACGTAAACAGAAAAGAGTTTAGAGGAGTTAACCTTGATACGATCCAAACTTTAATCGAGAACAAATCCATCACTGGAGATATCACGAAAGAAGTTTTAGTAGCCAACGGAATAATTTCTAAAAACGAATTAGTGAAAATTATGGGTAGAGGAGAATTGAAATCTGCGGTTTCAATCTCTGCTGACAAATTCACTAAATCTGCTGAAGAGCTTATCGCTAAGGCAGGTGGAAAAGCAATTACCTTATAATACTTACTAATGAAAGAATTTATACAAACACTTAAAAATATATGGAGCCTAAAGGAATTAAGAGATAAAATTCTCTTTACGTTAGGTATTATCCTTGTGTATAGATTCGCATCTTATATCTCGCTTCCTGCGATTAACCTTGCAGAGGTGGGAGATCTCTTAGAGCATTATAAAAATCAAGGCGGTAACAAGCAAGGAGCAGGTCTCCTTGGCTTGCTTTCGTCGTTTACGGGGGGAGCTTTCAGCCACGCTTCCGTAATGGCGTTAGGTATCATGCCTTATATTTCTGCTTCTATTATTGTTCAGTTGATGGGGATGGCTATTCCTTATCTTCAGAAGCTTCAGAAAGATGGAGAGTCAGGTAGAAATACATTGAACCAAATTACAAGATGGTTAACGATCGGAGTTTGTCTGGTACAGGCACCTTCTTACTTAACTTCTATTACTCAATTATTCTTACCGTATGCTCAGTTCCAGTCTGCATACTATGTAGAGCCAAACTCTATCATGTTCTGGTTACCAAGTATTGTTATCCTGGTTGCCGGTTCAGTATTCGCAATGTGGTTAGGTGAAAAGATTACCGATAAAGGAATCGGAAACGGTATTTCCATTCTTATTATGGTGGGAATCCTTTCAAGATTACCTGAAGCATTCGTACAGGAGATGGCCGTGCAGAACGGAAAAGGGGGAATGGGATCTATCATGATCCTTATTGAAGTATTATTCTGGATGGTGGTAGTTCTTTTGGCAGTGATTTTATCAGTCGCTGTTAGAAAAATCCCGATTCAGTATGTAAGCAGAGCTCAAGCAAGAGGAGGTGTAAACAGAAATCTTATGCAGGGAGCAAGACAATGGATTCCATTGAAAGTAAATGCTGCTGGTGTAATGCCGATTATCTTTGCCCAGGCATTGATGTTCGTACCAGGATTATTAACAAAATTCGATGAGTCTAACACTTTTCTTGCAGGTTTCAAGAATGTTTTTAGCTGGCAGTACAATGTATTGTTTGCGCTATTAATTATTATCTTCTCATTTTTCTATACTGCGATTACAATTCCGGTGAACCAGATGGCTGATGATTTGAAGAGAAATGGAGGTTTAGTACCGAAAGTAAGACCCGGTAAAGAAACAGCTGATTATTTAGATGATATTTTATCAAAAATTACCTTGCCAGGTGCAATTTTTTTATCTATCTTTGCAGTCCTTCCGGCAATTGTGCATGGAAGCTTTGTTCAGACAGATGCGTTTGCCCTATTTTTCGGGGGAACATCACTATTAATTATGGTGGGTGTAATTTTAGATACAGTTCAACAGATTAATACATATCTGCTGAACCATCATTATGATGGCTTAATGCAGTCTAAATTATCAAGAACGACTGGATATTAATTTATGGCAAAACAAAAACATATTGAACAAGATGGCGTGATCGTGGAAGCACTTTCGAACGCCATGTTCCGTGTAGAGTTGGAAAATGGGCATATTCTTATTGCTCATATCTCCGGCAAAATGAGAATGCATTATATTAAACTTTTACCTGGTGATAAGGTAAAACTAGAAATGTCTCCCTACGACTTAACGAAAGGGAGAATCACATTTAGATATTAAACAATAGCCAAATGGAACAAGCATTCCATTTGGCCTTTGTTAAAAAATAAATACTATCAAAATGAAAGTAAGAGCATCAATTAAAAAAAGAAGCGCTGATTGCAAAATTGTACGCAGAAAAGGTGTACTGTTCGTAATCAACAAGAAGAACCCAAAATTTAAACAAAGACAAGGTTAACATTAAATTATGGCGAGAATTGCAGGTATTGATTTACCAAAAAACAAAAGAGGTGTTATCGGTTTAACTTACATCTACGGAGTAGGAAGAAGTACTTCTTCTGAAATCCTTAAAGCTGCCGGTATCAGCGAAGACAAGAAAGTCAACGAATGGAATGACGATGAATTGGCTGCAATCAGAACATATATCTCTGAAAACGTAAAAGTAGAAGGAGAATTGAGATCTGAAGTGCAATTGAACATCAAGAGATTGATGGACATAGGATGCCAACGAGGAATACGTCACAGACTAGGATTACCTTTAAGAGGCCAGAGAACGAAAAACAACTCTAGAACCCGTAAAGGAAAGAGAAAAACTGTTGCTAACAAGAAAAAAGCAAGTAAATAATCGTTAGGAATTATGGCAAAACAAACTAAAGTAGTTAAAAAAAGAAAAGTAAAAGTAGAGGCAATTGGTGAAGCTCACATCCAAGCGTCTTTCAATAATATTATTATTTCTTTGACAAATAAAAACGGAGAAGTAATTTCTTGGGCATCTGCCGGTAAAATGGGATTCAGAGGTTCTAAAAAGAACACTCCTTTTGCTGCTCAAATGGCAGCTGAAAATTGCTCTGCTGTAGCTCACGAAGCTGGATTAAGAAGAGTAAAGGTGTTTGTGAAAGGACCTGGTGCAGGTAGAGAATCTGCCATCAGATCTATCCACAATTCAGGAATTGAAGTTAGCGAAATCATTGATGTGACTCCAATGCCACACAATGGATGTAGACCACCAAAAAGAAGAAGAGTTTAATTTTTAGAATTTACCCATTATGGCAAGATATATTGGACCTAAAACTAAGATTGCTAGAAAGTTTGGTGCTGCAATCTACGGAGATGATAAAAACTTCGAAAAAAGAAAGAACCAACCGCCAGGACAACACGGTCCTAACAAGAGAAGAGGTGCTAAAAAATCTGAATATGCAGTTCAGTTAGCTGAAAAGCAAAAAGCTAAATATACTTACGGTATTTTAGAAAGACAGTTTGCTAACTTATTCGAAAAAGCACACAGAAGTAAAGGTGTAACAGGTGAAGTTCTATTACAACTTTGCGAATCTAGATTGGATAACGTAGTGTACAGATTTGGTTTTGCTAAAACAAGATCTGCTGCAAGACAATTGGTTTCTCACAGACACATCACTGTGAACGGAGAACTGGTAAACATTCCATCTTATTTGCTTAAAGCTGGTGATGTAATCGCTGTAAGAGAAAAGTCTAAGTCTCTTGAAGTTGTTACTAACGCATTAGCTTCTAAAGCAAACTATGAGTGGTTACAATTCAACGATGAGAAGAAAGAAGGTACTTTCGTTTCTGCTCCTGAAAGAATCCAGATTCCGGAGGACATCAAGGAACAGCTTATCGTCGAACTTTACTCTAAATAATTTTTTAATCAAATTTTTGCTCAACCCAATAATATGGCAATTTTACAATTCATAAAACCCGATAAAGTAATTTTACTTAACTCTGATGAATTTAAAGGTCAATTTGAATTCAGACCTTTAGAACCAGGTTTCGGGCTTACAATCGGTAATGCTTTGAGAAGAGTGTTGCTTTCTTCTCTGGAAGGATACGCTATTTCATCTATCAAAATAGAAGGTGTAGAGCACGAATTTTCAACTATTCCAGGAGTAATCGAAGACGTTACCGAAATTATTCTTAACCTTAAGCAGGTAAGATTAAAAGCTGCAGCAGAAGGCCAGGCTAACGAGCAGGTTGTTGCTAAAGTTTCAGGTCAAACGGTTATTACTGCTGGTGATTTAGGAAAGTCTATCAACGGATTCGAAGTTCTAAACCCGGATTTGATGATCTGCAACCTAAACACTGATGTAACTTTCGAAATTACTTTCAATATTGAAAAAGGTAGAGGATATGTTCCTTCAGAACAGAATAAGTCAAACAATGCACCGGTAGGTACTATTGCTATTGACTCTATTTTCACACCAATTAAGAAAGTACAATACAGCATTGAAAATTATCGTGTAGAGCAAAAAACAGACTACGAAAAACTTGTATTAGATATAGAAACTGACGGGTCTATCAGCCCTCAGAACGCTTTAACTGAAGCTTCTAAGATATTAATTTATCACTTCATGCTATTCTCTGATGAGAGAATCACGCTTGAAACTGAAGCTGTAAAAGCATCTATCCAATACGATGAAGAAACACTTCACACAAGACAGCTTCTTAAGTCTAAATTAGCAGATATGGATCTTTCCGTAAGAGCCCTTAACTGTCTGAAAGCGGCTGAAGTAGAAACACTTGGAGAATTGGTTTCTTACAGTAAGTCTGATTTGATGAAATTCAGAAATTTTGGTAAAAAATCTTTGACAGAACTAGAAGAATTAGTGCATTCAAAAGGTCTTAACTTCGGTTTCGACGTTGCAAAATATAAGTTAGACGCTGATAAATAATTAATAATGAGACACGGTAAAAAATTCAATCACTTAGGAAGAACAGCTTCTCACAGAAGTGCTTTACTTTCTAATATGGCTTGTTCTCTAATTGAGCATAAAAGAATCAACACTACTGTAGCTAAAGCTAAAGCTTTAAGAGTATATGTTGAGCCTCTATTAACAAAAGCAAAAGAAGATACTACACACAACAGAAGAGTAGTATTCTCTTACCTTCAAAATAAATTTGCGGTTGCTGAATTATTCAGAACTGTAGCTCCTAAAATCGCTGAAAGAAACGGTGGTTATACAAGAATCATCAAGACAGGATTCAGACCAGGTGATGCTGCTGATACTGCTCTTATCGAATTAGTAGATTTCAACGAGCTTTACAACCCTAATGCTGAAGAGAAAAAAGCTACAAGAAGAAGCAGAAGATCTACAACTGCTAAAAAAGCTGAAGCAGTAGTTGCTGAAGCTCCAAAAGCAGAAGAGAAAGTTGAAGAGCCTAAGGCTGAAGCAGCTGACTCTGCTGAAGAGAAAACTGAAGAATAATATTCATTCAGAGATAAATGAAAAGCCATCCGAAACCCGGATGGCTTTTTTATTTATTCAACAGTTTATCCTGTATTTGGGACTTTCAGGTTTTTTACTTCTTCTTTTAGTTTCCCGAGTTCTTCTTCTATTTTCCCGATGCAATGTTCCAGCTCAGTAAGTACCTGATTATTGCAAAGGTCGGGAGTAGTACAGTCGTGGGTTTCATTTTTTTTCTGAATGCTCAGGAAAAATTCATCATCCGTTTCATAAATCTGCTCAAGAGGCACATCTAATATTTCTGCAATTTTTTGCCATTCATTTGTATTTATTTTAATCTGGCCGCTTTCCCTTCTGCTATAATTGGAAATATTCATATACAGCGCATTTGCCATCTGCTCCTGAGTGAATTTCTTCCTTTTTCTCGCTTCCAATAATTTAAATTTTATCATAGGTTCTAGGTAATAGATTTAGTTCATTGTATTTGTGTGATGATATTTTGCAAAATGTTGCATTTATTTGTGATTAATCGCAAATAAATTGCAAATTATGTTGTCAATTATGTTTTTTTATTTAATTATTTTTGATAAATAAATAATCATATTGTGGTGATAAATATAGAAAATAAACTTATGTAAAAAAATTCTTTAATCTTATAAAAAATGTTAAAAAATAAAGAATGTTTGATTATCTATTCTGAAAAAGTAGAGTATTTCAGCAATATTCCTTTGTAGAAAGCGCTAAGCACCTGAATTGATGAAGGTGATCGAATGATGATTGAGGGTAAGTACTCTACCCGATAAGAGTGATACTATTTTCAAAATATCATTAACCTATTAAATAACTAAAACAATGATCGAGCAAGAAATTCAGAAACTGAGAAATTTTATGGATCGCGTGGCAGGAAATGCTGTTACATCCATTGGATATCCTTTTGCGAAAGGAAATAATTATCATGAATTGTATAGTCTGCTTCGTTATCCTCTTATCAATTTAGGAGATCCGTTTATTGAAAGTAATTACCAGGTAAACTCTTTTGCTATTGAAAGAGAAGTCGTAGAATTTTTTGCGGACCTATTCAGGGCACCAAAAAATGATTATTCTGGCTATGTTACTAATGGAGGGAGTGAAGGGAATCTGTATGGATTATACCTCGCGAGGGAAAAATATCCCGATGGAATTGTATATTATTCCTCGGAATCTCATTACAGCATACCGAAAAGTATTCGATTACTCAATATGAAATCCATTGAAATCTCTGCGGGTTTTAATGGAGAGATCAATTACGATGAGCTGGAAGAGTCTGTAAAGCAACATTCCCATCTGCCTGTTATTATTGCTGCTAATATAGGAACAACGATGAAAGAGGCAATGGATAATATTCCTGTCATAGCGGATATGATAAAGAAACTTAATATTGAGCATTATTATATCCATTGTGATGCAGCCTTGGCCGGGGTTTACCTTCCTTTAGTAGAGGAAGATCCAACGTTTGACTTTAAAAATGGTGCCGATAGTATTGCCTGTAGCGGGCACAAATTCATAGGCTCACCTATTCCCTGTGGAATTGTAGTGGTTAAAAAAAAGCATGTGGAAAACCTTGCCGATCAATATATATCTTATATAGGATCACTAGATACTACTATCGGTGGATCCAGAAATGGCTTTACTCCTGTGGTTCTATGGTATACCATCAAACAGCAGGGAAGAGAAGGCTTACTCAGAAGTACTTTGGAATCTCTGGCATTAGCTGAATATACCCAAAATATGTTCCAGGAATTAGGAATATCCTCTTACCGTAACAAGAATGCAATTACCGTAGTATTTCCAAAACCATCAGAATTTATATGTAAAAAATGGCAACTGGCGACCAGAGAAGACTATGCCCATCTCATTTGCATGCCGGGTATCTCTAAAGAAGTCATCGATCATTTTTTCTCTGATTTATCGAAAGATCTTCATGTGACTTATGCTTGTAAGTAAAGTCTTATATAAAAAAACTAACCATTTTATAAATTATACAATATGGAAAGCACAACACAAAAATTATCTTCACAAAAATTTGAAGAACCTGTTTTAGTTACCCATCCGGAACCATGGCAATGGGAATTATTAGCCAAAGCTTTTTTAAATGACCCTACATTGAATTATTGGTTCGGGGGAAATGCAGATGAGAGTTCCATGAGTGACTTTTTTGAAGCTGTTATTAAAGACTGTCTTTCATCAGGAGGAAAAGTATTCAGCAGCCCGGATCATAAGGCCATTGTTGTCTGGACTTCAACTGTGCGCGGTTCAGACAGCACCAATGAATTTAAAAAGAGATGGCAGGAGGTCCTTGGCCCGGAAGGAGTAAAACGGTATTACTGGGTGTATGAAACCGGATATGTGGATTTTAATCCTCATGATTATAATAAAATCATGGAGCCGGAATATCTGGCCGTTTATCCGGGATATCAAAGATCTGGCTATGGAGGATATTTGATAAAATGGTCTTATGATTACTTTGAAAAGGAAGGCTATGATAAAACACCCTATATCTTGCCTAGTACCCGGGACTCAGCAAAACTGTATGGACCATTATTAGGATATCATATTGTTAAAGAAATATTCGCAGATGGAAAGCTGGTGGCACTATCCATGAAGAGGAATGAATAGGAATATACTAATGATTATTATATAAAACACATTTAAAAATAAAATGAGGAGACCTTTTTTGTCTCCTTTTTTATAAACTTGCTTGAATTTCGTTGTAGCAATAAGCCCTGGTGGAAGTTATATTAAAACTTTGTGTTCTAAATTTTGGTTCTTTTCAGCTCAATGATAGCATTGCCCTGCTCAAGGTGAAGACTGTCTCCTTTCACTCTTGCTGTCATATCCTCTTTTTTATAGATGGTTTCATCACCTTTGGTTTCTGACTTAGGTAGTGTAAATGTTTTTTTGTTGCTGGTAATAGCTACGGTGCTTTCTTTCGGATCGTTTTTGAATACTACTTTTACCAGAGTACCGTCTGTTGCTTTATAAACAAAATCGGTTTTTTCAGTTTTCTGCCCGTTGACATCTATTGTAGAGGAACTTTGTGTTACAGAATCTATTTTTCCATTGTTATCTGTAATGACTGTTTCTGAGCTGTCCGTCCTGATAACACTTTTATTGCCACTTTCACTTTTTTTACAGCTGATCACCGTTAATGTAAGTACTGCACCAAGTACTAAGAGATTTTTTTTCATGATTATTTTATTTGATATTCAATATGATTTTTATTCTTTAATTTTACAAAAATCATGCCTTCAAATATGAGAAATTTCAGCCGGTATTTTTGTATCATTCTTTTCATTTTTTCCATCAATTCAGCATTTTCCCAAAAAGGGAATTTTGAAATAAAAGATGGCCATTTTTTATTGAATGGAAAACCATTTACCATCTATTCCGGTGAAATGCATTATCCCAGAGTTCCGGCTGAATATTGGAAGCACCGGTTGCAGATGATGAAAGCAATGGGACTGAATACAGTGACCACTTATGTTTTCTGGAATTACCATGAAGAAGCTCCTGGTAAATGGAATTTTTCAGGAGAGAAAGATTTACGAAAATTTATAAAAACAGCACAAGAGGTAGGACTGTATGTCATTATTCGTCCCGGGCCCTATGTCTGTGCAGAATGGGAATTTGGCGGATATCCATGGTGGCTTCAAAAAAACAAGCGTTTAGAGATAAGAAGAGACAATGAAGCTTTTTTAAAGGAATGTGAAAAATATATCAATCAGTTAGCAAAGCAAATTGTCCCGTTACAAATTAATAATGGAGGTCCGGTGATCATGGTCCAGGCTGAAAATGAATTTGGATCTTATGTCGCCCAGAGGAAAGATATCCCTTTAGAGGAACATCGGAAGTATAGTCACAAAATAAAAGACATGCTTTTGAAAGGCGGTATTTCTGTTCCGTTGTTTACCTCAGATGGAAGCTCACTTTTTAAAGGAGGTTCTATTGAAGGCGCTCTGCCTACCGCAAACGGAGAAAGTGATATTGAAGTTTTAAAGAAAAGCATCAACGAATATAACGGAGGAAAAGGACCTTATATGGTGGCTGAATATTATCCGGGATGGCTGGATCATTGGGCAGAGCCATTTGTAAAAGTTTCTACGGAAGAAGTGGTGAAGCAGACAGAGTTGTATATTAAGAATGACGTTTCCTTTAATTATTATATGATCCATGGAGGAACGAATTTTGCCTTTACAAGCGGAGCCAATTATAATAAAGACTTTGATATCCAGCCGGACCTTACAAGCTACGATTATGATGCGCCTGTCAGTGAATCAGGCTGGGCAACTCCAAAGTATAATGCTTTAAGAGAAATCTTTCAAAAAATAAATCAGAATAAGCTTCCCGATGTTCCGAAACCGGCAAAAGTGATCACGATCCCGAAAATTGAATTTTCAAAAATGAATAGCCTGTTTGATGTAATAGATGGGCAGAAGCCTGTTATTGATGACCAGCCGCTTACCTTTGAAGATCTGAATATTGGAAACGGATATGTTCTGTACAGAAGAAAATTTGATAAAGATGATAAAGGAATATTAGAAATAAAGGGACTAAGGGATTATGCCAATATTTATATTAATGGCTTCTGGAAAGGAGAGCTGAACAGGATCTATAAAAAATATGACCTTGAAATTGACATCAAATCCGGAGATCAACTGGATATTCTGGTGGAAAATATGGGAAGGATCAATTATGGAGCAGAGATTGTTCATAATTTAAAAGGCATTATAGAGCCTGTAAAAATCAACGGAACTGAAATCTCAGGAAATTGGGAGATGTTTCCTTTACCTTTCGACCGGTTTCCAAAACATGCTTATAAAACAAAAAGTATTGCCTATCGTTCCCCTGTAATTCAGGAAGCTGAGTTCGGTTTGGATGAAACAGGAGATACTTTTCTGGATATGCGGAATTTTGGAAAGGGCATTGTCTTTATCAACGGAAGAAATATTGGAAGATACTGGAGTAAAGCGGGTCCCCAGCAAACACTTTATGTTCCCGGAGTCTGGCTGAAAAAAGGAAAGAACCTTATTCAGATCTTTGAGCAGATCAATTCCCAAAATTCTGTTAGCAGCATTGATCATCCGATTCTGGATCAGCTTATCAAATAATTGATGATTTATTTATATGAAAATACACTTTGGAATGAAAAATTGATTAAATTTAATAGACTAAAAACTGACCATCATTACAAACTCAAATATAAAGATTACACAAAAGTGTAATTGATTCTAATCTGTTTTCTGTTGAAATTTGCTTCAAATAAAAAAGGACATGAGCATTTCCATCGCCATAGTAGAAGACGAAAAGAACTACAACAATGCGTTGAAGAAGGTGATCAATTACCAGAATGATATGAAGGTGGTTGCCCAGTTCTTTGATGGAGATAGCGCACTGAAACAACTTTCTGATATTTCCCCGGATGTAGTCATGATGGATATCCAGCTTCAGGATATGCTCGGAATAGAGATCATCGAGAAGCTCAGAAAAGATATGCCCAACACTCAATTCATCATGTGTACAAGCTTTGAGGATGACGAAAAGATCTTTAATTCCTTAAAAGCCGGTGCCATGGGCTTCCTTGTAAAAGGGGAAAGCATGGATAAAATACTGTCTTCCATCCGTGATGTTTATAATGGCGGAGCTCCCATGAGTTTTTCCATTGCCCGGAAAGTTCTTAAACACTTTGAAAAGAAACTACCCGAGATTAAAGGTTTCGATGAACTTACAGTACGTGAAAAGGAAGTGCTCGAACTTCTTTCCCAAGGACTTCTGTACAAGGAAATCGCCGATAAAACATTCATCAGCATCGATACGGTAAAAAAACATGTTGGAAATATCTACAGAAAGCTGCATGTCAGCAATAAAGTAGAAGCAATCAATAAATTTAACCATTTTAAAAACTAAGAAATCATGAAAACTATTAAAATTTTATTCAGCGTAATGTTTTTTTTATTACTCACGGGCTGTGATGAAAATAAGAAATTTCTTAAGGAATTACAGGAAATAACTAAAAGTAAGCCTCAATATGATCCTGTACCACCCAATATCTCCCAAGGAATGCAAAGGGCATTTAAAAATAGAACATATAATGAGCTTATTAAACTAAATTTATTAAAAAGCGATGAATTTATTTTAGATAAAAAAGAATGGTTAGAAATATGTGATTTTCTTCAAAATAATAATAAAGTATCAGTAATTCGCCTTTATTTTATCCAATTTAATCAAAGTAAATTTGGTGCAAAATATCATGGTTTACAGGATCATAATGGTAAACTTTATATTTTGTTAGGTTACTTTAATGGGAGTAACGAATTGATTGGAGATAAGTACTATGGAATGATGTCTCTAAATCCTGGCACTAATACAGTTGAGGTTACTCCTGAAGATTTTCAAATAATGCATGATGATTATAAAAAAAATATCAAACCACATATTAATCCTTTTTGCAATACAAAGGATAATACAGAGTATCTCAAAATAGATGCAATAGATTTTGCTAAGCAACAAGGTGGTATCGAAGCTCATGATAGATATGTAACAGTAAAGTTTAAACATTTGAAATTTAAATTAACAGAAGTCATAGATCCAGATGTTGTTGTTGCAGAAAAAAACAAAAATTATTATATAACTAAATATAAAAATGATATTGGGCAACTGACCACTCTTACGGACGCAGAAGATACTGATAGAAAACCGATTGAAGGGCTAAAAGATTATGATATGAATTCTTTATGCCCTCCAACCTGTCCATAAATGAACACTTTGAATAAAACATATGAAATTGTAGTTTTACTAAATCTTTTATTTTCAGTCTATTTGATTATAAAGAGAAAGAAAAGATTACAATTTCATTTTTATATTTACATATCGGTAGTTTGTATCGTAGATATACTTTTTAATAAAGTAAGAAAAGACCATTTAATAAATTCTAATTATATATTTTTCTTATTTATTGTTATTTCGTATTTATACTTCTATTATTTTTTTAGAGAAAATTTTTCAGAAAAAATTTATAAAAGAATTTGGATGTGGATTTTTCTTATATTTTTATTAGTGACTATTGTATTCCAAATTCCAAATAGTTTTGTTCAATTCAGTCCCGTAACTATAGCTCTTCTTCCATTATTTTATATTTTTGGAAGTATGGGATGGTTTACACACATTCTTACTCAGAGAATAGAGGGGTTAATTTTTGATAAAATGGCCTTTTGGATAAGCAGCGGTCTTTTAATATGGGGGGTGTTTTTTCTCTTCAGAGGATTACCAATGTACTATTTCAATAAGACAGATCCTCATTTTTTAGATGGAATTTCTAAAGTATTTACTATGATTAATATAATAACATATTCATTGTTTTTTCGTAGCTTGTTTTGTAAAGAATGAAGAACCTCCCTATAGAAATCAAAGTGGTCTATATCATTGCAATAACTGTAATGATGTTTTTTGTTGCATTTATCATTTTTGTTGTATTAATGTACAACAGAAAGCAGCTTCTATATCTCAAAGAAAAACAACTCAAAGAATCGGAGTATCAAAACCAGCTTCTTCAGAAAGAACTTGAAAAACAAAAATCAATAGAAAAAGAAAGAGAACGCATTTCCCATGATATGCATGATGATCTTGGTGCCGGGATTTCTGCATTGAAGCTTCAGGCAGAATTTCTAAAACAGAAAGCGGATGATGATGATCTGCTGAATGATATTGATGAACTGTTGAAAACTTCAGAAGAAATGAATCTTTCCATGCGAGAGATGCTTTGGAGCCTGAACTCAGGGAATGATACCCTGGGAA
This sequence comes from Chryseobacterium sp. UF-290, assembly GCF_058245615.1. Taxonomy (NCBI): domain Bacteria; kingdom Pseudomonadati; phylum Bacteroidota; class Flavobacteriia; order Flavobacteriales; family Weeksellaceae; genus Chryseobacterium; species Chryseobacterium sp. UF-290. The sequence continues at coordinate 286,196 of NZ_JBSICB010000004.1, forward strand.
ATTTTATTGATTACGCTGTACTTTATACCGGTAACTTTTTGAAAAAAACAAAAATAGTACTACATGCTGATGATGAAAATATTATTGCTGAAACTCCAATTTCTACAGAGTTAAGACGAAATTTATTTTTGTGTCTGAAAGAAGCCGTTAATAACGTTTACAAGCATAGTCATGCAGATCACCTCAAGCTTTCATTTTTTCAGGATAAAAATGTTTTTTCTATGAAAATTTCAGACAATGGAAAAGGAATTTCTGAAGATTGCTATGAAGGAAATGGCCTTCGGAATATGAAGCGGAGAATGGATGAGCTCAACGGGGATTGTAGAATTTTGTCTGAAAACCCAGGAACCAGTTTACTCTTCAAAATAATACTATAAATTATCCATAAACTTTTAGCAGCAGCATTTCTAATACTGCTGCTTTGTTTGATAATCACCCTTTTGTGTAATTGACAGGTATGTTTTTTAGAGGGAAATTTGATATATAAACTGAAAGCCATGAAAACTCTTATTAACAACAGCATTGAAGATCTGGAAGCGGCTTTAAAAAGCAACAGTGATCTTCAGGAGAAATTTAAAAGCAATCCTGTGGAAGCCATAAGAAATGTGGAAATAAGAAATCCTAAGGACACGGATTATTGGATCTACAGGATTATCGTGATTATGCTTGGGTTGGCAATTATGTCCATTATAGCAGGACTTATTCTTCTTTCCTTTTGGAGTGATGGGACTCCGGACAGTCAGTTGGTAACCATCTTTGCTACCATCTCATCAGGAGCTATAGGCGCCTTAGCCGGGCTTTTATCTCCTTCACCGAGAAAGTAAATAATAAATAACCTAAAAAACTATACATCATGAAAACAATAACATTGAATATTACAGTAACCGGTGGAACTTCAATTTTAGGAATTGTTTATAAAATTTTTAAAAAAGGCAGTACAGAACCTCTTTTTGAAAAAATAGAAAGTGGAACTTTTTCTGAAGAGTTTGAGCTTAAAAGAGGAGCAGAATATGATCTTTATATAATTGGTTCAAATCCATTATCACCAGATAGAAATACGAAAATAAAAATCGATGGAGATATCACACTTAGTGATGATTCTGATTTAAATCCCGCAAATAGAAAAGGTAATGGGTATTTATTAACTTATCATTTTGAAGTAAACTAAAACATGACTTATGAAAACATCAGCATATAAATTAGGGATTATTGTAGTTTTCTTTAATATAATATTGGGTTTTGCTCAGGATGGAGTTTTAGCCAAAAAGGATTTAAAATCAGAAAATCTTTATAATAAAATTGAAGAAACAAAATCAGGAAATTGGAAAGATGTGTTGACTGATTTTATGCAAGCTTCATTTAAAGGACTGGCAAGTGAAAATAAATCTTTTCAATTTAAAGCAAATATATTTTCATTGAGAGCTAAGGCTGATAGTACTCTATTAATTGACTATAATTATGCAAGTAAACGAGAAACCTTTTATAGAAACTTCCAGATACAAATAGGATTAAACCTTGACAATGATTATAAATTTAAGGGATTTAATTATGGATTTGATTGGGCGATCATTAATAAAAGAGACACAACCTTAGCAAATTTTGCCAGAGAAGAATATGAATCAGGTAAATACTTCGCCAAACTAAGTTCTGCTTTAATATTTGCTTTACAGAAATATAGAAACATAGCAACTTCTGAAAATTATCAAAAAATTGAGAAATTAGCAAAAGCTTCGATTGAAAAACAATATTACCTCCCCATAGATAACCTGCCGGAGGATTTTAAAAAGATATTGTTAGAAGAGCAAGATGGAATAGATGCTAAACAATTTTTAGATACTTTTCAAAATGAATTAGGAAGATTAAAAAGACGACCTTTACTAACTGTAGGATTCCATAGTAACTTTCAAAAAAACACAAAGTTTTTAGATGAGTTTGATGCAAATTTGGTTTATCTGCAGGGATTGAAATCTAAGAATGGAAAATTGGAAATTGACTTCCGGAATCAGTTTAGAGCAAAAGATAGTATCACGATATCTGTCATAAAAAGAAAAGAATTTTCATCACAATTAGGATTGAATATTTCAATTTGGGAAGCTAAAGAAAAATCTATAGTAGAACTTAAACCGAATTTTGAATATAAAAGGATAGTTTCAGGGTTGATGGATGAAGAAAAAAATGACCAATTCTTAGCCAATGCAGATTTAAGAATAAGAATTTTAAAAAACCTTTGGATTCCATTGATTTTAAAGTATGACATTAAAAACAATAATCTTTTTGGCTTCTTAAATGTTAGTTTTAATTTTGATGCAATGAAAAAGGAATAGTATCATTATTTCCCCATTTTAAATCTCTTTTGCTTCACAAAGAAATTGTAGAATTATCATAATATAAATTAACTAAAATTTAACTTGGAATTATTTCAAAAATATTGCCTGCAATACCCTTAAAAGTTAAATTTTGATTAAATTTGTCTAAACTAAAAAAAATAAAATATGAGTGCAATTTCTTATATAGAAGCAAGACAGATTTTAGATTCCAGAGGTAACCCTACGATTGAGGTAGATGTATTTACAGAAAGCGGGGCTATGGGCCGTGCCGCTGTACCTTCAGGAGCATCTACAGGAGAACACGAAGCGGTAGAATTACGTGACGGAGGTTCAGAATATCAAGGAAAAGGAGTTCTGAAAGCTGTTGAAAATGTAAAAGAAGTAATTGCAGAGAATTTAGTTGGGCAGCCGGTTTTCGAACAAAATTATATCGATCAGATTATGATTGATCTTGACGGAACGGCGAACAAAGGAAATCTTGGTGCTAATGCAATTCTTGGTGTTTCTTTAGCTGTAGCAAGAGCTGCCGCTGCAGAATTGAGAATGCCTCTTTATAAGTATGTAGGAGGAGTGAACGCAAACACACTTCCTGTTCCAATGATGAATGTCATCAACGGTGGATCTCACTCAGATGCTCCTATCGCATTCCAGGAATTTATGATCATGCCGGTAAAGGCAGATTCTTTCTCTCACGCATTGAGAAAAGGAACTGAAATTTTCCACAACCTTAAATCAATCCTTAAAGGAAGAGGTCTTTCTACAGCCGTAGGAGACGAGGGAGGTTTTGCCCCTACTTTCAACGGAACTGAAGATGCTTTGGATACATTACTTCAGGCGATCGAAAAGGCGGGTTACAAGCCTGGTGATGACATCATGCTGGCATTAGACTGCGCTGCTTCAGAATTCTATAAAGACGGGACTTACGATTACAGAAAATTTGAGGGTGACAAAGGAGCTCACAGATCAAGAGAAGAGCAGGTTTCTTACCTTGCTGAATTGGCGGCTAAATATCCAATCATTTCTATTGAAGACGGTATGCAGGAAGATGACTGGGAAGGATGGAAAATGTTAACGGATAAGATCGGTGACAGAGTACAGTTGGTAGGTGACGATTTATTTGTAACGAATGTAGACAGATTATCAAGAGGAGTAAAAGAAGGCATTGCCAACTCAATCCTTGTAAAAGTAAACCAGATCGGCTCTCTTTCTGAAACAATGGCAGCAGTACAAATGGCTCAGAACAATAAATTTACTTCAGTAATGTCTCACAGATCAGGAGAAACTGAAGATTCTACTATCGCTGACCTGGCAGTTGCTATGAACTGCGGACAGATCAAAACAGGTTCTGCTTCAAGATCAGACAGAATGGCTAAATACAACCAGTTATTGAGAATTGAAGAAGCTCTTGGCGAAACAGCGATTTTCCCGGGTTTAGAAGCATTTAAAATTAAAAGATAATTGAATTTATAAATAACGGCAAGCGATAATTTTTGTTTGCCGTATTTTATGGAAAGTAGTATATTTAAAAAAAAATAAATAATGTCAGACAACAAAGTAATATTGAATTACGCAGGTAATTCATATGAATATCCAATCGTGGATAGTACTATCGGAGACAGAGGGATTGATATTTCAAAATTAAGAGACCAGACAGGTTTAATCACTCTGGATTTAGGTTACAAAAATACAGGAGCTACCATCAGCGACATCACTTACTTAGACGGAGATAAAGGAGAATTATTCTACAGAGGGTATCCAATCGAGCAAATCGCCGAAAAATCAAACTTCACAGAAGTAATGTATCTTTTATTACATGGAGAGCTCCCTACTCAAGATCAGTTTAATTCCTTTGAACACAACATTAAAAAATATAACTTCATCGCAGATGAGATGAAAAAGATCATTGATGTTTTTCCTCGTTCTGCTCACCCTATGGGAGTTTTATCTTCTCTAACATCTGCTTTGACAGCTTTCAACCCGAAAGCCGTTAACGTAAACTCTAAAGAAGAAATGGATCACGCTGCTGAGCTGATGATCGCTAAGTTCTCTCACCTTTGTGCTTGGACTTACAGAAAAACTCAAGGTTTACCATTAAACCATGGTGACAATAACCTGAACTATGTAGAGAACTTCTACAAAATGGCATTCAGATTACCAAACGCTGATTTCGAAATGGATCCGGTAGTTGTCAATGCGCTGGATAAATTATTGATCCTTCATGCTGACCACGAACAAAACTGTTCTACTTCTACAGTAAGAATGGTAGGCTCTGCGCATACAGGACTTTTTGCTTCTATCTCTGCCGGAGTATCTGCACTTTGGGGACCACTTCACGGTGGTGCTAACCAGGCTGTAATCGAAATGCTTGAACTTATCGAGCAGGATGGTGGTGACGTATCTAAATATGTTGCTAAAGCAAAAGATAAAAATGATAACTTCCGTCTAATGGGATTCGGACACAGAGTTTACAAAAACTTCGACCCAAGAGCGAAGATCATCAAGAAAGCTGCTGACGATATCCTTAAAGCTTTAGGAATCCAGGATAAAGCTCTTGACATTGCAATGCAATTAGAAAGAGTAGCTCTTGAGGATGATTACTTCGTAGAAAGAAAATTATATCCAAACGTTGACTTCTATTCAGGTATCATCTACAGAGCATTAGGAATTCCTACAGAAATGTTTACAGTAATGTTTGCATTAGGAAGACTACCGGGATGGATCTCTCAGTGGAAAGAAATGAGATTGAAAGGAGACCCGATCGGAAGACCAAGACAGGTTTACCAAGGAGCTCCACAAAGAAATTATATCGATATTACAAACAGATAATCTCTGTTTCTATCATATTAAAATCCCAAAGCTTGCTTTGGGATTTTTTGTTGTTTGAAGTTAGTAGGTGATGACTAAAGCGGCAATGACATTGTCCTCAATCCGGAAATGAAACTTCAGCATCACCGGGCTGCCATCGAAAGAACCGGAAATATTGATTTTTAGAATAGTGGTTGTATCCTCTGTTGAAAAATCTGTTACCTCAAACAAGGTTTTATATTCACTGTTGGTTTCCTCATTCCATTGTTTTATTTCCTCTCTTCCTTTATAGATTTTTCCTTCATCAAAAATCAGTGCATTATCTGAAAAGCAACGAGAAAAAGAGGTGCTGTCAAAAAGTTCCTGGGCTTTTAAGAGGTCTTTTAAAATCTTGGGTAAATTCATATTGATAGTTTTAAATGATTAAATAGTAGGAATGGTGCCGCCATCGATTATATATTCGGTTCCTGTTAAATATTGGGCTCTTGGAGAAACTAAAAATCCTACAAATTCCGCAATATCTTCGGGCTGTGCAGGTTTACCGATAGGAATTCCGCCCAAGGCATCCATAACGCTTTGGGTCGCTTCTTCAATAGTGATTTTTGAGCTTTCAGCAATACGTTCCATCATTCTGGTGGCAGAAGCTGTCATGATCCAGCCCGGAGAAACAGTGAGAACACGGATCCCTTTTGGAGAAACTTCTTTTGATAAACCTTTACTGTAATTGATTAAGCCGGCTTTGGCGGCAGCATAGGGTAATGTGGAATCAAACAGAGGCAATCTCCCCTGAATGGAAGCAATATGAATGATGACCCCATGTCTGCGCTCCAGCATCTGTGGGAGAAATCCTCTGTCTAATCGGACGGGCGCGAGAAGATTAGTCTGAAGCGTGTTCTCCCAATCCTCATCACTCAGGATGGCAAAACCACCACCCGGTGTTTCCGATCCTCCTAGTGTATTAATCAGAATATCCAGCCCGCCAAAAGATGAAAGAACCTCTTTTACCAATTTTTCAGTTTCTTCAGGCAGACTCAGGTCTGCTGCGATGAAATGAAGTTTTTCATGGATATGTTCGGGCTGATTTCTCGCAGTGACAATTACAGTTGCTCCTGCCATTAATAATCTTTCGGCGATAGCTTTCCCTGTTCCTTTGGTTCCGCCGGTTACCAGAGCAATTTTATCTGATAATTCGTTGTTGAAATTAAATGGATCTGTCATTTCTTTTTTGTACAAATTTCAGGAGTATGTCACGCTCATACAAGTACGGGGTTACGAATCATATAGGGATAAATTAATCCCCTATTGCGGTTTTTGTGTCATTGCGTTACTTTTGTTTTATGTATGAAAGAAAAATTCCACCCAAACTGGACTGCGGGCTTGATTTGATTGCAGAAGTACTTTATGGTAAATGGAAAATCCGTTTGCTGTGGTTCATCAATGAAGGATTTCAGAGGCCAAGTGAGCTGCAGCGTAAAATTCCTGATGCCTCACGCAGAGTTTTGAATGTACAGCTGAAAGAACTGGAAGAGCATGATCTTGTCACCAAGAAAATTTATCCTGTAGTGCCTCCGAAAGTAGAATATAGCCTTACGGAATTTGGGAAGACACTAATTCCTGCAATTACCGTGCTGGGAAAATGGGGAGATGATCACGAAGAATATTTACGGACGCTGATTTTAAAGAGACTTGAAATCAGATAAGATTGATATTTGTGCAGCCCGGATTATTAAACCAGACTATCTGCCAGATCAAAGAAAATAAGACAATATAAAAAAACCTGCTTGAAAAGCAGGTTCTTAATTTATTATGGACAGTGGCATCTGTCACATGTCCAGATATAACATACTCCATTCTCATCCCACTCACAGCATCTTCTGCCGGTTGAGATAGGGGCTCCTCCCATAAGGGATTTTTGTTGCTCTCTTCCTAATTTTTGTGCATTTTTCAGCACGGAATTGTTCTTGTTCATGACTTTGTTTTTTGATGTTAATAGTAAAGTTTTAGTAATATAATTTCTCGAGAATTATATCACTAATATATGAAATTGTTTTTGTTTTTCACTCTGTTTTTTATTCTTATGTAGATGAAATAGAGTAAGTTGTAGATGGTTATTAAACTTTATAACGTACTTTTTGTTAAAAAATATTAAAAACTGCTGCTGGAAACGGTCAAATTTCATACATAAAATAATCCAAAAGTTTTCTAGGTAGAGACCTTTACTTATATTTGTAGTATTGCATAAATCTTTATGAGACTAAACATTAAAAACGAAACGGGAAGGCTGAGGTCAGTAGTGCTAGGCCAGCCTAATTCATTGGGACCGGTTCCCACATTAGAAGAAAGCTATGACGCCAAGTCATATTACTCAATCGAACACAATATTTATCCTAAAGAAGAGGATATTATCAATGAAATGAACGCTTTTGAAGCAGTTCTGAAAAAATATGACGTTGAAGTACTGCGCCCAAGCATTATAGAAGACTATAATCAGGTTTTTTCAAGAGATGTAGCCTTTGTGATTGATGATAAAATGATCATTTCCAATGTAATCGCTGATAGAGCAGATGAGCAGGAAGCCTACAAAAGCGTTTTTGAAAAAGTAGCCTGGAGAAAAATTATCAATCTTCCGGAAACAGCCCATATAGAAGGGGGAGATGTGATCGTATGGAATGATTTCCTTTTCATAGGAACCTGCTTCAGTGAAGATTACAGAAACTACAAAACGGCGAGAACTAACGAATATGCCATTGAAATTTTAAAAGAATATTTTCCGAAAAAAAGAATCATCGATCTTGAGCTGAAGAAAAATGATAAAGTTCCGTATGAGGGAATTTTGCATCTGGACTGTACGTTCAATCCGGTGGGAGAAGACAAATGTATCATTTACAAAAACGGATTTGTAGACGAAAGTGATTACCGTCTGATCATTGATATTTTTGGAGAAGAAAACTGCTTCCACATCAATGATGAGGAAATGTTTGAAATGTTCCCGAATATTTTCTCCATATCTCCGGAGATTGTGGTTTCCGATAAAGCGTTCACCAGAATGAACGACCACTTAAGAAACGAATGGGGAATGACGGTAGAGGAAATTCCTTACAGAGAGATCTCTAAAATGGGAGGCTTATTAAGATGCTCAACAATGCCCCTTGTAAGAGAATAATGGAGTAGGAGAGTTTTTGGGTTTGAGAGTGAGAGCGTTGATGTGTTTGAGTATTTTTTTTATTTTAAATAAATATTAGTGTATGTCAACGATTAAATTTCATCAGGACTTAAAAGTTTATCAAAAATCATTTGAATCAGCCCGACTGATTTATGAACTCTCAAAATCTTTTCCAAAAGAAGAGCTTTATTCTCTTACGGACCAAATAAGAAGATCATCAAGATCTGTGACGGCGAATATTAGCGAAGCTTGGGGAAAAAGAAAATATGAAAAATCCTTCATAGCTAAACTTACAGACTCAGAAGGAGAAGCAAGAGAAACCCAAACATGGCTTCAGTTTGCGCTTGCCTGTAATTATATGAATGAAGAGCAATATGATCATTTGCACAAACAATATAACCAAATAATAGGAATGTTAGTTAATATGATGAGTCAGTCAGAAAAGTGGTGTTCATTTTCTCAGATTAATAAAGAAGAGAATAATTTGTAACCGTTGTCAATACTCTCAAACTCTCATACACTAACACCTTCAAACTTATAAAAAATGCAGACAACAGATACAGTACTAATGATAGAGCCGATCGCATTCGGTTACAACGCAGAAACTGCGAAAAACAATTACTTTCAGGTGGAGCAGACAGGTTCAGATATCCAGTCAAAGGCTTTGGCTGAGTTCAATACCTTTGTCGGAAAACTGAGAGAAAAGGGAATCAATGTTATTACAATTAAAGATACATTAGATCCTCATACGCCCGATTCTATTTTCCCCAACAACTGGGTAAGTTTCCACAGAGATGGGAAAGTGGTGCTATACCCAATGTTTGCATCAAACAGAAGAGTAGAAAGAAGGGATGATATTATTGAAAGCATCAAAGGTCAGGGATTCGAGGTCGCAGAGATCGATGACTGGTCATTCCCTGAAACGCAGGGACATTTCCTGGAAGGAACAGGAAGTATGATCTTCGATCACGATAATAAGATCGCTTATGGTTCCGTTTCTTTGAGGCTTGACGAAAACTTATTCAGGGAATTTTGTGACAAATATGGTTTTACCCCTGTGGTTTTCCATTCATATCAGACAGTAGGATCAGAAAGACTTCCTATCTATCATACCAATGTAATGATGTGTGTGGCGGATAAGTTTGTGGTAATCTGCCTGGATTGTATCGATGATGAGCTGGAAAGAGAGAAAGTAATAGAAATCATCAAGAACTCAGGAAAAGAGATCATAGAAATTTCCGAGGAACAAATGCAGCAGTTTGCAGGAAATATGCTTCAGGTCCAAAATAAAGATGGGGAAAAGTTCCTGGTAATGAGCCAGACAGCTTACCAGTCATTAACCGCTGAACAGGTGGCCGCCATCGAAAAATATTGCGGAATTATCTATTCGGATCTGAATACAATCGAAGTAAACGGAGGAGGAAGCGCAAGATGTATGCTTGCCGAAGTTTTTCTTCCAAAAAAATAATAAAAACAATATGTTAAATAATGTATCCGGCCTTTATTCAGCGCCGGATTTTTTATCCATGTGATTGATGGTTTTATCTGGAGGAAACCGAAAAAAGTTAATTAACTTTGTCCTGAATGTTTAAAATCTAAAAATGAGACAATATTTTTTATCATTAGCAATTCTCCTCGGAATATTTGTGGGAGGACAGCAGAAGACTTTCTGCAATCCTATCAATATAGATTATGGCTATACCCCTTTTGAAGTTTTCTCCAAACAAGGGAAGCATCGTGCTACAGCTGATCCGGTGATTGTCAATTTTAAAAATAAACTTTTTCTTTTCTCCACAAACCAGGAAGGATACTGGTATAGTGATGATATGCTGGACTGGAAGTTTGTAAAAAGGAAATTTCTCAGAGATAATAAATATATTCATGACCTCAATGCTCCGGCAGTCTGGGCGATGAAAGATACTCTTTACGTTTACGGATCTACCTGGGAGCAGGATTTTCCAATTTGGAAAAGTACAAATCCTACCAAAGACGATTGGAAAATAGCGGTAGACACGTTAAAAGTAGGAGCGTGGGACCCTGCATTCCACTATGATGAAGATAAAAATAAACTTTATCTGTACTGGGGCTCCAGCAATGAATGGCCTTTATTGGGAACCGAAGTAAAAGTAAAAACACTTCAGTCTGAAGGTTTCGTAAAACCGATCATCAAACTAAAGCCTGAAGACCATGGCTGGGAAAGATTTGGGGAATATAATGACAATGTATTCCTTCAGCCTTTTGTAGAAGGGGCATGGATGACGAAGTACAACGGAAAATATTATATGCAGTATGGCGCTCCTGCTACGGAGTTCAGCGGATATTCAGATGGAGTATACGTCAGTAAAAATCCTTTAGAAGGCTTTGAATACCAGCAGCACAATCCATTTTCCTATAAACCGGGAGGCTTTGCAAGAGGTGCGGGACATGGAGCTACCTTTGAAGATAACTATAAAAACTGGTGGCATGTTTCAACCATATTTATTTCCACTAAAAATAATTTTGAAAGAAGACTCGGGATCTGGCCTGCAGGTTTTGACAAGGATGATGTGATGTACTGTAATACCGCTTATGGAGATTATCCTACCTACCTTCCACAGTTTGCACAGGGGAAAGATTTTACAAAAGGGCTTTTTGCGGGATGGATGCTGCTGAACTATAATAAACCTGTTCAGGTTTCATCTACCTTGGGAAGCTATCAGCCTAATTTTGCCGTAGATGAGGATATCAAAAGCTACTGGAGCGCGAAAACAGGAAATTCGGGGGAATGGTTTCAAACAGATCTTGGTGAAGTATCTACGATTAATGCCATTCAGATCAATTATGCGGATCAGGATGCAGAATTCATGGGCAAAACCCTGGGAAAAATGCATCAGTATAAAATTTACGGATCAAATGATGGAAAAAAGTGGAATGTAATCGTTGATAAAAGCAGGAATACAAAAGATGTACCCCATGATTATATTGAGCTGGAAAAACCTGCCAGAGCAAGATTCCTGAAAATGGAAAACCTGAAAATGCCTACGGGAAAATTTGCATTGAGTGGCTTCAGAGTATTCGGAAAAGGAGCCGGGGAAAAGCCTAAAAAGGTAGAAGGATTTGTCCCTCTCAGAGCTGATGCCAAAAAATATGGGGAGAGAAGAAGCATTTGGATGAAATGGCAGCAGAATTCAGAAGCTGATGGCTATGTGATCTATTGGGGAAAATCTCCGGACAAATTATACGGAAGCATTATGGTATATGGAAAGAATGAATATTTCTTTACAGGAGCAGACAGGGCGGATGCCTATTATTTCCAGATCGAAGCTTTCAATGCCAATGGAATATCTGAAAGGACAGAAATTGTAAAATCCGAATAAATACTACGAATAAGATAGAATGTAGCACACTTTGACAGGTCAAGGTGTGCTATTTTTTATCAACCTGTTTCAGGAATGTTTCCATTTTATCTATCAGGAATGTGCTGTTTGGCTTTTTATCCCAATCCAGATGTCCTCCGTTGAATTGATAAGATTCATGAATAATATTATTTTTACTCAAAATAGAATCCAGGATCCGTTCCTGTGTCATAGGAATCACCCGGTCTGTTTTTCCGTAATAGGATAATGTAGGAGGAGTGTTCTTTGTAATCCAATGTACCGGACTGACAAAATTAACGGCTGAGGTACCTGTAGGAAGAGCTCTGGGATCGACCAGATGTTTTTCCACAAAAGAATAATCTTCATAGGCTTTAAAGCCTGGGTCTGAAAGATCAGTGGGACCCACAATATTGATCACAGCTTTTACATTTTTATCAGGACCAGCCTGATAAGCATAAAGCATAGATAAGTGCCCGCCGGCACTATTCCCCATAAGGATCAGTCTGGGATTGTAATTCAATTTCTTTTTAATAAACGCCGCTACGCTTTGAATGTCATCCATTTGGTTAGGCATTCCATATTGAATTCCTGAAGCCAGTCTGTAATTCATATTGATAAAAATATAATCAGGAAATCTCTGCATTATTGAGAAAGTGAAAAAGGTCAGCTGTGATTTATTTCCACTACGCCAGCCTCCACCATGAATGATAATAAAGACGTCTCTCATTGAGGTTTCTTTTTTATGAGGAATATATAAGTCCAAAATCTGCTCAGGGCTATCCCCGTATCGCATATTTTCCTCTTTGTCAAAAATGATAGTATCACCCAATGTTATCTTTTTTTCTTTACAGGCTGTCAGCAAAGAAAATAAAGTGAGCAGAGCAGTAATAATGATCAAATTTTTTTTCATTCCCATAAAGATAGAAAACCCACTGATTTTTCAGTGGGTTTCATAATAAAAATAATTGAATATGAAGAAAGATAACTTTATCTTGTTCTGCTTTTGATGGCGTCAGAAGCACCGTCGATGTCCCTTACTTTTTTCACTTTCTGGTTTCCGAAGTTGTAGGTAAGGCTTACCATTAAGTTTCTGTTGTAGCGGTTCTGATGGATGTAATTATAATTTCCGTTAGCCTGATAATCTTCAATCTTAATAATATTGGTATTAAGAACATCATTCACATTGACAGCAAAGGTCCAGTCGTTCCATATTTTCTTTATGCTGAGATCCAGACTCATTAAACTTTTCAACAGTCCAAGCTCAATCTGCTGCTTATCCACAAAGAAATAATTGACTCCAAAGAACCAGGTTTTCTTTTTATCAAGACGAATGGTGTTGCTGGTCTGGATCAAAAGGCTGGTAGAATTGTTTTTGTTGGTGTATACTATATATTCCCCTTGTTCATTTTTGAACCGGTCTCCTGTAGTAGGATCAGTATCAAGGCTTCCGTTGTTGATATTGTGCTGTACTCCGATATTGAAGTTCGTTGTCCAGTATTGTTTGAAGAATGACTTCTGAAGACCAATCATTGCGGACATTTCCTGCTTGTTCCCGAAATTGGTTCTGATATATCTCAATACCGGATTATTTCCTACAGTACCGTCAGGCGAAACCGGATACCCCTGTAACGGAACCTGGGTAATAGCGTCCTGAATGTAGGAATGGTTTAAAATCAGGAAGTATGAATTCTTGTACATATAGGTAAGCTCCTGGTTGTAAGTGGAAGATGCTTTTACAAATGGGTTGTTCTGGGTGTAATTATCATCTGTCAGAATATTTTTCACCGGATTAAGCTCCCAGAAGCTTGGCCTTCTCATTCTGCTCGAAAAGGAATAAGAAATATTGTTTTTATCATTGATCGCATAATTAACACTTAAATAAGGAAGGAAATTTTTGTAATTTCTTTCAATCTTTTTAAGGGCTTCAGTAGGTGCATTATCAGAAGTTCCAAGACTGTTTGTAATTTCATATCTGGCTCCTACTTTTCCCGAAAGCTTATCTGACAGCTTTTTTTCAACGGTTAAGTACATACCGTAGATATTTTCATCATAGATAAAGTGGTTGGGCCTTGCGTCCGGATCTTTCACAGGATCAAAAGAATAAGTAATGTTTTTAGAATCGTTGTCTGTTTTTGTTTTGTTATAATTTCCGCCAACTGAAACCGTCAGATCATTTTTAAACTTTTGAATATAATCCACCATTCCGGAGAAGTTATTGATGATCTGTGGCAGGTCCTGCAGCACCTGTGTCGTCCTTTTTCCCAATCCCATATTCATATCTGATATAAAGGTCTGGTTATCTGTATACTGAAATCTTCTATAGTTCAGGTAGGCTGCATTCATATTCAATTTACTTCCCAGAGAATCTGTTTTTAACTCATAATTTAAATTCAGGGAGTTGTTATAGGATCTTGCATCTTCCTTGTTTTTGGACCATGTATATTTTGTATCTGCTCCATTTTTAATGGTATTAAACAGATCTACCGTTGAATTGTAGCTTTTATTGGCCCATGTATTCCAGGATAAGGCAAGATTACTTTTATCATTCAGCTGGTAATCGATGTTCAGATAACCTCCGATATTTTTGTTCGGATCATTAATATCACCTGTAGATTCATTGGAAGTAGTGGCGGTACCGTTTCTTAAAGTGTAGGTTTGCGGGTCAATATTTTCACCACCGCTCAGACTGGCACTGACTCCCAGCTTATCTTTTCTGTAATTGGCAGAAAAGCTGGCCTGGCTTCCGTTGAATTTATTGGTGCTATTAGACATTCTCATGTTTCCGTTGAAGCCGTCACTCATCTTTTTCTTTAAAATGATATTGATGATCCCATCAGATGATTCCACCTGATACTCACTTCCGGGAACCGTGATAACCTCAATTTTCTGAATGTTCTCAGCCGGAGTATTTTTCAGGAACTGAACCAGAGACTCAGCATCCATATTGGTTTTTCTTCCGTTGATATAAATTAAAGCATTGTTCTTTCCTGCGATTTTCAGAGTTTTATCATCCGTTGATGACAATAGCGGGGTTTGCTTCAGAAGGTCAAAAGTGGTATTTCCCTTGGCAACAGGAGACGCTGCGACATCATATACAAAACGGTCGCTTTGCTTTTTGAATACCTGCTTCGTCAGGGTGATTCCTTCTATATTTTTTGTTTTTGCCGTATCAGACTTCTTCTCCTGGGCAAAAGCGCAGGTCCCGAATATGATTACCATTGACAAAAGGATACGTTTCATGTCTGTTTGTTTAAAAGTGGTTGAAGTGGTAAATTTTTATAGATCAGGTTCTTGATTTTACAGCGTCGTTGGCTGATTTCATTTCCCTTGCTTTTTTCAGTTTCTGATTCCCGAAATTATAGGTAGCCCCTATATTCAGTAGTCTTGGATAGTTGAAATTGGTTATATTATTATATTTTCCATTAGGCTGTGTTCCGTTGACCCGATAATAGCTTTGATTGAATAGATCATTAACTTCCGCTACAATAGTCCAGTCACCTGCAATTTTCTTCAGGCTGAGATCGAAACTTTGTCTTGCACCTATTACCCCTCCTTCCATGGCGACTTTACTTGCAAAAAAGTAATTAACACCCAGAAACCAGTCTTTTTTGGAAGAAAGCCGAACGGTATTGTTGATCGTCGCAGATATATTGTAGTTTTTAACATCAATAATATATGGATCCACTACTTCGGTTTCTCCCGGAACCGGTATAGACGTAGGATCTTCCCATACCCCGCCTTTGTAGGTAACATACCCTAAATTAACAGAATAGTTGGTGGTCCATATGTCTTTGAACCAGGACTTGTTCATTCCAAGAGTTAAGCTAAGTTCCCTGTTGTTTCCGTAATTGGTTCTTATATATCTGAGAAACCTTGTTGTTTCCATGTCGGAGGTTGTTACAGTTCCCTGTAAAGGAAGCAGGTCAGAAGCAGCGGCGTCTTCTACCATATTAAAGCTAAGATTGGCATAGAAGGCATTTTTGTACATATAGTTCAGCTCCTGGTTATAAAATTTGGATGCCAGTATAAAAGGATTGTTCTGAGTATAGTTTGTAGGAGTGAAATACGTTCTGGAAGGATTCAGTTCCCAAAATCTCGGTCTTCGGATCCTGCTGGAAAAAGTATAGCTAAGATTGTGGTCAGAATTGATCGCATAATTTAAATTCAGATAAGGTAACAGATTATTATAATTCCTCTCAAATCCTGTTTTATCCAGAATATCTCCGGTACTTCTGGTCATTTCATAACGGGCACCTGCTTTTCCGGATAACTTTTCAGTCAGTTTTCTTTCATAGTTGAGATAGATTCCCAGGATATTTTCTTTATAAATGAAATGATTGGTCTGGTTTGGATCTATTATAAACTCACCATTCTGGAGCTTGTCCTGTCTTGTATCATTATCCGTATTGGTGTGATTGTAGCTGATTCCCATAAGCCATGTTGCTCCTTTAGGTGTTTTTTTCAGATAATCTATATTGGCTGCATAGTTATTGATGATCTGCGGTACAGATTGATGCAGGGCTGAATATTTGTTATCAGGATCATTGTCTAAGGGGAAACTTTCATTAAAGCTCACTTTATCACGATTGAACCATAGATATGAAACATTTGAGGTAAGTTTACTGCCTATAGAATCTGTTTTTATCTCATAATTTAAATTGAAAGAATGGTTTCTTGTTTGCGCATCCTCATTATTTACGGTTCTGTTGGTCAAAGCTCCGTTTTGCCAGTTGGTTATATCCAGAATAGAATTGAAGCTTTTATTGTATCTCATATTATAAGAGAATCCAAGACTATGTTTCTTATTGATTTCATAATCAATATTAAAGCCTCCGCCGTAGTTTTTGTTTGGATCATCATTGTATCCGTATGACTCATTCCTGAAAGTAGGATCCCCGTTAGACAAAGTATATTTTTGTCTTTCTGTCCAGCTTCCTGTTCTGAAATTTGAGGTGCCGGACCATTTACCCTGTCTGAAATTAAAGGAAGCTCCGGCTGAAGGGTTGTTATAGTAGCCTTGCTCATTAAGCATCTTAATGGTTCCGTTGTAGCCATTATTTTTATTCTTTTTCATGACAATATTGATCACCCCTTCCTTAGATTCTACCTGAAATTCACTTCCGGGGACCGTAATCACCTCAATTTTCTGGATGTCTTCTGATGGAGTAGACTTCAGCATTTCGATTAATGCCTCAGAATCCATATTCGTTTTTTTATTGTTGATATAAATAACCGCGTCAGATTTACCGAGGATCTTCAACGTTCTTCCGTCTATACTGGAAACCATTGGAGTCTGTTTCAAAAGGTTGAATGTATTAGTCCCTTTAGCGATAGGAGAAGAAGCCACATCGTAAACTAACCGGTCTCCCTGTTTTTTGAAAACCTGTTTCTTGATATTGACTGCCTCAATACTATTAACCTTCAAGCTGTCTTTTTTCTGCTGGGCAGTAATGAGGCCACTGAAAAATAGGGCAGCAATGAGAATTTGAGTTTTCATAATTATTATTTTTTAATTAATAGCTTGTATGGTTTGTTATTTAACATTACAAAGATATATAATAAATTTAGTATTATGCAATACAAAGTACTGAAAAATATCTTTAAGTGGTTTTAACTGATTGATTTTCAGTTATTAAAAATTTACGTTAAAAATTTAATTGTTTGACTTTTCTACATAATAAGACAACTGTAACAATAATTTTGTTACAGGAAAAATTGAAATTTCAATAAAAAACAATTATTCTCTGTCGAATCTCGCCAGCTTTTTATCTACCCAGACCGTTGCAAAAGGGAAAAATGCGGCTAATAAAGCAAACACAAAATCTTCATCGTCCCATTTGAAAATTTTTCTTATCGGGATACAGAATAGAAGATAAAGGGTAAAAAAAAGACCGTGGATGTTACCCACAATAATGATAAAAATAGTAGGGAGAAGACCTTCATCATCATACCTTTTCCATATCATGGCAATCCCGTAAAGAAGAAAACAGGTAATAGCTTCTGCAAGGCAGATCTGCTTAAACCATTTGATAAGTTTTTCCTGAGGATATTTTGAGAAAAATTTTTCGATGAAGTTCATTATTGTATTGACTAAGTTGAGGATTAAAAGTGAAAAATCTTTCTAACTTTAACCTCTAATTTCTTATTTGCAAAATTACTTATAAAAACTGCTTCCATCCAAATATTCAAAAACTTCAGGGGGAAGCATAGGTCTTACATTTTTGCCGTCTTTGAGCATATTGCGGATTTCTGTAGCAGAAAGTTCTATAACAGGAGCCTTTATCAAAGAAATATTTTCATGCTGTAAATATTCCGGGTGCTTTTTCTCTCCTTCAAAAACTCTCGGGTAGACAATAATATGATGATTATTGATGAGTAGATCAGAGTTTTTCCACTTGTGAAGGCTTTCCAGATTATCTTCGCCCATGATCAGGCTGAAAGAATAGTCAGGATATTTTTCGTGAAGGTAGGTGAGGGTGTCAATGGTATAACTTGGCTTCGGCAAAGAAAATTCTACATTGGAAGCCCTCATATTCGGGTAGTTCTTTACCGCAAGCTGTACCATGTCAAGCCTATTGTGGTCTTTCAGTAAAGATTTTTTATCCTTGAAAGGATTCTGCGGGCTTACTACAAACCAAAGTTCATCCATATCCGAATTTTCCAGAATATAATTGGCCAGAATGAGATGCCCGATATGTATTGGGTTGAATGATCCGAAAAATAAACCGATTTTTTTCATTGTGTTTTAGGTGGCAGATAACAGGAGGTAGTCCCTAGGGTACAAATATTGGAGGTAAAGTTCTTTTTAAGTTCTGAAGGATTTAAATCATTGAATTTTACAAGAGGAGATATTTGAGATGCTGAATGTTTCATTGATGAATAAATCTCAATAAATTTCTTGACAATAATTAATTCATTATAGTTTCTCATATTTATATTGATTTCTATTACCTGAAACCTCGCATCTAATCCCTAAACTGAACATCTTTAATGTTAAGGTAATGGGTTACATTTCCTTTCCAGTGATTTTCTTCCAAAGTGAAAGCAAGGTCAAAATTTTTATTCTTAAAATCTTCAACGAACTGTCCAAGCTTAAAGCCGACACATTCAATATTGCGTCCCGTAGATTCCTGCTTGATATAAAACTTCAGGTGATTGTTGTCCTTACCCATTGTTTTTACATATCCTGAAAGCTTCTGATTGGTCAATGTAAAAATAGGCTTCATATTATGAGGCCCGAAAGGAGCCAGCTTCCTGTGAAAATTGATAAACTCCCTGTTGATTTCATCGATTTTGATCTCAGTATCAATGGAGATGGAAGGCTCTTTCTGATGTTCCTGAATTTTTTCAGAAACAATTCTTTCAAACTTTTCCTTGAAAGCATCAAACTTATCTTTCTCCATAGAAAGTCCGGCAGCGGCATGATGTCCTCCGAATTTAAGGAAATATTCCGAGCACATATCAAGCGCTTCATGCACATCAAAATCAGAAACAGATCTTGCAGAAGCCACCATTTCCCCATTGTTTCCGTCTGTAAAAACGAGAGTGGGCTTATAGTAGGTTTCAATAAGTCTGGAAGCCACGATTCCAATGACCCCTTTATTCCATTCAGGATGGTAAACGATCGTAGTATGCTTGGTCTCCTGCTGGGATTCTATGATTTGGTTCAAAGCAGAAAGAGTGGAGTTCATATCCAGTTCACGTCTTTCATCGTTGAGGTTCATGATGTCACTCACAATCTGGTTGGCATGTTTCAGATTGTCAGAGACCATAAGTTCTACAGCAGCTCTGCCATGTGAGATCCTTCCGGCAGCGTTGATCTTGGGAGCTATTTCAAAAACGATATTTGAAATTTCAAAATGAGAAAGCTTATCTTCAGGGATCAATAATCTTAATCCGAGATTTCTGGTCTTTCTGAGGGTTTTTAATCCCATTTTTGCCAGAACCCTGTTCTCTCCGGTCATTGAAACGATGTCTGCCGCAATGGAAATGGCAAGAAGATCCGTCAGCTCGAATAATTCTGCTTCAGGGATCTTATAGATCGTATTTAATCCCTGGCAAAGTTTAAAGCCGACCCCGCATCCGGAAAGTTCCTTAAAAGGATATCTGCAGTCACTTCTTTTAGGATCAAGAACAGCAGCGGCATTAGGGATCTCTTCACCCGGAAGGTGGTGGTCACAAATGATGAAATCTATGTCCAGACCAGTGGCGTAGTTGATCATATCAAGCGCCTTGATTCCACAGTCCAGAGCGATGATCAGTGAAAAGCCGTTTTCTTTGGCAAAGTCAATTCCTTCCGTAGAAATTCCATATCCTTCGGAATTTCTATCCGGAATATAATAGTCCAGGTATTTTTTCTCAACAATTTTGCTGAGGTATAGGTACATCAGGGCAACAGCAGTGGTTCCATCCACATCATAGTCGCCGTATACCAATATTTTTTCACCATTTTCAATTGCATTGGCAATACGCTCTACAGCTTTTTGCATATCTGCCATTAAAAACGGGTTGTGTATATCGTTAAGGTTCGGTTTGAAGAATTCTCTGGCCTTTTGATAATTGTCAATTCCTCTCAGAACGAGGAGTTTAGATTCAAAAGTACCAAAACCAAGTGACGAACTTAGTCTGTCCACAACTTCCTCATCGGGTTCGGGCTTGTAAATCCATTTTTGACTCATTTCACAAAAATAAGGAAAAAAATAGCATTCTGAAAAGAACCGAAGCTAAGTTTTGACTTAATAATTGTTAAAAAATAGCTCTCTTCGTGCTCCAAATTAAAATGACTATGAAAAAAATTACAGTATGCCTTATGTTATTAGGGGCAATGCATTCGATCAGTGCACAAAAAATTAATCTCGGTAAAGCTGCCGGAATAGTCTCAAATAGTGCAAAAGCTTTAACATTTACCAACGAGGACGCTATCAAATTATCTAAAGAATCGGTAGATTGGATGGATAAGAACAATCCTATAGCCGGACCAAAAGATCCATATACCATAAGATTGAATAAATTGTTTGGAAATCATAAGTCCCAGGATGGGCTGAATCTGAACTACAAAGTCTATAAAGTAAAGGATATTAACGCTTTTGCCTGTGCAGACGGAAGTGTACGTGTATTTTCTTCTCTGATGGATATCATGACGGATAACGAATTGTTGGCAGTAATTGGCCATGAGATCGGTCACGTGAAAAACCAGGATACCAAAGATGCAATGAAATCAGCTTATCTGAAGGCTGCAGCCTTAGACGCAGCTTCGTCGGCTTCATCAACAGTTGCTACGCTTAACGAAAGTCAGGTGGGGAAAATGGCTAATGCATTTTTAGATGCCTCTCACAGCAAAAAGCAGGAATCAGAAGCAGATACCTACTCTTATGATTTTATGAAAACCAACAAATATGATGTAGTAGGAGCTTATACAGCATTTAAAAAATTGGCATTGCTTTCACAGGGAAGTACACAGACCGGTTTTGAGAAAATGTTCAACTCTCATCCGGACAGTGAGAAAAGAGCTCAGGCGATCAAAAAGAGAGCTGAAAAAGACGGATTATGGAAAGATCCGGGAACTGTTGCCCTTCCTACTTCGAAACTGACAAAATAATTATTTTATTTATTGTTTAAACGAAAATACCTCGAAGCATCGCTTTGAGGTATTTTTATATTTGTTATTGCGGTATCGGATTAAGAATACATTTTTTCTCTTAATTCTTTTATCTTCTTATCAGCAAGGTACTCGTCATAAGTCATTTCTCTGTCGATGATTCCGTTAGGAGTCAGTTCAATGATTCTGTTACAAACCGTCTGAAGCATTTCGTGGTCATGAGAGGACAATAGAATATTTCCTTTAAAGTTAGACAAAGAGTTGTTCAATGTGGTGATACTTTCAAGGTCTAAGTGGTTGGTAGGCTCATCCAGTAAAAGAACGTTTGCTTTCTGAAGCATCATTCTGCTGAACATACATCTCATTTTTTCACCTCCTGAAAGTACTTTACAAGATTTCAAAGCTTCATCTCCCGAGAACAGCATTCTTCCTAAGAATCCTCTTACAAATTCTTCGTGACGCTCTTCATCATTTTTAGTAAACTGTCTCAACCAATCAACCAGGCTAAGGTCTTCCTGGAAGAAATTGGTGTTGTCTAAAGGCATGTGAGATTGAGTTGTTGTAACTCCCCAGGCAACAGTTCCTTTATCAGCTTCAACATTTCCAGCCAGAATTTCGAAAAATTCTGTGATTGCCAAAGAGTTTTTGGAAAGTACAGCTACTTTATCCCCTTTCTTAAGATTTAAATCAATATTGGAGAAAAGTAATTCTCCGTCTTTTGTTTTTTCAAGCCCTTTTACATCTAAGATCTGATCTCCGGCTTCTCTTTCCATTTCAAAAATGATAGCCGGATATCTTCTGGAAGAAGGCTTGATGTCATCGATATTCAATTTATCGATCATTTTCTTTCTTGCAGTTGCCTGTTTTGCTTTTGCAACGTTGGAGCTGAATCTGGCAATGAAATCCTGAAGTTCTTTTTTCTTCTCTTCAGCTTTCTTATTGGCCTGAGCTCTTTGTCTTGTTGCTAATTGAGATGCCTGGTACCAGAAAGAGTAGTTACCTGTATAAAGGTTAAGTTTAGAGTAATCCAGGTCACCGATATGCGTACAAACCGTATCAAGGAAGTGACGGTCGTGAGATACCACGATTACTGTATTTTCATAGTCTGCAAGGAAATCCTCTAGCCAGGAGATGGTATCAATGTCAAGGTCATTGGTAGGCTCATCAAGGATCAATACGTCAGGATTACCGAAAAGTGCCTGAGCTAAAAGAACCTTTACTTTGTCCTTGTTCTCAAGTTCACTCATTAGCTGCCAGTGCATATCATCGGAAATTCCTACGTTGGAAAGCATAGTCTGCGCATCTGATTCTGCAGTCCAGCCACCCATTTCATCATAGATTACCCCCAGCTCACCGGCTTTAATTCCGTCTTCGTCAGAGAAATCTTCCTTCGCATATAGCGCATCCATTTCCTCCTTTATCTCAAATAATTTTTTGTTCCCTCTCAAAACAGCTTCAAGAACAGTATACTGATCATAAGCAAAGTGATCCTGCTCCAAAACTGACATTCTTTTCCCTGGTTCCAAAGATACGTTCCCTGTTGTAGGATCCTGCTTTCCTGTTAATATTTTAAGGAATGTAGACTTTCCCGCACCGTTTGCTCCGATAATTCCGTAGCAGTTTCCTTTGGTAAACATAATATTTACCTCGTCAAAAAGAACTCTTTTCCCGAATTGTAAAGATAAGTTAGATACTGTTAACATATAGTTTTGTAAATTTGGCGCAAAAATACAAAAAGAATTTGGGTATTTTGTAATAATATAATAGTCAAGTTTTTAAATGTATGGTATTTTTTATATATTTCATTAACGAAATTTTACAATGATGAAGATTGAGAAAACAGTCAGTATATTAAACAGAAGAGCCCGTTTTGAGTATGAAATTCTTGAAGAATATGAAGCGGGGATGGTTCTGACGGGTACAGAAATAAAATCTTTACGCTCTTCCAAAGCATCTATCACAGAATCGTTCTGTCAGTTTATTGATGGGGAATTGTACATTATTAACATGATGATAGATGAGTACAAATTAGGAACTTTTTACAATCACAAAACAAAAAGGGAACGGAAATTGCTGTTGCACAAAAAAGAATTGCAGAAACTTGAAAAAAAGTTAAAGGATGCCGGAAATACAATTATTCCTTTAAAATTATATATCACTGATCGAGGTAAAGCAAAGGTGCTGATAGCGCTGGGTAGAGGGAAGAAGCTTTTTGATAAAAGAGAGGCGATAAAAGATAGAGAAAATAAACGGAACCTGGACAGAATATTAAAGAAAAGTTAAAAATCATTTGAAAAACTTTGTATATAAAGAAAAATTATATTTATTTTGCATTATCAATTATTTAATCATTTAATTCTATGAAAAATCTAAAATTAGGAATTTCAGCATTGGCGCTTACTGTTGCCTCTACTGTTTTCGCACAGACTACCAACAATCCGTGGTTGATCGGAGTTGGTGCTCACGCAGAAAACCATGTAGCAGCACGTTCAGGCTTCAGTAATACGTTCTCTGCTAAAAATTTAACAAAGAGTATGTTCAATGTGAACAACTTCTCTATTACACCTCCACTATCTAAGTTAACAGTTGCTAGAAACATTGGAAAAGGTTTCGTTATCGACTGGCAAACTTCAGTAGGTAATGTTGAAAACAAGAGATTCAACATGGGGAAAGAGTTTTACCTAATGACAGGTCTTGGTCTTCAGGTTAAAGCTGCAGGTCTTTTATGGAACGAAGAATCTTGGTTTGATCCATATTTAAGAGTTGGTGCTAACTACCTAAGACATGACTACACTTCACTTACTTTCCCAAGAACAAGTGTAGATGCTAACGGTAACCCAATTGAAAACGTTAATAACGGTAAAGACGGTAACGAGAACGGTAAAGCTAACTTCTTTGCTGTATCTACAGGTGCTGGTGCTAACTTCTGGGTAACTAAAAACTTTGGTCTTGGTATTCAAGGTGACTATGTGTCAACTCCAGGTGATAAATCTACAGTTGCTAACCACTGGCAAGCTTCTGCATCTATCTTATTCAGATTCGGAAACAGAGATAGAGATAAGGATGGTATCCTAGATAAAGATGACCTTTGTCCAGATACTCCAGGTTTACCAGAATTCCAGGGATGTCCTGATACTGACGGTGACGGAGTTCCAGATAAAGACGATCAATGTCCAGATGTAGCTGGTCCAGTTGAAAACAATGGTTGTCCTTGGCCAGATACTGATGGTGACGGTGTAATCGATAAAGATGACGCTTGTCCTACAGTAGCAGGTCCTGCTGAAAACAACGGTTGTCCTTGGCCAGACACAGACGGTGACGGTATCTTAGATAAAGATGATGCTTGTCCTACTGTTCCAGGTCTTCCAGAATACAACGGATGTCCTAAGCCAAAAGATGTAATCGCTAAAGATGCTACAGGTGCTCTTAAAGGTATCTTGTTCGACTTTAACAAGGCTACAATCAGACCAGAATCTAATGGTAAATTAGATGAAGCTGCTAGAATCGTTAAAGAATCTCAGGATGGTACATTCTTAGTAACAGGTCACACAGATGCTAAAGGTGCTGCTGCTTACAACTTGAAACTTTCAAGACAAAGAGCTGCTGCTGTAGTTGCTGCTCTTGAAGCTAGAGGGGTTAATGGTAATCAATTAAAATCTACAGGTGTAGGTTCTAGAGATGCTCAAGTTCCTGCAAAAGCTTCTGATGCTGAAAGAATGGCTGACAGAAAAGTAGTTGTTGAGGCTGTTAACGGTGCTGCTTGGGAAGCTCTTCAGAAGTCTGACCTAGACGTTGTTGAGAAAAAAGTAGTAGTTAAGAAAGGAAAAGCTCCGGCTAAAAAGAAAAAAGCTCCGGCTAAAAAGAAAAAATAATTAATTTTTCTAAATAATGAATACCTCCAATTTTTTTGGAGGTATTTTTTTTTTGTTGACTTTTAAGTAATTTTGTTGAAAATTTAAAAAATTAAAATGGGAAGAGCATTTGAATACAGAAAAGCTTCTAAAATGGCCAGATGGGACAAAATGGCCAAAACATTCTCTAAAATAGGAAAAGATATCGCGCTGGCAGTAAAGGCCGGAGGACCAGACCCGGAATCTAACCCGGCCCTGAGAAGATGTATCCAGAATGCTAAAGGGGCTAATATGCCTAAAGATAATGTAGAAAGAGCCATTAAAAAGGCAAGTGGTGCTGATGCTGAAAACTATGAAGAGATCACTTATGAAGGTTACGGGCAAGGAGGGGTTGCTTTCTTTGTAGAATGTACTACAAACAATACAACGAGAACGGTAGCCAACGTGAGAGCTGTTTTCAACAAGTTTGATGGTAACCTTGGGAAAAATGGAGAACTGGCATTTATCTTCGACAGAAAAGGTATTTTCACGATAGATCTGGCACAGATCAAAATGGATTGGGATGACTTTGAAATGGAAATGATCGATGGCGGTGCAGAAGACGTAGAAAAAGATGAAGAAGAAGTAATGATTACCACTGCTTTTGAAGATTTCGGTTCCTTGTCTCATAAATTGGATGAGCTTGGAATTGAAGCAAAGAGCGCGGAACTTCAAAGAATTCCGAATAATATAAAAGAAGTAAGCGAAGAACAGTTCAAAGCCAACATGAAAATGCTTGAGCGTTTCGAGGAAGATGATGATGTTCAGAACGTTTACCATAATATGGAAATCACAGAAGAGCTGATGAACTCTTTATAAAAAATAATATAGCATTCATATACAGTTAACTTTCAATTAGTTTCTTTGTATGAACTATGAAACGCTTTGTTATATTTTCTATACCGGAAAAATTTTGAGGCGTTCCATCCGTTCAAATTAAAAAGCTGAAAACATACGGATGAAAAGAAACGTTGAATTAGTTGTTATATCGGATGTTCATCTGGGAACTTATGGATGTAAGGCTAAAGAATTACTGAGATATCTCAATTCTATCCAGCCAAAAACTTTAGTTTTGAATGGAGATATTATTGATATCTGGCAGTTCAAAAAGTCTTACTTCCCTAAACCTCATTTGAAAGTGATCAGAAAGATCCTTTCATTCGCTACCAAGAATACGGATGTCTATTATATTACAGGCAATCATGATGAAATGTTCCGTAAATTCACAGATTTTGAGCTGGGAAAACTTAAGGTCTGTAATAAGATCTGCCTGACGATTGATCAGAAAAAAACCTGGATATTTCATGGTGATGTTTTCGATGCCTCTGTCCAGCATTCCAAATGGATTGCTAAGCTTGGCGGAAAAGGCTATGATCTTTTAATTATTATCAATAATGTTGTCAATTGGTTCTTAGAAAAAATGGGTAAGGAAAAATACTCATTTTCAAAGAAGATCAAGAACAATGTGAAAAAGGCCGTAAAATATATCGGAGATTTTGAACTTACAGCTTCTGAACTGGCCATTGACAACCAATACGATTATGTGGTTTGCGGGCATATCCATCAGCCGCAGATTCGTGAGGTCATCAATAAAAAAGGCTCATGTACTTATCTGAATTCAGGAGACTGGATAGAAAACCTCTCTGCTTTGGAATATAACGATAAAGAATGGAAGATTTTTTACTATGATGACCATAAGCATCTGCTGAGAGATGACGAAACGGAAGAAATTCAGGAAATGGATTCTTCAGCGCTTTTAAAAATAGTAACTAACTTTTCCTAGATGAAGATTCTGTATGCATTCCAGGGGACTGGAAACGGGCATGTGGCCAGAGCGCAGGAAATTATTCCTATTCTCAAAAAATATGCCTCGGTTGATACCCTGATCAGCGGTCATCAGTCACAATTAAAGGCTGATTTTGACATCAACTTTCATTATAAAGGGATTTCCCTTCTTTATAACAAAACAGGAGGTTTATCATACCGCAAAACATTTACAGAGAATAATTTCCTGGAAGCAGCCAAAACAATCAGAGAACTGGAACTTTCAAATTATGATTTGATCATTAATGATTACGAGCCACTGACAGGTTGGGCTTCCAAACTGAAGAAACTGCCAATGATAGAGCTTAGCCATCAGGCATCCATGAGCTTTCCTGAAACACCAAAGCCTACAAAAAAAGATTTTCTGGGAGAAATGATCTTAAAATACTATGTTCCCAGTGAGAGAAAAATCGGCTTTCATTTTGAAAATTACCATCCCCAGATAAAAAAGCCCGTGATCAGAAAAAAGATCCGAAATCTTAACCCTAATAAACAAGGATATTACCTTGTTTACCTCCCAAGCTTTGCAGATGAAAATATTATCAAGGTATTAAGAAATATTCCTGTTGACTGGAAAGTGTTTTCCAAATACAGTAAAGTGAAGGTGAGAATAAAGAATGTGGAAGTATTCCCTATCGATGAAAGTGAATATCTGAAATACTTTGAAGGCTGTGAAGGAATTTTATGCAATGCTGGTTTTGAAACCCCTGCTGAGGCTCTTTTTATGGATAAAAAATTGTTTGTAATTCCCATTCATAATCAATATGAACAGGAATGTAATGCCTGTGCGTTGGATAAAATGGGAGTCCCTAATTCTAAAGTTTTAAATCTTCAGGAAATTATGGAGTGGGTAGCTTCCGGTCATCATCTGAAAGTAGATTATCCGGATGATATTGAAGAAATTCTTCTGAATGAGGTTTTAATTCTTTAAAAGAATATCATCCACATCATTCATTCTCATCATTACAGATCTCGCATAAGAGCAGTGAGGGTAAACCTTCCAGTTATTTTCTCTGGCAAATTTAATGGCCTCTTCCACTAAATATTTTCCCATTCCTCTTCCTTCAAATTCGGGATGTACCAATACAAAGGAAATGATCAGTTTATGATCTTCAGGGAAAATAGTATAGGTGAGCCTTCCCACTTCTTTGATTTCGTTGTTTAGTGTAAGAACTCCGCCGTTTCCGGATTTATTGTTTTCAAATTTCATTGGATAGGCTGTTAGTTATTTTTGTTCCAGTATCTTGATACGCTCTTTAAGCTCCTCTATTTCCTGTTTCAGGAGGTTAATATAATCCTGCTGGTTTTCAAGAAGGAATTCCGGAATGTTATAAAAATAATTGTTACTACCAAAATAACTTCCTTCATTACTATCAAAATTATTGATGATCTGATGAGGAGTATCTTCTTCCTTTATATCTTCAACAGGGACATTCAAGGCTCTTGCCAGTCGTTCCTATTCTTCGTCTGAAATTTTAATTTCTCCTTTTTCCCTTCTTTGATATTGTGACTGTGTCATATGCAGAGTTTTTGCCATGCTTTCCTGGGTTTGTTCTTTGGCCTTGCGGACTTTGATGAGTTTGTTCTTGATCATTGTGGTGTTTTTTATATCAATACAAATATAACATTTTATGGGCTGGAATAAGTATAAAAACCAACTAAACCTAACAGGTTTTTAAAACCTGTTAGGTTTTGATTCTCCTGAAACAGCTACAGATAAAAAGAATGAACGCTGCAATATAAAGCTCTATACATCAAAATGAACTCCTTTTTATGGGCTGAAAATCACATAAAATTCACATAAAAATCATAGTTATATTTCAACATGGTTTGATATATTTGAAATGTTAATAGTAACACAAAACAATTAAAAAAATTATTATGAAAAAGTTAAATGGAATGAAGAAAAACTTTTCTTCTTTAGAAAACAAGAAAATCAAAAGAAATGATTTAAAGCTTATTAACGGTAGTCTAGCATCTCATGCTATTGAATCTAGTGAAGCAGTTACACCGCCGGGATGTTATGAAGCAGATCACTATACATCTAATGGTGGTGATTATATTGGCAGGGTAACAGTTTGTTAGACCCATAAACAATAGGAGGGGTATTCCCTCCTTATTTTTATTATTAAAGTTACATTTTGCTTATATATGAGAAAATTAATAAAGTATATTATCTCTATTAGTATTTTACTAATTCTTTCATCCTGTAAAAAGAATTATATTATTTATTATAATAGGGTTAATGATATAGACAGCATATATAGACTGGGAAATAATCCTCAACTTGCTATAAAAAAATACCGAGAACTTTTCAGAGAATATGATCCTAAAAACCAAGAGCGTATTGAAGAGTATGCTACTTATATTACACTTGCTGATCAGTATCACGAAGACTTTGGAGGAAAAGAAAGCCTTTATAAATTGATTACTCTGTTAGCCCCATATGGTGATAAATATAAAAAATATTTGTACCTGTTCAATAAGTACGGAATAGATAATACATCTGTAGAACAGAAAGTAACAGAATGGAAAAACAGCCTTAATAAAAGCCTTGTGGATTCTTTCAGACTCGCTCTGATCAGAGACCAGCAGGGAAGACCTTTTGATACAATAATGACTAGGAAAAATGTAGGAAAAAATGCAAAATTTTTTATATGGGTCTTTAAAAATTATGGTTTTCCAACACCACAGAAAATAGGAAGCTTTCCTATGCCAACATTTACCACTCATATGGTTGAATCTAAAAAGCATTATCCTTATATAAAGGAAAAGCTACTAGAATATGTAAAGTCGGGAGACTGTTCACCTCGTGATTATGCCCGTATGGTGGATGCAGAAATGGGATATCCTAAAAAGATTACACTTTATGGCTTTAATATGATTACTGTAATAGACAGTGCACAGATTGACCGCAATCGGAAAACCTTGGGGATACCGAGCCTAAAACACAGTGCCAAAATAAGAAAGGATTTTTTTAAAAAACAAAAAGAAGATGATACTCATTATATCAAATAATGGAGACTCAACAACGACAAAAGTCATTAGATATCTTTTAAAAATGAGAAAACAGTTTATCCGTGTCCATGAAGATGAGTTTTTTGAGATTAAAACAGACAAAAAAAGAATTTATTTGCTAAGTGAAAGAAACCGTTTTTTTCTAGATGAAATAACGAGCGTGTGGTACAGAAGAGGAGGGCTAAAATTTAAACGTTTACATTATGATAATGATACTGTCAACCTTTATATGGATGAAACCCAGCACTGGCTGGAAGATTATGTAATAAAAACCTTAGAATCAAAAAAAAGCATTAATAAACAGAGCAATAGCCATGTAAATAAACTTCTGGTCTTAGAACAGGCTCAAAAAACAGGATTAAGCGTTCCAAAATATTTTTTAGCTGAAAATACGGATGAAGTCATTGTCAATAAAACTATTACAAAAGTTATCACAGAAAATGTAATATTAGATTCTATTAATAAAAATTCAAACGGTATCATCTATACTTCTATAATAAAGGAAAAAGAAAAGGATAATTTTTTTATCACGTTTTTTCAGGAAAAAATTGAAAAGGACTTTGAAATACGGAGTTTTTACCTCGATGGTAAAATGTGGTCTACAGCCATAATTTCTCAAAACGATGAGCAAACTAAAACTGACTTCAGAAAATATAATTATAAGAACCCAAACAGAAAAGTACGCTATCAACTACCCAAAAACATTGAAGAAAAAGTACATTATCTTATGCAGTCTTTAGACTTAAACTGCGGTTCAATAGATTTCATAAAAAGTGGCGATGATTTCTACTTTTTGGAGGTTAATCCTGTAGGTCAATTTATTGGTTTGTCAGCAATCTGCAATTACTCATTAGAAAAAGAAATAGCCCAATATTTATGAAAAATACAATAAAAAAAGAAAAGAATAAACTTCCCCTCACTTTTAAATTTATTGAGGAGTTTGGAATTAAAAAAACTAATGAAAAGAACAATATTACCATAAACTATATAAAATGTGGAGTCTATCAAACAAGTTATCTTATGAGAGAAAAACCAATAAAACCACTTACAAGACTGCTATGAAATATTTCAATCTATTCAGTAATATTTTAATTACAAAAGGAGCCAAAAGAATACTAATCTCTGATCTTCAGAGAAATCTTTCTGATTTGTATCCTTTGGAGCTTTATGATATTATTGAGGAGTTGAAACATGATTCAATTGAAAATATATTGAAAAATTACGATACTGAGTCTAAACAGATAATCCATGAGTATATAGGCTTTCTTTTGGAAAAAGAATATGGTTTCATCACTAGCGGTAGCAGGGATGAAAATTTTCATCCCTTATCTTATGAATATCATGAAGCTGTTCAAATCTCAAATATTTTTATAGAATTTAATAATGTATCTGTACTTGGTAAAATAAGAAATTCTATTGATAATTTGGGAGTAAAACATCTGGTTATATATTGCAGTAAAGAACTCTCTATTGAGGAATTTCAGGGTATTGATTATGAATTTAAAAACTCTGTTCTGGAAGGTATTGAGATTTACGCTCCTTTTCATCATGCTATTAACAAAGATTTTTTTAAAGTCCTCAATCAGACAACTATAAGAATTTACAATTTTATTTTCTATAATTGCCACCAACCCCCTTTCAAAGTAAGAGATGAGTTTAGGTTCACAATTCATTTTACAGATAAAGATTTAAAAATATCCTCCTGCGGAAAAGTGGATATAAAATATTTCAATACTAACCTTCCAAAAATTCTTGAAGCAATCAATCATAATTCCTGCTTACATAAAAAAATTGGAATTGATATAGACGGTAATATAAAAAACTGTCCTTTAATGCCCGAAAGTTTTGGAAATATTCATGATACCAGCCTAGAAAAAGCTTTGAAAAGGCCAGCTTTCAAAAAATACTGGAATCTGACCAAAGATCATATTGAAGTATGTAAAGACTGCGAGTTCCGATATATCTGCACAGACTGCAGAGCTTATACGGAACGGACTTATATGAATAAAGATGGCTTGGATATTTCTAAGCCTTTAAAATGTGGTTATGATCCATATACCGGAAAATGGGAAGATTGGAGCAAAAATCCTTTAAAAAATAAAGCAATCCAATATTATGGGATTAATGATTGAACTTTACCTATTTGATAGGGCTGTGAATACAGATACTCATTCATGTAAACCCGGACTTTAACATTATTATCTATTTTACTAAATTTAGTTTTGAACATATTCTTATGCTCATCATTGATCAAACAAAATTTAAAAATGAAAATACCAATAAGTATTTTAGTGATTTCCTTTTTCATGCTGTCATCTTGTAAGAAAAACTATATTGTTTATTATAACAAGGTTAATGAAATTGACAGTATTTACCGGCTGACCGGCAATCCCCGATTAGCTATCCAGGAATACCGGCAATTATTTAAAGAGTATGAGCCTAAAAACCAGGAAAGAATTGAAGAATATGCCACTTATGTTACACTTGCTGATAAATATAATGAAGATTTTGGGGGAAAGGAAAGTCTTTACAAGCTTATCCCTTTAGTTGCTCCTTATTGGAAGTTTAAAAGAGAAGATTCAGATTTCTTTAAACTTTATAAGAAGTATGGAATTGACAGTATTACTATAGAGCGGAAAGTTGCGGAATGGAAAAAAGATCTAAATAAACAACTCATTGATTCCTTTAGAATTGCCTTTATCCGGGATCAGGAAAAAGATTCTATAACAGGTAAACAATCATTAAAAAAATTTAAGAAAAATGCTGAGTTGTTAAAATGGTCTCTTATAAATTTTGGTTATCCATCAATGCAGAAAATTGGACTTGAAACAGAGGATGGTGTTTTTATGCCAATGTTGATTTATTTAAACCATATGGCGCAAACAGAAGATTATTTATATTTCAAAAATAAACTTTTAGATTATGTAAAATCCGGAGAATGCCCGCCACGAGATTATGCAGAGATGGTCGAAGTATACAATCAGATTAACCATTTAAAAACTGTATATGGTTTAAAAAGCACTGATGATAAATTTATAAAAGATTCTGTAATTATTAACCGTAATAGAAGATGTATAGGCCTTCAAAGCATCCAACATCGAAGAAAGATTACAAAAGAATTTTTAAAGAAAAAATGATACTGATTATTTTAACATAAAAATCAATTTATTATATCATATAGAAGTATGCAAAGACTGTGAGTTTCGTTATATCTGTACGGATTGTAGGGCTTACACAGAGCAGACTCATACAGATAAAGATGGCTTGGATATTTCTAAGCCTTTAAAATGTGGCTATGATCCATATACAGGGAAATGGGAAGATTGGAGCAAAAATCCTCTGAAGCAAAAGGCTATACAATATTATGGTAATATAGTATAACAATGTATCAATTCAGGCATTATGAGCATGTTATTGCTACATTGGTAAACTGATATATTGTTACATTATTAGAGAATTACTCTTTTCCCGTATAGTAATTATAGTCTTTAATGATGACGCTGATAAACTGTTTCTCTGTCATTTGGGTAGGATCTATTTCCAGCTTCAGAATACTTTTTATCTTATCCGAGAGTTTTGTGATGATTTGGCGGTCTCCTACTTTTAAAGCTTTGGTATAATTATCTTTGATGATCCTCATATCATTATCACTTAAGGCAATCACCTGCGGAAAAGAAGGGACATAATCTTCCTTGATATTTTCTAAAATGGTATGGGAAATATTAATATTATTCTTTAAAGAAATAACAGCTGTGCCAGAAGCTATATCTCCTAGACGCTGGTTGTTCTTAGAAATGATCATTGAAACCAAACCTACAATACCTGCAAAAGAAACATCAATAATTCTGAAGACCCAGCGAATCATATAATCTCCAAAACCGGCCTGGTAGCCATCGATCTTGACAACCCTTATCTTCATCAGTTTTTTACCCGGAGTTTGTCCCTCCATCAAGCTTTCTAATACAACAGGATAAATGTAGACCGGAAATGTAAGAAGGATATAAACAGCTCTGATAGACCATTGATCCAATCCGTTCATTAAATACCCCAGATCGAAAATATTGAAGAACAGATACAGGACAATAACGATATAGGCCACCCTTATCAGAAGATCAATGATGAAGGCAAGCATTCTTTCTCCTATGCTGGCAACATTAAAGCTGATATTTACATTTTGTGAGGTATTTATCGCAATTTGAGACATATTTTTTATTATTTTAGCCTTACAATTATGAGAGAGGTTTATTTCATTAAACAAAATAAAGAAAAATGGTTGGGAATAGAACAGGTTATTGAAGGGAAAATAAAAAAAAATCCTGATGACCTGTCTTCGTTGTATATAAACCTGATCAATGATCTTTCTTTTGCCCAGACCTATTATCCCAAAAGCAATACGACAGTTTATCTGAATCATTTATCATCTCAGATCTTTCAGAAGATTTATAAAACGAAAAGAGTAGAGGAGAACAGGCTGATTTATTTTTTCAAAACGGAAGTTCCGTTGTTGGTATACCAGTATCGAAGGTATCTGGTGTATGCCTTCCTTTTTTTTATCCTGTTTACCTCAATAGGTGTGCTTTCTGCCATTTATGATAAAAGTTTTCTGACCGTAGCCATACCAAACGGTGAGGCTTATGTGAATGAAACTATTGAAAATATAAAAAAAGGAAATGCTGTTGCTGTATATGAGAGCGGTTCAACCTGGGGAAGTACCATCGGTATTATTTTTAATAATATACAGGTGGGTGCGAAATTGTATGTTTATGGCATTGCCGGAGGAGTAGGAACTCTATTTGCCCTTCTCTCCAACAGTGTGATGCTGGGAGCCTTTCAATATTTCTTCTATGACTATGGAGCATTGAAAGACAGTGCAAGGGGAATATGGCTGCATGGTGTGTTTGAAATTTTTGCGATGGTGATTGAAGCAATGTGCGGGTTGATCCTGGGGGCTTCTATCTTGTTTCCAAAGACATTTTCAAGGTTTAATTCTTTTAAAAAAGGCTTTAAAGATTCATTTAAGATTTTTCTGAGTACGATCCCTTTCACGGTTTGTGCCGGAGTAATCGAAGGATATGTTACAAGACATGCTCTGAAGATGCCTCTGATCCTCAACCTGGCAATTATTTTGGGTTCACTTGCGATCGTAATATTTTACTATCTTGTGTATCCGTCTGTGGTGAATAAAAAAACTAATAAGCACATCAATGATACAATTTTATAAAAAAAGAGATTTCGGAACCTTTATTGGTGACAGTTTCAATTTCTTTAAGCTATACGGGAAGAATTATTTTAAAAGTTATCTGTTGATCAACGGGCTGCTATTGATTTTAATGGTAGGCGTTGTTATTTTTGGATACAAAGAACTTTTTTCTCAGATTTTCGGATCCAATTTAAGAGGTGAAACCTATTATTTTGAACAATATTTCTCTGATAATGCAGGAATGCTGATTGCCGTTGGATTACTGACACTTCTGCTTTTTATGGTGCTGGCTATCGTCAGTTATCTGTATCCGGTTTTTTATATTAAAAGGATTGCCCAGGGGGCTGATAAGATAAAAACGGATGATATTTTAGGTGATTTTAAAAAGAATGCCGGGAAAATAGCCAGGTTATGTATTGGACTGATCTTTATTGTTGCCCCATTAGCCCTCTTTTTGGTAGGCTTTTCTTATGTCCTGATATTTCTGATCATCGGATTGTTCCTGATATTCCTTATTTATCCTACCCTATTCAATGTCATTACGTTTCTGATGTATGATTATTTTAATTCGGACAGAAGATTTTTTGAAAGTCTGAGCTACTCTATACGGGCACAGTTTTCTTACCCGAATGGAAGCGAAAAATCTCCCTATTGGAAATATTGGGGTGCATCCATTATTATGATGATGATCATATCTATTATATCTTCGGTTTTTACATACATTCCGCTTATATTTTTTTATGGAGCTGTTCTTACTTCCGCTCCGGATGGTAATTTTGAGCAGAATCCTTTTACAGGTGTTTTTGGAATTGTTTTTTTCGTATTCTACGGAGTTTCCATGTTGCTTTCGTTTATCCTTTCGAATCTGATGTATGTAAATTCCGGGCTGATGTATTATGACAGCAGAACAGACCTTCATCAGAAAGTGGAACTTGCAGAAATAGACACTATTGGTATCAATGAATAAGATTCTTTTTTTTATCCTGTTTTTTCTTTCTCTTGGGCTTGTTCAGGCTCAGGATGATGGTTATGTGGATGATTATTTGGGAGATTCTTTGTATACCACAGGACATTACAGGAATATGCTGCGTGCAGATTCTGTATTGATGGGAAAACCTGTTTCAGAAAATGTAGTTTATCCGAAAAAGTTCAAAGAAAATATTCCGTCAAGATATAAAGGAAATGAATTTGACTATTCAGTATCGAAACCGAGAGAGTCTTTCGGCCAAAAGCTGATGAGAAAAATCAACCAATTTCTGCAGAGTATTTTTGGAGAGACCGCTTTTACAAAATCTGTAAAATTTACTACCGTTCTTATTCGTCTGTTTGCCATTATTCTTGTAGGATTCCTGCTTTATTTTATCATAAAATATGTTCTTGGAAAAGATGGAAATTTCATTTTTAGCAAAAAGAATAAAAAACTGGATCTGAATGTGGAAGAATTGCATGAAAATATCCATGAAATCAACTTCCCGGAAAGCATTGCAATGTTCGAAAATGCAAAGGACTATCGTTCAGCAGTACGCTATCAGTTCTTATTTACACTTAAAAAATTAAGTGACAAAAAACTGATCAGCTGGAACCCCGAAAAGACGAATAAGGATTATGCCGCAGAATTAAAAACCCCTCACATTAAAAAAGATTTTTCTGATCTGTCCTATATTTTTGATTATGTCTGGTACGGTGAATTTAATATTGAAGAACAAAGCTATCAGAATTTTAAAAATAAATACCAGGCATTTAAACCATAATAAAACCAACCATGAATAAAACTTTCAAAATATATGCTGTAATCTTCATCATTGTGATGGTTATTCTGGCGTTGCTTGAAGTTAATAAAAAAGAAACGATAGATTGGCGGAAGAATTTTGATATTCATGAAAAATCACCTTTTGGTTTGTTTGTTTTTGATAATGAAGCGAAAAATCTTTTTAAGAACAATCTGAAGAAAATCGAACAGGTTCCATACGAATACTATAGCCAGCGTCAAAAAGAATCCCACAACATTGTTGTCATCGAAAATGAAATTGACAAAGCATCCTGGAACAAAATTCTGGATCAGGTTTCGAAAGGCTCTGATGCTATGCTGATGGTGAGCCGTATGCCTAAAGAGATTTCAGACAGTATAGGATATTATGATTCGGAGATATCTTTTGAAGAGGAGAATGTGCTGAAGCTTACCGATAAAAAATATCAGAATGATTTTATTACATTAGATAAATTTCCATCAGGAAGAGGATTTTCATTTATCAAACCCGGAATTGAAGTATTAGGAAAAACAGTGGAGGATAAGAATACGGATCAGGCTAATTTTATTAAAGTGAAATTTGGCAAAGGAAATATTTATGTCCACAGCGAGCCTCTTTTTCTGACCAATTATTACCTTCTGAAGCCAGGAAGTGTAAAATACGCACAGGATGTATTCTCTTATCTTCAGGATAGGGAAACGTTTTGGTTCATAAAAAGCAATAATAATGCTTCACGTTTTTTTATGAGGTTTGTACTGGCAAATCCTGCTTTAAAATATGCATGGTGGGTCTTTCTGGGAGGTTTGGTGTTGTTCATTTTCTTCAATGCAAAAAGGAAGCAGAGAATAGTCCCTGTGATAGAGCCGCTAAGGAATACTTCACTGGATTTTGTAAAAAGCATTGGAAATCTTTATCTTCAGGAAGGCGATTTTCATGATATGATGGCGAAAAAGGCCCAGTACTTCCTCAATAAAGTAAGAATGGACCTGCTCATTGATACCCGGGATTTAGATGCGGAATTTGCTAAAAAGCTACAGCTAAAGACAGGAAAGAGCATGGAAATGATCAATGAAGCCATAATTCTGATCAAAAAGGCACAGGATCCTTATGCCAGCGTGATGAAAGAAGATCTTGCAAGGATCAATAAGCTCCTTGATGAAATACTTAAATAATATAACAATATAATAATGTAACAGCTAGCAATGATATTAACGACTATTCCCAATAAAATAATTGTTACATTGATGCGCTGTTAGATTGGTAAATTAAATTTTATTATGGAAAACCAGGAAAACCCAAACATAGAAAATCAAAGCCCGATCAATCTTAATAAAAGCGAAGATCAGTTTCAATCCAGAATTGATATGATTGAGCTTCGTGCGAGCTTGGATAAAGTAAAATCTGAAATCGGAAAGGTCATTGTAGGGCAGGAGAATATGATAGATCACCTGCTGGCGGCATTACTTTCAAACGGGCATGTCCTGATTGAAGGAGTTCCCGGAGTTGCCAAGACCATTACTGCCAAATTGCTGGCTAAAACGATTGATGTAGGCTTCAGCAGAATCCAGTTTACGCCGGATCTTATGCCTTCTGATATCCTGGGAACATCAGTTTTCAGTGTGAAAAACTCTGAATTTGAATTTAAAAAAGGACCTGTCTTTTCCAACTTTATATTAATTGATGAGATCAACAGGTCACCGGCAAAAACTCAGTCCGCTTTATTTGAGGTCATGGAGGAAAGGCAGATCACTATGGATGGCATCCGCTATACGATGGAAGAGCCGTTCCTTGTCGTCGCGACACAAAACCCGATAGAGCATGAAGGTACCTATAGACTTCCGGAAGCCCAGCTGGACCGTTTCCTGTTTAAGATCAATGTTGGATATCCTAACCTGGAGCAGGAGATTGCGATTATCAGAAATCAGCACGAAAGCAAAAAAGAAGACAAAACGGAAGGGGTAAATCGTGTTATCACGGCAGAACAGTTGAAAAATTATCAGCGTCTGGTCAAAGATATCATCGTGGAAGCCCAGCTGATGGAATATATTGCTAAAATAATTATCAACACCAGGGAAAATCAGTTCTTATATCTGGGGGCTTCACCGAGAGCTTCACTGGCGCTTCTTACTGCATCAAAAGCTTTTGCGGCATTAAGAGGAAGAGATTTTGTAACCCCCGAAGATATTAAAGAAGCAAGCTATGCAGTTTTAAGGCACAGAGTAATCGTTTCTCCGGAAAGAGAAATGGAAGGGCTTACTGCAGATGAAATTATCCGCCAGATCTTAGAAGGAATAGAGATCCCTAGGTAGATAATAGATAATAGATAATAGATAATAGATAATAGATAATAGATAATAGATAATAGATAATAGAGGTGGCAGGTAGCAGGAGATGGACCAAAAAATTAATTAAAGTACAAAATATTCAATATGGCAAATTTTAAAGAACTTTTAGTCTGGCAGAAGTCTATTCAAAAAATCTTAAATTTTTAAATGAAGAAGATTATTTAAGATGGAGTAATGAAATTATAGAAATATCCAAAATGTTGAACGGATTAATTAATTCCTTGCAGTAATAATGATTATGAAAAGACTAATAAGCACTCTCCTAAAGCCCATAATCTGCAACCTGTGACCTGAATAATGAAAAACTTATACATCAATACACGCTTTTTCTTCACACTCATCGGAGTGGGAGTACTGTATGTCCTGGCATTTTTCTTTCCGGTATTCATGTGGATAGCCCATATTGTACTGTTGATGTGTTTTCTTGCCGTAATGGTAGATTATCTGCTGCTTTTTAATCAGAAAAATACATTGCAGGCTCAAAGGATATTGCCGGAAAAGCTATCTAATGGTGACGAGAATTTTGTAAAGATTGATATTAAAAATAATTACAGCTTTAAGATCAATGTTAAGGTCATTGATGAAATACCGTTCCAGTTTCAGAAAAGAGACTTTCTGATTGAGAGGCAAATGGCTTCCGGTACCAATACGTTTTTTCAATATGCATTAGAACCGAAGGAGAGAGGAGAGTATCATTTCGGAGGATTGAATATCTATGCATCTTCACCTTTAGGATTGGTGTCAAAGAGATTCACTTTTCAGAAAGATGCAGCATTGCCCTCTTATCCGTCATTTGTCCATCTCAGAAAATATGAATTGATGGCTTTACAAAGTGAGTTTTTGCTTGGAGGGATCAAAAAAGTCAGAAAACTGGGGCATACGATGGAATTTGAGCAGATCAAAGATTATGTTCCCGGGGATGATATCCGAACGATCAACTGGAAAGCGACCTCTAAAGCCAATCGTCTCATGGTAAACCAGTTTCAGGACGAAAGATCACAACGTATTTTTATGCTGATCGATAAGGGGCGAACAATGAAAATGCCTTTCAACGGATTAAGTCTTTTGGATTACTCTATCAACGCTGCCATGGCATTGTCTCATATCATTCTCCGAAAGGGTGACCGGGCTGGAATGATGACCTTCTCAAAAAAAGCCGAAAATAAAATTGCTGCCGATAATAAGTCAGGACAGCTGAAAAAGATATCAGAAGCGCTTTACAATATTAAAACCGATTTTTTTGAAAGCGATTTCAACCGTTTGTATCAGGATGTAAAATACTCTGTCAACCAAAGAAGTCTGATCCTGCTTTTTACAAACTTTGAAACTCTGGATGGGCTTAACCGCCAGTTGAAATATCTTCGTGGGATCGCCAAAAACCACTTGCTGGTAGTTGTATTTTTTAAAAATTTTGAGCTGCAGACTTTAATTAATAAAAACCCGGAAGATATGCAGGAGATCTATGACGAAATTGTAGCGGAGAAATTTGAATTTGAAAAGAAACTGATCATTCAGGAGCTCCGTAAGTATGGAATTTATACCGTATATACGCTGCCTGAAAATCTGAATATCGATGTTATCAATAAATATTTGGAAATAAAAGCGAGAGGAATTTTATAACTTTGCAATAAGCAATAAGCAATAAGCAATAAGCAATAAGCAATAAGCAATAAGCAATAATGAAAATAACACTTAACAGACTCAACGACGACTTTTTATTTGAATGTACAAATGCTCAGGGAAATTCTATCCTTTTGGACAATACATCCCAGCCGGGAGCAAAAGGGGTTTCGCCAATGGAAAGTGTTCTGATGGCAGTAGCAGGCTGCAGCGGGATTGATGTAGTTTCTATTTTAAAGAAGCAGCGTCAGGATATTAAGAGCTTTCAGGCAGAAGTAGAAGGGGAGAGAGTGCAGGTAGATGATGCTAAACCTTTTAAATCGATCAATGTGAAATTTCTTTTAGAAGGAGAAATTGATTCTAAAAAAGCATTAAAAGCTGCAGAATTGTCTTTTGAAAAATATTGTTCCGTATCAAAAACCTTAGAGCCGAATGTAGAGATCGGATATGAAGTATTTGTCAACGGGGAAAAGATATAGATCTATAGATGAGGCTCGAAAGAGTCCCATTTTTTTAGCCACAAATGCACGAATAAATGAAAAATTCGTGCATTTGTGGCTAAAAAATAAAGTATAAATCTTTTAATATTTTAGAATCTTCTCTTGTAAAAATAGAAAAACCGGATATTTTATCCGGTTTTTCTATTATTCATCACTCATCTAAAACGTGAGTCTCGGTTTGATCAGTTTGGCCACAGTTGCAGTCCAGCCTGTCTGATGAGAGGCGCCAACACCTCTTCCGTTATCCCCGTGGAAATATTCAAAGAAAGTAATATAATCTTTAAAATGTTCATCATAATTGAACTTTGGATTTCCACCATTGAAAGCCCGCTGCCCATGCTCATCTTTTAAGAAGATTGAGCACAACCTCTTGCTGATATTCTGAGCCACTTCATCAAGGTTCCTTTTATCACCACTTCCGGTTGGAAGCTCTACCTTCAGGCTGTTTCCATAATAATAATGGAAACGTTGCAAGCTCTCCACAATCAGGAAGTTGATAGGAAACCAGATCGGACCGCGCCAGTTGCTGTTTCCTCCAAACATCCGGCTGTCACTCTCTGCAGGCGTATAGTACACTACATTTTCTGTTCCGTGAACTGAAAATACAAAAGGATTTTCTTCGTATACCTTAGACATGGCCCGGATTCCGTAAGAGCTTAAAAACTCTTTTTCATCCAGCATTCTCGTTAAAACCTTTGTTAATCTGTTCTTACGGAGAATACTCATAAGGTGCTTTCTTCCTTGCCCTTCCTCATCCCAGTGAGAAACAAGCTTGGTGAGTTCCGGCTTATTTTTTAAGATCCATTCCATTCTGCTTCTGAAATTTGGCATCTTTTCAAGCAGCCGGTGATCAACGATCTCTACAGCGAATAGCGGAATTAAGCCGACAATACTTCTTAATCTCAAAGAAACACTGTCCCCGTTTCCAAGCTGAAGTACATCATAGAAAAATCCGTCTTCCTCATTCCATAGACCTTTCGTTCCTTCACCCAGGTTTTCTATTGCTTCGGCGATATAAAGATAATGTTCAAAAAACTTGATCGCCATATCTTCATATACCTGATAATACTGGGCAAGTTCCATGGCAATCCGCATCATGTTCAATGCATACATCGCCATCCAGCTTGTGCCGTCAGCCTGCTCAAGATGCTGACCATCCTTTAAAACCATATTCCGGTCAAAGGCTCCGATATTATCAAGCCCAAGGAAACCGCCTCCGAAAATATTCTTACCATTTTTATCCTTCCGGTTTACCCACCAGGTAAAATTGAGAAGAAGCTTCTGGAAAACTTTCTCAAGGAATAATAAGTCAGGCTTCCCGTTATTTTTTTCATCAATTTTAAAAACACGGAAGCAGGACCATGCATGTACAGGAGGATTCACGTCACTCATATTCCATTCATAGGCAGGCATCTGCCCGTTGGGGTGCATATACCATTCCTTGGTCAGCAGCAAAAGCTGTCCTTTGGCAAACTCAGCGTCAATGATGGAAAAAGGGACACAGTGAAATGCCAGGTCCCAGGTGGCATACCATGGATATTCCCATTTATCAGGCATGGAAATGATATCTTTATTGTGAAGATGGTTCCATTCCGTATTTCTTACATACTCATTAAAATTTCTCGGTGCTTCATGATTCGGGTCCCCTTTCAGCCACTTTCCAACATTGTAATGATAGAACTGTTTGTTCCAAAGCAGTCCGGCAAAAGCCTGCCTCTGAACATTTTTTTCATCTTCATTCACGGTATCGTATTGGACTTCGCTGTAAAATTCTTCCGCTTCCGCCTGTCTGGTTTGGAAGATCTCATCAAATCCTGCAAAAGGCTCATCTGTTTCGTCCGGACATAATCTGAACTCAAAAACCTGAGACTGTCCTGCCTGTATCATTTCATCGATCAGGAAAGATGCCTTAGTCCCTCTTTTTTCAGGATTAACCGTATCTGTTCCATGGATGATAAAATCATTGATCCCATCCTTGAAATAAATATTTTCAGTTAAAGGAGCTCCATATAATTTTGAAGTATTCGTTTCATTATCACAAAATGCACTTTGTGCATTTACATTTCTGGAATAGAGCTTTTTGATTGAAATACTATCGTGACCAATATTGATACTTCCGTCATGAGAGGAAGCATTCATTTCCCCTTTATAAGTATTATAGCCCCATTTCCAGTTATTTCTGAACCAGGCGGTTGGCATTACGACAATAGGAGCATCATTCCGGCTTCGGTTGCAGATGGTGACCCTGGCCAGGATATCATTGTGATCAGCCTTGCAGTATTCGATGAAAATATCAAAATATTCATCATTGTCAAAAATTCCGGTATCAAAAACTTCATACTCAGGATCCTTTTTGCTGCGTCTTCCGTTCTCAGAAACAATCTCATCATAAGGAAACTCATTGATCGGATATTTATATACCATCTTCATATAGCTATGAGTAGGAGTATTATCCAGATAGTAGAAGATCTCTTTAATGTCTTCACCGTGATTTCCCTGTGGATTGCTCAGACCGAAAAAACGCTCCTTTACCATTTTATCCCTCTTATTCCAGAATGAAAAAGCAAAACAGAAAAGCTGTTTTACATCAGAGATCCCTGCAATGCCTTCTTCCCCCCAGCGATAGGCATAGCTCTCAGCATTATTGTGATTGGTGTAGTTCCATGCATTTCCGTTCGTACTGTAGTCTTCCCGTACATTACCCCATTGCCGGTTGCTTACATAAGGTCCCCAGTTTTTCCATTTGGTATCTTGTAATCTTTCTTTTTCGGCAGTCATATCTCATCATTTTTCCACACGAAGTTAGTTTTTTTGGAAAGTAATTCCAATTTTTTTCATCTGAATAATTATTAATATAGCCCTGAAATACTTGTGTTTAAAGGCTTTTTGAAATATTAAAATAATTTTTTTTTGAAATTAAAAGAAAAGAACTACCTTTGCACCATTCGTTCATTCAAATATTGAAAATGTTATCAAGAAAGGTTGAGGGATTAGACCCTATGAAACCTTAGCAACCCTTTGTGCAAGCAAAGAAGGTGCTACGTTCTACCAAAATGATTTTGGACAGATAACTTACTGAAGTTCTTTTCAGCCATTTCCTGTGGCATTTTCAATTGTATTAAAATAATAGAATTGAAAACAGAACTAAACTATATTAATCTTTCGTATCAGACCTATTCCCAAAAGGAATACCATATCCCGTTGAGCTATGAGCTTTTCGGGAAAGACCTGTTTACAGCTCCCGTCATTTTGATCAACCATGCCCTGACCGGAAATTCAAAAGTATCCGGGGAAAAAGGCTGGTGGAAACAATTGGTAGGAGAAAATCAGATCGTTGATACCAATAAGTACACAGTTCTGTGCTTCAATATCCCCGGAAACGGTTACGATAATTTTTTAATTGAAGACTATGAGGATTTCACTCCTTCAGATATTGCCAATATATTTCTGAAAGGATTGGAAGCTTTACATATCCAGAACCTATATGCTGTTATTGGAGGTTCACTGGGAGGAGGAATTGCCTGGGAAATGCTGATAAAGCAACCTAAGCTTGCAGAAATTTTTATCCCCATAGCCTGT
Source organism: Chryseobacterium sp. UF-290 (assembly GCF_058245615.1). Taxonomy (NCBI): domain Bacteria; kingdom Pseudomonadati; phylum Bacteroidota; class Flavobacteriia; order Flavobacteriales; family Weeksellaceae; genus Chryseobacterium; species Chryseobacterium sp. UF-290. Next base: position 331,169 of record NZ_JBSICB010000004.1, read on the forward strand.
GATTACAGGACTCATGACTGGCTTCATGCACAATGTCTGGTTCAGAAATTCTTATTGAATGCTCAGAATGAACCTTTACAAAAAGCAAGAATTCATGCCATGCTATGTTACAGGACTCCACAATCGCTTAATGACAGATTTCAAAATACATACAATCACGATAAACAGCGGTTGGAATCAGAAGATTGGTTAGTATATCATGGTAATGCATTAAACGAGAGATTTAGTTTAAAAGCATACAGGCTGATGAACCATCTGCTGATGAATATCAATGCTGACGAAGCTGCCCTGGAGAAGATAAAAGCACGAATGCACATGATCTCCGTAGATACAGACTTATTCTTCCCGGCTTCTGAAATTCGAATGTGTTTTGAAAGCTTAAAAGAGAAAAAGGTGAATGCTTCTTATCACGAGATCCAGTCAATACATGGGCACGATGCCTTCCTAATGGAATATCAACAATTAAATAATATCATAAAAAACATTTTATAAAGTAATGAAAAAGGCTAATGAAATAAAATTTTTAAAGAACAGATCAATCATTAAGTTTGAAGGAGAAGATTTCTTAGGAGAAATCGGGATTGACGGACGAATTTTTAAAGCGCTGACTTTAGCCAGAATCAGCGTTGGGGTGATCTCCCAGCAAGCCATAGAAAATGGAATCTCCATATTGGTTCACGAAAATGATGCGGAAAAAGCGGTGGCTTGTCTTATTAATGAATTTGAAGCAGAAAGAAAATCAGGAAAAGTATCACAGATCTATAGTATCAATAATGTTTCTGTCATTGGTTTTGTAGCAGAAGATTTCAATAAGGTCTTTGCTGAGCTGGCCAGAAATAACGTTTTTCCATTGCTTTTGAATCAGGTGGCAGGAGAAAACAGAGTCAATATTGTAGTCACTTCCTCACAGGATGAAAAAACCAAAAACATTATAGAATCCGAAATTTTCAAAAAGCCTAAAACGGTTCATCTGGCCATCATCGGACACGGAAATGTAGGGAAAACTTTGATTGACCAGGTTTTGGAATCTTCAGAAGAGATCAGGAGACGTAAAAATATAGATCTTAAAGTAGTGGCTGTGGCCAATTCCAAAAAGATCGCATTCAATAAAAAGGGATTTGAGTCTAATTGGAATGATGAGGTGTTGATAGCTGAACGTCCGTCAAATGTTGAAGAGCTGATCAGCTTTTCCAACGAAAATCAGCTGGAGAACCTGATTGTTGTGGATAACACAGCCAGTACAGATTTTGTTAAAAACTATCATACCCTGGCAGAAAATGGCTTTGACCTGGTTTCTTCCAATAAGATTTTTAATACGCTTCCTATCGAAGAATACCGTAAGCTAAGATATACTTTGAACAAAAATAACAGACGTTATCTGTATGAAACCAATGTAGGAGCGGGCCTTCCGTTAATTGATACGATCAAACTCTTACACCTTTCGGGAGAGAATATCACAAGAATAAAAGGAGTGTTCTCGGGAACATTGAGCTATGTTTTCAACAATTTTTCTTTGAGAGATGATAAATTTTCCACCATCATCAACGAAGCGTTGGAAAAAGGTTACACAGAACCGGATCCGAGAGAAGATTTATCCGGAAATGATGTGGCAAGAAAATTATTGATCTTGGCAAGAGAACTGGATTTAATCAATGAATTTGAAGATATCAATATTCAAAATCTCGTTCCGAAAGATTTACTTTCAGTTTCAAAAGCAGAGTTCCTTTCGAGACTTGGAGAGCTGGATGAAGAATACCAGAAAATAAAAGAAAATCAGGAACCTGGTCATGTGTTGAGATATGTCGGTGATTTACATGGTGATTTGCAGAAAGACAAAGGGGAACTGGATGTAAAACTGATTTCTGTTCCTGCAACTTCAGCCCTGGGGCAGCTAAAAGGCTCAGATTCGATTTTCGAGATCTATACAGAAAGCTATGGTGAAAACCCAATTGTTATTATGGGAGCCGGAGCCGGAGCACAGGTAACGGCAAGAGGTGTTTTCGGAGATATTTTAAGAGTAAGTGAAACAAAATAAATTAATGTAACAATCTAACAATGTAACAGTTTGCCAATAATTATTATTGTAATTCAGATCAAAGCGAAGAATCTGACTGTTATACTGTTAGATAAGTACATGGGTAAATTGACAAATTAAAACTATATGGAAAATTTTGAAACATCAGCAATAAGAACCCAGACTGAAAGAACCCAGTTTGATGAGCACTCCACTCCATTGTATCTTACGTCCAGCTTTATTTTTCAGGATGCGGAAGATATGAGAGCGAGCTTTGCAGAAGAAAAACCTAAAAATCTATACAGCCGTTTCTCCAATCCTAATGTAACTGAATTCACAGAGAAAATCGCAAAAATGGAAGGGGCGGAAGCAGGATATGCGTTTGCAACGGGAATGGCGGCGATCTATTCTACTTTTGCCGCATTATTGGACGCTGGAGATCATATCGTAAGCTGTCAGTCCGTTTTTGGATCCACTCATACCTTGTTTACCAAGTATTTCCCGAAATGGAATATTGAAACCACTTACTTCAAAGCTGAAGAAGCAGAGAATGTTGAACAGTATATCAAGCCTAATACAAAGATCTTATATCTTGAAACGCCTACCAATCCGGCTATTGAAATCCTGGACCTGGAGTTCTTTGGACAGATTGCGAAAAAATACAATCTTATTTTTATTGTAGATAACTGTTTTGCAACACCTTACCTTCAGCAGCCCATTAAATATGGTGCAGATATTGTTGTACATTCAGCAACGAAACTGATTGACGGCCAGGGAAGAGTATTAGGAGGAATAGCAGTAGGAAAAGAAGACCTGATCAGAGAGATCTATCTTTTCGCAAGAAATACAGGACCTGCATTATCCCCTTTTAATGCCTGGGTATTATCAAAAAGTCTGGAAACATTGGCAATCCGTGTAGAAAAGCACTGTGAAAATGCATTGAAAGTTGCTGAGTTTCTGGAAAGCCATCCGAATGTGGAATTGGTAAAATATCCATTCCTGAAATCCCATCCAAGTTATGAAGTAGCCAAAAAGCAAATGAAGCTTGGGGGAAATATCGTTGCTTTTGAAATCAAAGGCGGAATAGAAGGTGGAAGAAACTTCCTGGATAAGATACAAATGTGTTCGCTTTCTGCCAACCTGGGTGATACAAGAACGATCGTAACGCATCCGGCATCTACAACCCATTCTAAACTTTCAGATGAAGAAAGAAATGAAGTGGGAATTACCGCAGGATTGGTTCGTTGTTCCGTAGGATTGGAAAATGTGGATGATATTATCAATGACTTAAAACAAGCTTTGGACTAATTCAGTAAGAACGGGTTTTGATGATTAGAATATCAAACGGTTTCAGCCAAAACATATAAAAATGAAAAATTCAGAACAATTATATAAAGCTTTATCGACAAGAATATTAATTCTTGACGGAGCTATGGGCACTATGCTTCAGCGGTACAAATTCGAAGAAGAAGATTACCGTGGAGAACGTTTTAAAGACTGGGAGCATCCTGTAAAAGGAAATAATGACCTGCTTTCCCTGACACAGCCTCAGGCCATTGAAGAAGTTCACAAGAAATATCTGGAAGCAGGAGCTGATATCATTGAAACCAATACGTTCTCAGGAACTACGATTGCAATGGCGGATTATCATATGGAAGAGCTTGTCTACGAACTGAATTATGAGTCTGCAAAGATAGCCAGAAAAGCATGCGATGAGTATACCGCAAAAAATCCTGATAAACCGAGATTCGTGGCAGGATCTATAGGGCCTACCAACAGAACGGCAAGCTTAAGCCCTGATGTGAATGATCCTGGTTACAGAGCGATCACTTTTGAAGAATTGAGGGTAGCTTACAAACAACAATGTGAAGCTTTGCTGGATGGTGGATCAGATATTCTTTTGGTAGAAACCATTTTCGATACGTTGAATGCAAAAGCGGCTTTATTTGCCATTGATGAAATTCAGGAAGAAAGAGGAATTAAAATTCCTGTCATGGTATCCGGGACGATCACTGATGCCTCAGGAAGAACACTGAGCGGGCAGACGGCAGAAGCCTTTCTGATCTCAGTTTCCCATTTGAACCTGTTAAGTGTAGGGTTCAACTGTGCTTTAGGTGCAGATCAGCTGACTCCTTATCTGGAAACATTGGCTCATAACACAGAATTTTATGTTTCAGCTTACCCGAATGCAGGGCTACCGAACGCTTTCGGGAAATATGACGAAACTCCGGAAGATATGGCAAGACAGATCAAAGAATATGCAGAGAAAGGGTTGATCAATATTATCGGAGGATGCTGCGGGACCACTCCGGAACATATCAAAGCAATTGCTGATCTGGTGGAAAATTATCCGCCAAGAAAATTGAGGGAATTTGTATGATTTGATAGATTTTTTAAATTAAAATCAAGAATGAAGGCTGAGCTATAAATATTATCTTTAAATAAATCACAAAATTTAATATAATGGAAAAGCCGATTTACTTAAAAGATTCAGATGATGCCAGGCTGTTTAATGAGCTGAGAAAGAAAGTGAACCAACGGGTAGAAGCAATTCCTGAAAAGAGGGATCTGTATATTCAGGTCAAAGCGATACTCCTTCCATTGGTCTATGTAGGATTATACTTCGTTGCTATTCTCAATGCGGAAAGATCCTGGGTTTATATCATGAGCTTTGTTTCAATGGGGATATTCCTGGTTTTGATTTATTTAAACTTAATTCATGAAGCAGCTCATAACAATATTTATAAAAGTAAAAGGTTGAATGAGATGGTGTTACATATCTTTGATTTTGTAGGAGCCAACTCTTATATCTGGAAGAAAAGACATATTGCAAGCCATCATGCCTATCCGAATGTGGATGGTTGGGATACTGATATCGAGCAGAGTGGTTTACTTTTAATAGTTCCATGGATCAAGGCAAAAGGAGTTCAGAAATATCAGCACAGGTTTTTCTTTTTAGTATATCCGCTGTATCTGTTCAACTGGATGTTTATAAGGGATTTCAGAGACTTCTTTGATAAAGAAAGAGTGATTTTAAAAACTCAGGGAAGAATACCTGTGATAGAAAAAGTGAAAATGGTAAGCTATAAGTTATTTTACTTTTTTTATCAGATCGTGATTCCTGTCCTGTTCTTTAAAGTATCAATAGGATTGGCTTTAGGAGTCTGGTTTTTACAGGTTATTTCCGCGAGCGTTTTTGCATTGTTTGTTTTATTGCCTTTGCATCCGCTTCCTGATAATGCTTTTCCAAAATTGAATAAAGATAATGGTCTTCCATTCAGCTGGCTTCGTCACCAATTGGAAGTGACCAATGATTTAAAAGAAAATAACTGGTTTGTAAGAAATGTGCTGGGGAACTTTAATTTTCATGTTGCCCATCATTTATTTCCGAACTATAGCTATATGTATTATAATGAGATCACAGAAGAAATCGAGGCATTTGCTAAAGAGCATGGCTTAGCCTATAAGAGATTTCCGCTGCTCACAGCTCTAGGTAAGCATAGAGATTTATTGAGGCAGAATGCGAATAATGCCTACTATATTTTAGAAGAATAAAATGAAGTATTTAAGATTATCAGGCCTTGAGCCTCTTATCATAACACCGGAGAGTAATTTCATCAATGTTGGTGAAAGAACTAACGTTGCCGGCTCCAAAAAATTTTTAAGACTCATAAAAGAGGAGAAATTCTCCGAAGCTTTGGATATTGCCCGCCATCAGGTAGAAGGTGGAGCGCAGATTTTGGATGTTAATTTTGATGACGGACTGATCGATGGAAAAGCATCCATGATCAGATTCCTGAATTTAATTGCCTCCGAACCGGATATTGCAAGAATTCCTATCATGGTAGACTCTTCCAAATGGGAGATCCTGGAAGCAGGTCTTCAAGTTGCCCAGGGGAAATGTGTAGTGAATTCCATCAGTTTAAAAGAAGGAGAAGAAGAATTTATCAAACACGCGAAAGCTATCAAAAGATATGGTGCTGCGGTGATTGTAATGGCATTTGATGAAGTAGGGCAGGCTGACAGTCTTGAACGAAGGATTGAAATTTCGAAGAGGTCTTATGATATTCTGGTCAATCAGATCGGGTTTCCGGCAGAAGATATCATTTTCGATTTAAATATTTTCCCGGTGGCTACGGGAATGGATGAACATAGAAGAAATGCTGTTGATTTTATTGAAGCGACACGATGGGTAAGGCAAAACCTTCCCTATGCCTCCGTAAGTGGAGGAGTGAGCAATGTTTCTTTTTCATTCCGTGGAAATGATACCGTAAGAGAAGCAATGCATTCCGTATTTCTTTACCATGCTATTCAGGCAGGAATGAACATCGGTATTGTGAATCCTGCCATGCTGGAAGTATATGATGAAATCAATAAAGAATTACTGGAGCTTGTAGAAGATGTAATTCTTGACAGGAGGGAAGATGCTACGGAAAGGCTTGTTGACTATTCCGAAAAACATAAATCGGTCAGGAAAGAAAAGACTGAAGATCTGGAGTGGAGAACACATCCATTGCAGGACAGGATTACTCATGCTTTAGTCAAAGGAATTGACCGCTTTATCGAAGAAGATGTGGAAGAGGCAAGACAGCAGGCAGAAAAACCGCTCCACGTTATTGAAATCAATCTGATGACAGGGATGGGAGTCGTTGGGGATTTATTTGGAAGCGGAAAAATGTTTTTACCGCAGGTAGTGAAGTCTGCGAGAGTAATGAAAAAAGCAGTGGCTTATTTACAGCCGTTCATTGAAGCGGAGAAAGACAGTACAAAGCCGGCCAATGGAAAAATTTTAATGGCTACAGTAAAAGGAGATGTTCATGATATCGGAAAAAACATTGTAAGTGTGGTTTTAGGGTGCAACAACTATGAAATTGTTGACCTGGGAGTAATGGTCCCTGCTGAAAAGATCATCCAGACAGCTATTGAAGAAAAAGTAGACGTCATAGGATTGAGCGGGCTGATTACGCCAAGTTTGGATGAAATGGTATATATCGCTTCAGAATTAGAAAGACAAAACTTAGATTTTCCTTTATTGATCGGAGGTGCTACGACTTCAAAAGCGCATACTGCAGTGAAAATCGATTTAAAATATAAAAACGCAGTGGTTCACGTTAATGATGCTTCAAGAGCTGTAAATGTGGTAAGCTCATTGTTAGGAGACAGAAATAAAGAATATGTTTCAGATCTGAAGAATGACTATTCAGATTTCAGAGAGAAGTTTCTGAGCAGACAGGTAGATAAGGACTATGTATCTATTGAAGAGGCGAGAGAAAACCGTTTTAAAATAGATTGGGAAAAAGAAGATATTTTCACACCGAATAATTTAGGTATAAAAGTTATCGAAGATCAGGATTTGAATGAACTCGTTCCCTTTATAGACTGGTCACCGTTCTTCAGAAGCTGGGATCTTCATGGGAAATATCCCAATATTCTGGAAGATGAGGTGGTAGGAGCTCAGGCTAAGGAATTATTTAAAGACGCCCAGATTATTTTAAAGAGAATTTTAGACGAAAAATTATTAACGGCAAAAGCCATCTTTGGAATCTTTAAAGCCAATTCCAATGAAACGGATGATATCTTAATTTTTGATGAGAATAATAACGAGCAGGTAAGGTTTTTATCCTTAAGACAACAGGCTCAAAGATCAAAAGGTAAAGAATATCTGGCTTTAAGTGACTTCATTGCTCCTCAAAGTTCAGGAAAAACAGATTATATGGGGGCTTTCTGTGTGACCACAGGTTTCGGTACAGACGAATTGGCGACTGAATATGAAAAAGCCAATGATGACTATAACGCTATCATGGTAAAAGCATTGGCAGACCGTTTTGCAGAAGCTTACGCTGAGTTTTTACATAAAAAAGTAAGAACGGAATATTGGGGCTATGCGGTTCAGGAAGAGCTGAGCAATGAAGACCTGATTGCTGAAAAATACAAAGGAATCCGTCCTGCCCCAGGCTATCCGGCTTGCCCTGACCATTTGGAAAAGAAAACGATCTGGGATCTTCTAAAAGTAGAAGAAAATACAGGGGTTTTCCTTACCGAAAGTCTGGCAATGTTCCCTACAGCATCCGTGTCCGGATATTATTTCGGAAGTCCGCACGCCAAATATTTCGGTTTAGGAAAAATTACAGAAGATCAGCTTAAGGATTATGCAGCAAGAAGAGGTTGTAGCATTCAGGAAGCAAGAAAGTGGTTGTCACCCAATTTAGCAGATTAAAATTAGACATGAAGATAACAGAACACATTAAAAGCGCAAATGGAAAAACTTTGTTCTCCCTGGAAGTTGTTCCGCCTCAGAAAGGAATCGGTATTGAAGACCTGTATACGAATATAGATCCGCTGATGGAATTCAAGCCGCCATTCATTGATGTTACCACTTCAAGGGAAGAGTATATCTATATCGATAAAGGAAACGGATTGATGGAACGCCGTATCACAAGAATGCGTCCGGGAACTCTGGGAATCTGTGCCGCCATTCAGCATAAATATAATGTAGATACAGTTCCGCACTTACTTTGTGGTGGCTTTACCAAAGAAGAGACCGAATATCTTTTGGTAGACTGTATGTATCTTGGAATAGATAATGTAATGGCATTAAGAGGCGATGCCATGAAAGGACATCAATATTTTGAACCCACTCAGGGAGGCCATGCAAGTGCTATGGACCTGGTCAATCAGATCAATGATCTGGGAAGAGGTAAATATCTTCATAATGAAGAGCAGATTTGTGATGAGCTTAATAAATTCTGCATTGGTGTAGCCGGGTATCCGGAAAAGCATATGGAAGCTCCATCTATGAATTATGACCTGAAATGGCTGAAGCAAAAAGTAGATGCCGGAGCTGACTATATTGTGACCCAAATGTTTTTTGACAATAAAAAGTATATTGAATTCGTTCATAAAGCAAGAGAAATGGGAATCACGGTTCCGATTATTCCCGGAATCAAGCCGATCGCGACAAAGAAACATTTGAAGATCCTGCCACAGGTGTTCAAAATAGACCTTCCGGAAGAGCTGATCAGTGAAGTGGAAAACGCTAAAAATAATGAAGCTGTAAAACAGATAGGCATAGAGTGGGCGATTGCTCAATGCAAAGAGCTTTTAGATTTCGGAGTGCCTGTTCTTCATTTCTATTCAATGGGGAAAAGCGATAATATTAAAAAAATAGCAGGAGAACTGTTCTAATAAAAGTGCCAAAAAATGAAGAAACCCTGCCGTTTAAGGCAGGGCTTTTATTTTAATCTGATTTTTGGATAACGGAATCTATAAAAACTGAATCTTTAGTTATTGATCATATGTCAATAGCTTCCATCTTCAACCCAAGATTCCTAGAGAATATGATGCCTCTCAAACTCTCTGTTTCTGTCAAACAAATACCGGTAAGTAGCCAGCTTTCTGGTCACTGTTGTATCAAGAGTTTCCGCAATTTTGACCATTTTAGGATTAAAGTCACCGATCCATTGAAGTTCAGTGATCGTAAAATCAGTATGTTTCCTCAAATGTAGTGTTCCCTCCCAGATCATGTATCCGTCAATCCCTCTCTTTTGCCACTCAGGCACTACTCCAAAAACAAGACCCACCATCTTTTCATTCTTTTTAAACCGCTTTAGAAACCAGAATTTAAGTTTTTCAAAAGCACCGAACTTTCCATTTAAATACTTAAACCATTGATTCAGGTCCGGAATATTGATCCACATGGCAATAGGCTTTTCATTCTCATATACAAACCATGAAATGTGCTCATTGATGATAGGTTTCATCATATTAAACATTTTAAGAACCTTGGTCTCGTCCAGATGCTTGCCTTCACCATGAGAAGCCCATGCTTTATTATAAATCTCTGTAAAATCTTGTGCAAATTTTTTAAGATTGTTTTTTTTCATAGGCTGCGCAGAAATGGCTGGATTTCTTTTATTTCTTTCATAAGCAATCTTAAAAACCCTTGAAACTTCAGCAAAAATCGGTCTTGTAAAACAAAGCTGCTCAAAATACACCTGAAAACCATAATTTTCAAAAAGCTCCCTGTAATAAGGGAAATTGTAATTCATTCCAAACAGAGGCTCAATAAATCCTTCGACCAAAAGACCCCAGAATTTATCCCTTTCTCCAAAATTGATAGGGCCGTCCATGGCTTCCATCCCTCTTTTTTGTAACCATTCTTTACAGTGATCAAAAATAAAATTGGCTACCTCCTGATCATGAATACAGTCAAAAAAACCGATTCCTCCCGTAGGTAGTTTTTGTTGATAACAATGGTTGATAAATACGGCTACTTTACCTGCGGTTTTATTATTCTTTTTAAATAAAAACCTTTTACATTCCCCATTTTTAAAGAATTTATTCTTTTCAGGATCGAAAATTTCCTCAATATGCTGATCCAAAGGCCGGATATAATTTTTGTCGTGTTGATAAAGTTGCGCAGGAAATTCCAGAAATTCCCTTTTTTGGTCTTTGCTTTGTACTTCTTCGACAATAATCATAGATTTTTAGTTATAAAAAGATAATGTTTTTCATTCCAATTGAAATAGAGGAACAGATATTATCCGTATTTTTGCTGCAAATTAAATAAAAATGGTTGATTTTACTGATAACGACGATGATATTTTCACTGGAAAAGAACATACGCCTATAAGGGAAGATGCTTTTGATAAATCGCCACAGGAAAAAATAGAAAAAATTACTGAGCTTTTTGGAGAGATTATGGAAACGCTGGGGCTGGATATGAATGATGATTCCCTGAAAGATTCTCCAAAGCGTGTTGCGAAAATGTATGTAAACGAAATTTTCGGAGGACTTCTTCCTGAAAACAAACCGGGTATATCTACTTTTTCCAATAAATATAAATACCGTCAGATGCTGGTAGAAAAGGACATCACCGTATACTCTTTCTGTGAGCACCATTTTTTACCCATTATCGGAAGAGCACATGTTGCTTACATCTCAAACGGGGAAGTAATCGGTCTTTCAAAAATTAACAGGATCGTTGATTACTATGCAAAAAGGCCACAGGTTCAGGAAAGGCTGACCATGCAGATCGTGAATGCTCTGAAAGAAGCGTTGGGAACGAAAGATGTAGCCTGCATCATTGACGCAAAGCACCTTTGTGTAAATTGCAGGGGAATAAAAGATACGGCTAGTTCTACCATTACTGCTGAATTGAGTGGTATCTTCAGAACCAACCCGATTACAAGACAGGAATTCTTACATTATGTAGGAAGCCATGCAAAACTTGACTAATCAATGAACCATTATGTCAATCATTTGCAAAGCCATTTAAAGCGATTTAATTATGATAAAATTTAAAAAAGTTTCACATAAAATTTTCATCACGACAATTATTTGTTGTGGAAGAACTATTTTTTAACTAATTTTTGAATCTTAATCATTAAATCTTTTAATTTAAAATAAATGCAATTAAAAATATATAACTCTCTTACAGCAGAAAAAGAAATATTCAAACCTATCTTGGAAGGAAATATAGGAATGTATGTTTGTGGACCTACAGTATACAGCAATGTACATTTAGGGAATGTACGGACATTTCTTTCATTTGATTTTATCTACCGTACCTTAATGCATTTAGGGTATAAAGTAAGATATGTTAGGAATATTACCGATGCAGGGCACCTTACCGATGACGGAAATGTAGACAATGACAGATTCGTGAAGCAAACCCGGTTAGAAAAACTGGAACCTATGGAGATCGTACAAAAGTACACCGTGGATTTTCATAAAGTTTTAGATATGTTCAATCTGCTTCCTCCTAATATTGAGCCTACAGCTACAGGGCACATTGTAGAACAGATCGAGCTGACACAGAAATTAATTGAAAGAGGCTTTGCTTATGAAAGTAACGGTTCAGTATACTTCGATGTATTGGAATACAACAAAAGAGGTCTGAACTATGGTGAACTTTCAAAACGTAATATAGAAGAGCTTTTTGCCAATACCCGTGATCTTGATGGTCAGGGAGAAAAGAAAAACCCACAGGATTTTGCCCTGTGGAAAAAAGCATCTCCTGCTCATATTATGAGATGGAACTCTCCCTGGGGAGAAGGCTTTCCGGGATGGCACCTTGAATGTACAGCGATGAGCACAAAATATTTAGGGGAAACCTTCGATATTCATGGAGGAGGGATGGACCTGAAATTCCCACACCATGAATGTGAGATCGCTCAAGGAAAAGCTTGTAATGACGCAGCGCCGGTAAATTACTGGATGCACGCCAATATGCTGACAATGAACTCTCAGCGTATGAGCAAATCTACTGGAAATTATATCCTTCCTATGCAGCTGGTTACAGGAGAAAATGATTTCTTTGAAAAGCCTTTCCATCCTTCAATTGTGCGCTTCTGCTTCTTGCAGGCACATTACAGAAGTGTGCTGGATATTTCCAATGATGCGATGATTGCCAGTGAAAAAGGTTTCATAAGACTAATGGAAGCTGTGAAAGTATTGAACACAATTATTCCTGATGATACAAAACAATCTGCATTCAGCCTTACAGAATGGAAAAATAAATGTTATGATGCCTTAACGGACGATTTCAATTCTCCAATTCTTATTGCCCATTTATTTGAAGGGGTAAAATATATCTTTGCTTTAAATGATGGTAAAGAAACGATTTCAACGGGCGACCTTGAAGATTTAAAATCAACATTGAATGCCTTTATCTTCGATGTTTTAGGATTACAGACCATTGAAGAAAACAATAACGAAAAGCTTGACCAGACCCTAAAAGTTCTGATCGAGTTGAGAAATCAGGCAAGAAGATCCAAAAACTTTGAGCTTTCAGATCAGATCAGAGATAAACTGCTTGCAGAAGGTATCGAACTAAAAGATGGAAGAGACGGAACGTCTTATGTTCTGAACTAAAAACATATACTTCGTTTTATAGCCATTCCGTAGGAATTCAATATTTAGGATTCTTACGGAATGTTTTTTTTTATCCACTTTTAAAAAGCAATCTTACTTATATATAAACGTCCGATATTCTAAAGCCCTAAGACTCTCAAACCCTTCCATTTATCTAGGAGCTATTTCCCTTTATTCCCTCATCCTGCTCACTCCAAAGCTCTCCAATGCTGAAGTCCTTCTGGATTCCGGGTCTTGTTGCGTGTTCACCGTTCTATGGGGGCTATGGATGTGGTAATAATTGAGAGATATTCTGAATACTTGAATTCCACATGCCCCCATCGAATTACCAAAACCCGCTCGCTATGATGATCTGTGTCAATCTGTGCCATCTGTGGTTGAATATAAACATACCTGAATCCATACAACCGATGAGGTTCTGTTTATAATGTAGTATATATATTATATAAAGAAAAACTGCTTAAGCTCCTTACTATAGTAAGATAAACAGTCCTATAAAGCATTTAAATACACCGTTTGGTTATTGTGGATAACTATCAATAAATTTATAATCTCCTGTATACTAAAATATTACAATTATACTTATCCACGAGTATAAATTTTATGTTAAGTAAACTTGTTTTGTGTATTAATAAGTGATTATCTTTGCCCCACTGAAAACGAGAGTAGTCAGTTAAGCGCAGAAGAGCTTTTAGCTAAGCATAAACATTTATTGTACCGAAGAAACAGACAAAAATACTTTTACTTTTTTTCAATAAAAAAGGTTGTGAGTTAAAATAAAGTTTGTATCTTTGCGGTCCCAATTACAGGGAGCGCAGGAGTAGTAGATTGAATTGTAAGAAAGGATTTGGGTTACGAAAAAAACTTTAAATTTTTCTTTCAAAAATTTGGTCATTAAGAAATAAATTTTTACTTTTGCACTCGCAAATACGGAGCGACACTGACAGATAAGATTGCTT
>NZ_JBSICB010000050.1:0-302 GCF_058245615.1 Chryseobacterium sp. UF-290
TTAATTTAATTTTGTGCATGATGTTTGATTTTAAATTGTTATTGTTTGTTTAAATGTGATGTGGAAACCGGTTATTGAGCAACTTTTGTTTTTACAATTGTATTTCCACCGCAAGAACACTGTCCGCACGATTGTGCAGCTGCCTGAAGGCTGTTAACTCCTCCTTTAAGGCTGTTCATTTGCTCCTCCTGAAGCTTGCTGATTTGCTCTTTGTTGATCTGTAGACCTTTAGTTAATTTAATTTTGTGCATGATGTTTGATTTTAAATTGTTATTGTTTGTTTAAATGTGATGTGGAAACCG
>NZ_JBSICB010000051.1:0-266 GCF_058245615.1 Chryseobacterium sp. UF-290
CGATGTGCAGAGCGACAAGGCGTTGTACGGCTACGCGCTGGACCTGAAGCAGGAATACCTGCGCAACGCCCCGGCCATTGACAAGGTGCTGTTCGACAACCGCCTCGACCTGACCCATCGCGCCCTCGGCCTGCACACCACGGTCTCGCGGGTGCAGGGCGGCAAGCTCAAGGCCAAGAAAGAGATCCGCATCGCCTCGCTGTTCAAGGACGCCGCGCCGGAGTTTTTGAAGATGATCGTCGTGCACGAGCTGGCGCACTTCAAGG
>NZ_JBSICB010000052.1:0-260 GCF_058245615.1 Chryseobacterium sp. UF-290
AGGGGACTGGATTACACAGAACTCCATGAGTTGTGTATAATCACAAAGTTAGTGATTAAATGAAAGCAATTCACAACGAGTCGAATTATAGGCCGTATCCTCGATGAGTTGTGTATAATCACAAAGTTAGTGATTAAATGAAAGCAATTCACAACCAGGGGACTGGATTACACAGAACTCCATGAGTTGTGTATAATCACAAAGTTAGTGATTAAATGAAAGCAATTCACAACCTTTGGGATAACTGGGAAAACTTCATT
>NZ_JBSICB010000053.1:0-243 GCF_058245615.1 Chryseobacterium sp. UF-290
GACTCGAACCGATGACCTTCGGGTTATGAGCCCGACGAGCTACCTACTGCTCCATCCCGCGGTGTATTTTTAGAGTGCTACCGAAAGCACTTATCTTAGTAGCGGGGACACGACTCGAACGTGCGACCTTCGGGTTATGAGCCCGACGAGCTACCTACTGCTCCACCCCGCGGTGTATTTTTAGAGTGTTTACCGACAACACTTGCTTAGTAGCGGGAACCGGACTCGAACCGATGACCTTCG
>NZ_JBSICB010000054.1:0-242 GCF_058245615.1 Chryseobacterium sp. UF-290
CACCCGCACATTACAAAAGCAATTACAACAGCTGCTGAAAATGGTGTACTTTATGGAACACCAACAGCGCTAGAAGTAAAATTTGCAAAAATGTTAAAAGAAGCAATGCCTGCATTAGATAAAGTCCGCTTCGTAAACTCTGGTACTGAATCAGTAATGACAACAATTCGTGTTGCTCGTGCTTACACAGGCCGCACAAAAATTATGAAATTCGCTGGTTGTTACCACGGTCATTCTGATTT